>NZ_CP133019.1:3021265-3323392 GCF_030866805.1 Microbacterium terrisoli
TGCCGCTGGCGTCATAGAACGCGCCACCGTTCTGGGCCGCCGTCAAGAAGGCGAAGTGGATGTTCTCGGTGTAGCTGGCCGCCGCGAGGGTCAGCCCCCACTGAGCGCCGTGCGTGAGCTTCTTGCCGTCGGCGACGAAATCCTCCCAGGTGGTCGGCGGCTGGAGGCCTGCCTGCTGGAACAGCGCCTTGTTGTAGTAGAGGCCGTAGGCCAGGCCGTACAGCGGAACGGAGGTGGGGGTCTTGCCGGGCGCCCCGCCGGCATCCAGCGCGGTCTTTACGAAGCGGTCGAGGCCCCCGATCGCGCTGGCGTTCTTCGAGTCGAACGGCACGAAAGCACCGGTCGATTGGAAGGAGGTGCCCCACGTGTTGCCGATGTTGACGACGTCCGGGCCCTGGCCGCTCGTGACGGCGGTCTGGATCTTGGTCTGCAGATCGTTCCATCCGATCACCTGGAGGTCGACCTTGATTCCGGTCTGCTTCGTGAAGTCCTTCAGAATCGGCGTCAGCACCTCTTTGTCGTTCTGCAGGCTGGAACCCTGATTGCTGGCCCAGTAGGTGAGGGTCGTGCCGCTGTTGCCGCCGCTGGCGCCGGTACCGCTGGACCCGCCGGAGCATCCTGCCAGCAGCATCGCCATCGCTGCTGCGATCGTGGTTGCCGCGACCGCCTTCTTCTTCGCTTCCACCCCTGACTCCTTCGTCTCGCACGGCCGGCCTGCGGCCGCGACCGCCTCGCTCCGGTGCCCGGGACGGGCCACCGCTTCCATGAGGAGGATCTGAGCAGTATTCTAACTTAACCGGTTCGGTTGTGTTCCTGAGGATTTGCTTTCAGCACTCTCTGCGCAGTCGTTTCCCCGTGACACACCGACCGGTGCGACAGAAGGATGGCGAGTCGACATGTTCCCCGAACGGTTCCTCTTCGGCACGGCGACGGCCTCGTATCAGATCGAGGGCGCCGTGCACGAGGACGGGCGCGGCCCCTCCATCTGGGACACCTTCAGCCACACACCGGGCAACGTGGCCCACGCCGACACCGGAGACATCGCCTGCGACCATTACCACCGGCTCGAAGAGGATCTCGACCTGATGGCATCGCTGGGGATGGACGCCTACCGCTTCTCCCTCGCGTGGCCGCGCATCCAGCCGAGCGGCCGCGCACCGGCCAACCCGGCAGGTCTCGCGTTCTACGACCGTCTCGTCGACGGGCTGCTGGCCCGCGGCATCCACCCCGTCGTCACGCTCTATCACTGGGATCTGCCGCAGGCGCTGCAGGATGCCGGGGGCTGGGCGGATCGCGACACCGCGGCGGCATTCGCCGACTATGCCGCTGTCGCAGGCGAGGCGCTCGGCGATCGTGTTCAGATGTGGACGACGCTGAACGAGCCGTGGTGCTCGGCGTTCCTCGGGCACGGTTCGGGCGTGCACGCCCCCGGCATCACCGATCCGGTGACGGCACTGCGCGCTGCGCACCATCTGAACCTCGCACACGGGCTCGCCCTGCAGGCGCTGCGGGCGCGGGTGCGCGCGGACGCGCAGTTCTCGGTGGCGCTGAACCTGCATGTCGTGCGCCCCGACCGCGCCGATGACGCCGGCGACGTCGACGCCGCGCGGCAGATCGATGCCGTCGGAAATCGCATCTTCCTGGATCCGATGCTCGCAGGCGCCTACCCGGACGATCTGCTGGCCGACACGGCGACGGTCACCGACTGGTCGTTCGTGCACGACGGCGACCTGGCCCGGATCCACCAGCCGCTGGAGGCGATCGGCGTCAACTACTACTCGACCAGCCGCGTGCGCCGCTGGGACGGCGTCGGCAGCAACAACCACTCCGCCGGTCACAACACGTCGACGGCGTCGCCGTGGCCGGGCGCCGCGTCGGTGCAGTTCCTGCCCCAGCCCGGGCCCTACACCGAGATGGGGTGGAACATCGACCCGAGCGGCCTGTACGAGCTGCTCATGCGCATGCACCGCGAGCACCCGCAGCAATGGCTCCTGGTCACCGAGAACGGCGCGGCGTTCGCGGATGCGGTGACCATGAGCGACGGGCACCCGGTCGTGCACGACCCGGACCGCATCGACTACCTGCGCCGGCACCTCGCGGTGGTGCAGCAGGCTCGCGACGACGGTGCCGATGTCCGCGGTTATTTCGCCTGGTCGCTGTTGGACAACTTCGAGTGGGCGTACGGGTACGACAAGCGCTTCGGCCTCGTCCGGGTCGACTTCGACACCCTCGCGCGCACGCCGAAAGACAGCGCGCTCTGGTACTCGCGCCTGGCGCGCTCTCGCACGCTCAGATGATGTCCTGACTCCAGTCGTCGGGGTTGCCGAAGCGATGCGCGGTGATCGCGATCGCCTGCTCGTGCAGGAACGGCAGCAGCTCGAGACGCCCGGCCGTGGTCACCTCGTTGTCGTAGACGGCGAGGTCGGGGTTGCCGTGCACCGCCTCGGCGAGCGCCGCATGCAGCCGGGCCATGGAGTCCGGTCGGCCCACGAGCCGCACGCGCGGCGGGGTGGATGTCTCATCCGTGCCGCTTGCCGCGGCCGCGGCATCCCTCGCCCCCCGCGAGGCGCCGACCCGCTGCATCCACTGCACGTCGGTCTCCACGAACACGGCCACTCCCTGCTCGGACAGCACACGACGCACGGCCGTGGGAAGCCCCGAGGCCAGCGACAGCGTGAACGCGCCCCCGGCGCGAACCCCTGCCAGCGCGACGCGCAGCACTTCGTGCAGTGTCGCATCGGGGGTCGCGCGCACGGCGACCGGCAGAGCGCGATAGCGGAACAGGTTGCGCTCGACGCCCAGGTGCGAGACATCCTTCACCTGGCCGAACTCACGGTCCCAGGCCACGGCATCCGACAGCGCCGCGCGCCGCAGCCACTCGAAGGCCTCGAAGTCCATCGACGGCTGCGCAGCCTCGATGATCTCGGTGAGCCGGTTGTCCAGCCCCCGCAGGTGCAGCGTCTTGGACACGGCAGCACCGGTCGAAGAACGCCACGAGCCGAGGCCGATGAGATAGTTCGGACCGCCTGCCTTCGTGCCGGCGCCCACCGACGACCGCTTCCAGCCGCCGAAGGGCTGGCGCTGCACGATGGCACCGGTGATGCCGCGGTTGACGTACAGGTTGCCGGCCTGGACGCCGTCGAGCCAGATCTGCAGGTCCTGCGGGTTCTGCGTGTACAGACCCGCCGTCAGACCGTACGCCACGCCGTTCTGGATGCGGATGGCCTCGGCCAGCGTGCGCGCATGGACGATGCCCAGCACCGGGCCGAAGAACTCCTCGAGGTGGAACCGCGACCCCGGCTGCACGCCTTCGCGCACACCGGGCGTCCAGAAGCGTCCCGCCGTCTCGGGGCCGAAGTCCAGCGGCTGCGGTTCCACGAGCCAGCTCTCCCCCTCGGCGAGAGTGGTCAGCGCCCACTGCAGCTTGCCCTGCGGCTTCTCGATGACCGGGCCCACCTCGGCCAGCGGGTCCGACGGCGGGCCCACGCGCAGCGAGCGCACCGAGTCGATCAGCTGCCGGCGGAAGCGCTCGGAGCGGGCGACCGGGCCGACGAGGATCGCCAGCGACGCGGCCGAGCACTTCTGCCCGGCGTGCCCGAACGCGCTCTTGACCAGATCGGATGCCGCCAGGTCGAGGTCTGCGGACGGCATGATGACCATGGCGTTCTTGCCGCTGGTCTCGGCCAGCACCGGCAGGTCGGGGCGCCACGAGCGGAACAGCGCCGCCGTCTCCCACGACCCGGTGAGGATCACGCGGTCGACGTCGTCGTGTGTGATCAGCTGCCGTCCGAGATCTCCCTCATCGATGTCGACCAGTGCCAGCACGTCACGGGGAACACCGGCCTCCCACAGCGCCTCGCAGATGACGGCCGCGCAGCGCCGGGCCTGCGGCGCCGGCTTGAACACGACACCGGAGCCGGCGGCCAGGGCTGCCAGCACACCGCCGGTGGGGATCGCGATCGGGAAGTTCCACGGCGGCGTGACGACGGTCACCTGCGACGGCACGAACACGGCCCCGGCGACACTGTCGAGCTCACGGGCGCCGGCGGCGTAGTAGTTCGCGAAGTCGACGGCCTCGCTGACCTCGATGTCACCCTCGGAGAAGACCTTGCCGGTCTCGCTGGCGGCCACCTCGATGAGTTCGCCCCGGCGCGCCTCCAGCGTGCGCGCGGCGGCCTGCAGGACCACTCCGCGATCGACGGCGGGACGTGCGCCCCACGCGGAGCCGGCGGACCTGACCCGTGTGACGATCCCATCCAAGACGTCGGCGTCGGTCACCCGGGCCGACGCCAGCGTCGCGTCGCCGGCGATGGAGGTGGAGATGCGCCCCAGGATCTCGCGCGCCCACTCACGGTTGACCGGCAGCGCGGGGTCGGAGTCGGGGGTGTTCGCGAATCCGGGCGCGCCCACGGCGCGAGTGCCGGACTCGCGGGGTGCGAAGTCGGCGGTCTCGGTGAACCGTTCACCGCCGAACACCCGCTGGGATCCGGTGATGCGCAGCGACCCCGTCGTGACCGGCGGCGCGGCCGCGGCATCTTCCACCGCGTCTTCGGCGATGGCCGAGACGGCCTCGGTGAGCGACTCGTCCGACACCTCGACTGCATCGCGCAGGCGCCGCGCCGCGGCACGCGCGCCGATCGCGGCCACCTCGGCGGTGCGGTCCTGTGTGCGCAGCGGCCCGGTGTGCAGCTCGGGGTCTGCCGCACGCTGCATCGAACCGATGAAGCGGTCGCGCTCGCGGTCGAACAGTGAGACGTCGTCGTGCAGTTCGAACGCCGCCGACAGGAAGTTGTCGGTCGAGGCGTTCTCTTCGAGGCGCCGCACCAGGTAGCTGATCGCGACGTCGAACTCCTTGGGCTTGACCACCGGCACGTACAGCAGCACCTGGCCGACCTCGCGCGAGACGGCCTCGACCTGACCCTGCGCCATGCCCAGGAGCATCTCGAACTCGATGCCCTCGCGCACGCCGCGCTCGCCCGCCAGCAGCCATGCGTAGGCGATGTCGAACAGGTTGTGACCGGCCACTCCCAGCCGTACGGCGGCGGTGCGCTCGGGCTGCATGGCGGCATCCAGGCAGCGCAGGTAGTTCGCGTCGGTGTCGAGCTTGCGGTCGTAGGGCGCCTGGTCCCAGCCGTGCATGACGGCGTCGACGTGCTCCATCGCCAGGTTCGCGCCCTTGACCAGTCGCACCTTGATGGGGGCCCCGCCCGCGTCCACCCGTCGCTGCGCCCAGGCGGTGAGTCGGTCCAGAGCCGGCAGCGCGTCGGGCAGGTATGCCTGCAGAACGATACCGGCCTGCATGCCGGCGAGCTGCGGGTCATCGAGGATGCGGGTGAACACCTCGATCGTGAGGTCGAGGTCGCGGTACTCCTCCATGTCGAGGTTGATGAACGTGCCCGACTGCGCGGCCGTGCGATAGAGCGGATCGAGGCGCTCGACGACGGTGTCGACGACCTCGTCGTACGCCCACATCGACAGGTGGCTGACGACGGCCGACACCTTCACCGACACGTAGTCCACGTCGGGCCGGTGGATCAGCTCGTGCACCCCCTGCAGGCGCCGTGCGGCCTCGGTCTCGCCGAGCACCGCCTCACCGAGCAGGTTGAGGTTCAGTCGGTGCCCGCCGCCGCGGATCTTCTCCAGCGCGGGGCCGAGCTTGTCGGGCCGGGCGTCGACGATGAGGTGGCCGACCATGCCGCGCAGCACGCGCCGGGCGATCGGCACCACCGGGTAGGGCAGGATCGGGGCGACAGCGCCGCCCACGCGCACCGCTGCGCGCAGATACCAGGGCAGGAACGACGGCACCAGCGGCGCGACGCGTCGCAGGTTGGATGCCGCCGCCGCGAGGGATTCGGGACGCATCACGCCGTCGACGAACCCGATCGTGAACGGCAGACCGTTCTCGTCCTGCAGGACACCCGCCAGCTTCTGCGCTGCGGGGTCGACGTCGGCCGCTGCCGCCTCGTTCACCCAGCGCTGTGCGAGGGCGATCGCCTTGTGGGCGATTTCGGGGGCGTCGGGCCGGGGGGTGAGGGGCATGGTTGCCTCAGTCATGTGCACTCCTGTCCGGATGGTTCCAGACTGCACCGCATCGTGGATCACAGTCCAAGGATGCGGCATCCTACTCATTATGAAAAGCGATCATCTATGATGAATTCCCATCGATACTATCGATGATGAGCGGCAGCCGACGGCGCCGTGACGACGGCCGGAGACGGGGGCGCCGTGTTCGAACTGCGACGACTGCGCATGCTGCACGAACTCGCGCTGCGCGGCACGCTCGCCGCGGTGGCCGACGCGCTGGCCTACAGCCCGTCGACGATCTCGCAGCAGCTCGCACTGCTCGAGCGCGAGGCCGGGGTCTCGCTGTTCGAGCCGGATGGGCGCGGAGTGCGGCTGACCGCGCAGGGACGACTGCTGGCCGCCCACGCCGAACGCGCGATCGAACTCGACGAGGCCGCGCGCGTGGAGCTCGAGCGGCTGGTGCCCAGCGCGACGCCCGTGCGCGTGGCCGTCATGCAGACGGCAGCACAGGCGATCCTGGGGCCGGCGCTGTCGCTGCTGGCCGGCAGCGATCCCGACCTGCGCGTCGACGTCGCCGAAGTGCCTCCCGAAGAGGGTCTGTTCGAGTTGTCGGCGCGCCGCTTCGACCTCGTGGTGGCCGAACAGTACCCCGGCTCGGCGCGCGCGCACCGCGCGGACCTGGACCGCGAGGTGATCGGACACGACCCGATCCGGCTCGCGCTGCCACCCGACGAGACCATCGCGAGCCTTGCCGACCTGCGCGATCACGCCTGGGTGATGGAGCCGCGGGGCACCGCCGCGCGCAGCTGGGCCCTCGATCAGTGCCGCGCGGCGGGGTTCGAACCAGACGTGCGGTTCGAGATCGCCGACCTCACGGTGCAGGTCTCGCTGATCGCCGCCGGTCGTGCCGTGGGATTGCTGCCCGACCTGGTGTGGGGGGATGCCCCGCCCCGGGCGCGCCTGGTCGACCTGCCCCAGGCACCCACCCGCGAGCTGTTCACCGCCGCCCGGCGGTCGGCGGCCGCACGCCCCGGCATCGTGCACGTGCGCGATGCGCTGCGCCGCGCCTTCCCCGCCTGACCTTCGCGCGGCCCGCCGCCCGACCCCGACCGCGGGTGCGCTACATCACCGTCGGCGGCGAGAACACGAGCTGGGCCGCGAAGGTGCCCTGGTTGCGGCTGACGACCTGCGCGCGCCCCGGGGCCGACGGCACCGGCTTGACGCGGCCGATGAGGGCGCCTTCTTCGGGGTTGCCGCCGAGCAGGATGCCGGTGACCCCCAGGTCCGTGAACCGCTGGATGATCGGGTCGTACGCGGCCCGACTGGCACCGCCCGTGCGTCGGGTCAGGACCACGTGCAGCCCCAGGTCGGACGCCTGCGCCAGCAGCGGCTGCAGCACCGCGATCGGGTTGCCCTGGCTGGTGGCGACCAGGTCGTAGTCGTCGACGATCACATAGCCCTCTGCTCCCGACCACCAGCTGCGCTGCCGCAGCTGCTCGGGGGTCACGTCGGGCCCGGGGATGCGGCCGGAGAAGAAGGCCGACAGCTCCGCCATGCCCGACGAGGCCAGCTCATGCGAGGTGAGGTAGGCGCCGAGGTAGGGCTGCGGCACTTCTCCCAGCAGCGAACGACGGTAGTCGACGACGAAGATCTTCGCCTCGTTCGCAGCGTGCAGTCGGGTGATCTCCTGCACGATGCCGCGCAGGAACGACGACTTGCCGGTGCCGCTGTCGCCGTAGAGGAAGAGGTGCGGCTCTTTGCGCGGGTCGATCCCGAACGGGCTGAGATGGGCCTCTTCGACGCCGAGCAGGACCTGACGTGAGAGCGCCGAACCGGCAGGCACCTGTGTGCGCACCTCGTCCAGCGTGATCAGCTGAGGCAGCAGGCGCAGCTTGGGGCCGGCGGGACCGTGCCAGGCGGCAGCCACCTTGGCGACCATGTCGTCGACACCGTCAGCCAGGTGCGACGGGTCGGCGTCGCCGTCCACGCGCGGCAGGGCACCGAGCATCTGCAGCTTCTTGCGCGACAGGCCCCGGCCGGGCAGGTTGCGCGGTACGTTCTGGGCCTGCTTGCGGTCGACCTCCGAGTCGCTCGGATCCCCCAGCCGCAGCTCGATCCGGGTCTGGATCAGGTCCTTCATGCTCGCGCGGATCTCCATCCACCGGTTGGCGGTGATCACGACATGGATGCCGAAGCCGAGGCCCCGCGCCGCAATGGTCTGCACCCGCGTCTCGAGCGGCTCGTATTCGGCGCGCACCGTCGCCCAACCGTCGACGACCAGGAAGATGTCGCCGTAGCCGTCGTCGACGACGCCCTGTGCGCGGCGCTGCCGGTAGGTGTCGATCGAGTCGACGCCGTGATCGCGGAAGTACGCCTCGCGCGCGTCGAGGATCGCCTCCACCTCGGCCACCGTCCGCCGCACCGACTCCACGTCGGTGCGGGTGGCAACCCCCGCCACGTGCGGGTGCTTCTGCAGTCCGGTGAACGCTCCGCCGCCGAAGTCGAGCACGTAGAACTGCGTCTCCAGGGGCGATGTGACCAGGGCAAGCGCCGACACGAGCGTGCGGGCCGAGGTCGACTTGCCGCTCAGCGGCGCGCCCACGATCGCGACGTGGCCGGCTGCTCCTCCCAGCGACACCGTCAGCTGCTCACGGCGCTGCTCGAGAGGCACGTCGACGATGCCGATCGGAACCGTGAGGGCCCCGGCATCCCGCCAGCTGCGCGAGATGAGACCCAGCTGCGGGTCCACTGCGAGGTCGGGCATGAGCTGGTCGAGGGTCGCGGGCTCGGCCAGCGGCGGCAGCCACACCTGGTGGGCCGCCGGTCCCCGCCCTGCCATGCGCTCGACGGCCAGTTCGAACGTGGAGCGCTTCTCGAGGCGCACCGACTCGTGTGCGACGGGAGCCGAAGACTCGATCTCGGCGTCGAACTCCTGGGCGGCGGCGGTGAACACGTCGACGTCCACGGCCGAGGCCTGCACATCGTCGGATCCGCTCGAGACGGGTCGGCGGCTCTTGGGCCTGCCCGACACGTAGGCGGCGCGGAACTGCACCAGACCATCGGTGCCGGCCTTCAGATAGCCGACGCCGGGCTCCTGCGGCAGCGTATAGGCATCGGGCACGCCCAGGACCGTGCGCGACTCGGCTGCCGAGAAGGTGCGCAGACCCACCCGGTACGACAGGTAAGTGTCCAAGCCGCGCAGCTTGCCCTCTTCGAGGCGCTGCGATGCCAGCAGCAGGTGCACCGCCAGCGACCGGCCCACGCGACCGATGTTGATGAAGCTGTCGACGAACTCAGGCTTGGCCGCCAGCAGCTCTGAGAACTCGTCGGCCACGATCAGCAGCGCCGGCAGCGGCTCGAGATCGCTGCGGCCGCCGCGGCGGGCCTTCTCGTAGTCGGTGACGTTGGCGAAGTTGCCCGCGGCGCGCAGCAGCTCCTGCCGCCGCACCACTTCGCCTTGCAGCGCGTCCTGAAAGCGGTCGACGAGGGCGAGCTCGCTGCCGAGGTTGGTGATCACGGCCGACACGTGCGGCATCCCGGCCATGCCGGCGAACGTCGCACCACCCTTGAAGTCCACCAGGACGAAGTTCAGCTGCTCGGGCGAGTGCGTCAGCGCCAGCGCCAGCACGAGCGTGCGCAGCACCTCGGACTTGCCCGACCCGGTGGCACCGATCAGCACGCCGTGCGGGCCCATGCCCTGCTGCGCCGCCTCTTTCAGATCGAGGATGAGGGGCGCACCGGTGGTGTCCTGTCCGATCGGCACGCGCAGCCGGTCGCGCTCGAGCCGCGGCGCCCACGCCCGGTCGAGGTCGACGTCGCGCACGTCGGGCAGGCCCAGCAGCTCGACGAGCTCGCGCTGGCCGACGGATGCCTGAGCCGCCCCGCCGGTGGTGACGATCGGCTCGGGGCGCAGCGCCATGAGCCGGCGCGCCGTGGCCTCGGCTTCGACGACGGTCGCCGCATCCGGCACGAAGATGCGGGCGTCGGCCGACACATCGAGGATCTCGGCCTCGGCTGCCTGATCTGCCGGCACCGCCAGACGAAGCGTGGCCGGATCGTCCAGCTCACCCCAGCGCGCGGGCAGGTCCAGCACAGTGACACCCTGCACGCCTTCGATGCCCACCAGCGGATCGCTCACCGGAAGGTCCACTCCATCGGCGACCAGCACCACGTGCGGCGCCGGCGGGGTGCCGCCACGGGTGAACCGCCCTCGCTCGACCAGGCCCGCCGGCAGCATGTCCTTCAACGCGTCCAGCGACGCACTGATCATGCGCGCGGCACCCAGGCGATCCTGCACGCGCGCCGAATGGGCGTGCGGCAGCCATTTCACCCATTCCCATTCGGCCAGCTGATCGGGTCCGGCCAGGATCGCGATCACGACGTCTTCAGGGTCCTGCAGCGCTGCCATGCCGACGACCATGGCGCGTGCGAGGGCTCGCACCCGCTCGACATCGGACCCCGTGATCTCGACTCGCGCATAGTCGCCGAGGCCGACCGCGCACGGCAGGTCGTGCTGCGTCTCGTGCGTGAGCATGAGCCGGTGGGCCGCCGAGGCGGCCACGGGGTCCAGCTGGGCCAGCGGCGGCAGCTCGGGAGCGGTCAGTGTCAGCGACAGCGGCTGGTCGCTCGTACCCACGCGCACCTGCAGGAACTGCTCGTCGGCGGGCCGGCGCTCCCACACCCGCGCCCGCTCTTCAACCAGGAACGGCAGGGTGGACGGCGCCGGATTCTCCCAGTTGTCATGGCGGCGCTGCTGACGCGCGGCAACCCGCACGCTCTCGCGCAGCTGGGCGAGGTATGCGAGATATTCGCGCCGGTTCGACAGCACCTGCGCGGTGTGCTGTGAGCGCTGGCGCCAGCCGTTGACGGCCACGAACCCCAGCGACGACAGCAGGAACATGCCGCCGGTGATGAATCCGGTGGGCCCCGAGTTGCTCATGGCGATCATCACGATCGCCCCGATGCTGCCGACCATCGGCAGAAGAGAGGTCAGGATGCCGGAGCCGCCCTCACTGGGCACGAGCTCGGGCGGCGGCTGCACGACGATGCGGTCAGTGGGCTTGCGCGGCGGCGCCAGGCGGGATGCGCCCTTCACGAGTCGGCTCCCGTCATGCGTCGCACGGTGATGACCCGGTCGCCCAGGCGCACGCGCACCCCGTCTTCGACGAACGTGCGCCGGTTCGCGGTGAGCACCCGCACGCTGCCGTCCTCGTCCAGCAGTGCCGAGCCGTTGGTCGAACCGAGCTCGGTGACCCAGGTGCCTTCGAGCGTGTTCTCGAGCCGGGCGTGGGTCTTCGACACGGTGCGGCTGGGGTCGTCGACGACGATCACGACGTCTCCACTCTGGGTCTCGTTCGGGCTGCGGCCCAGGTTCACGGCGGACGGCACGGGCACGACTTCGCGCTGCCCGGTGTCGAAGATCAGAATGACGCTCATCGTCGGCACGCGGGCCGATCTGCGCGTGGGGGCGGGGGCGGATGCCGCATCGTCGACGCGCGCGACAGCGGGCCGAGGAGAGGGCTCGAACGCGGCAGGCTCCGGCACGGCGGGCGGCGGCACGGCGGACGGGAGCGGGTTCGCCGCCGGCACTGGGTTCGCCACCGGGGTCGGGTGCGCCGCCGGGGCCGGCGTGGCCGGCTGTGCCGGCGCGGCGGAGATCGGCGCGGCGGGGATCGGCGCCGCGCGCGGCGCGAAGGACGTCGGAGGGAGTCTGGGGCCCGCCTGTACGACCGGCGATCCGGCCGCTGCACGCGCGGTGACGCGGGGCACTTCCAGCACCGCGGTCCCTGCGGCACGATCGGCCCACGACCTGCGCAGACCGCTGCGATCGCCCGCACCCGTGGCCTCTTGCACCCAAGCGCCCACGACCAGGACGCACAGGCCTGCAGTGGTGATCAGGCCCCTGATGAGGGATCGGCCTCCGCCGGGGGAGAAAGGCTTGTCGACGCGCACCACGCGCACCCGCACCAGGGCGCCGCCCAGGCTCGCCCCGGTGCGCGCCTGCAGAATCCACAGCGCCAGCACAGCCTCTGCCGTCGCCACCCCGGCCAAGATGAGCGAGCGGGTGGTCAGCGCGACCACCGCTGCCACGATCACGATCGCAGCGAGGTCGACGGTCAGCGCACCCAGGCGCGCGCCGATGCCCGCCGGACGGATGCGCGCCGCACCGCAGGTCGGGCACACTGCGGCCGTGGCCGGCATCGCCGCACCACAGCCGGGACAGGTGATCGGGGCGCCCGCGGCTGCGCCTGCCGCGCTCATGCCATCACCCCGCGCAGCAGACCGATGAGACCTGCCACCAGTAGCCCGGCCGGCAGCGCGAAGGCCACCGCCACGGCGTCGACGCGGTCGCCGACGCGCGACCACGCCAGGGAGCGCATGCCGCGCCCAATCGGGACGATGACCGCGGCGACGACCACCGCCGCAAGAAGGACCAGCAGCGCCACGGCACCGAGAAGATCGCGGCCGACCACGTCGACCACGGCGACGCCCGATGCGACCACGACCACGACTGCGGCGGCGCCCGGCATCCATCGCAGCAGACCCCGCGGACTGCGACCGCTGCGCAGCATCAGCGCGAACGCGACGCACAGCGCCAGGACGATCTGACCGACCAGGATCAGCATGTCGTCGACGCGCAGGGGGACGATCGCGAAGGGCGCGCTCACGGCCGCCGCCAGGCACACCACCGCGGTCGCGGCGCGCCATTGCGCATCGGAGCGCGCGACCATCGCCTTGGCCTGTGCAGCGCCGACGGGTCGGGCTGGTTCGGGCTCGCGCTGACGCGCACTCCACCGGAGCACTTGGAACCTCACGAAGTCGATGAACATGCCGGGCCGCGCGGTGACCAGCACCGTCGGCAGAATACGCAGCGCCAGGGGCGCGAGGCCGAGAGTCAGCGCGCACGCGGCCGTCGGGGACAGACCGACGATCAGCACGAGCAGCCAGACGCCGGCCACGACCGCCGTGGTGCCCGAGATCGCCCCGAGCGCACCCGAGGTCGTCGGAGAGACCGCCACCAGCGCGAGGCCGGCCGAGAGGACGGCGACGGCACTGAGCGCACAGATCACGGCCACATACGCGCTGCCCCATGCGAGCCACGGCGCGATCAGCAGACCGGCGGCGAACATCAGCGCGGGCGGCGCATACGCACCGCCGAGAGCGCCGAGCCCGTCAGCGGTCTGGTCGGCCTCGCTCGGCGAGGCCTCCGGCGGCGCCGACCGCCGCACCGCGAAGACACCGGCGGCGACGGCGCTGACGGCGATGAGTGCGCCGAGCAGAGCCGAGAGGGGGGCGGGGATGCGGACGACGACGGGCGTGAGCGCGACGATGACCACCGCGAAAGAACCCACCGCTGCGACGGCGGCACCGGATCGAATGCCGCCGCGTTCGACGCCGCGGCCCCGCCGAGCAGTCACCATCGCGGTGGTGTCGACGATGGCGAAGACATCACCGTCGGCGCAGTCGCGCAGGGTGCGTGCAGGATCGACATCGGCGCCCGTCCGATCGCGCAGACCTATGGGCCCGTGGTCGATCCCGATCCGGGCGAGCACGGCATCCATCGTCATGTCGACGGGGGCGACGACGGCGTAGCTGACGGCGCCGTCACGGATCGCGACGCGACGACGCGATGGCGTCTCGAGTGCGGTCTCGCCCGGTTGCATCCGTCCATCCTCCCATCACCGGCGTCGGCATCCGCGTCGGGACGCCCGGCCGGCCGCCCGGGAACCGAGCTGCGCCTTCGTCAGTCGCGGCCGCCGGCACCGGCCGACTCCGAACGCGGTCCGCGCTGGTCATCGTCCTCCAGGTGCGGTGCGATCGGACCGCCCAGACCGCGGCCCTCCGGGCGGTCACGGTCTCGACCCGCGCCCTGGCCCGCGCCACCGGCGCCCATCATGCCGCCACGGCCTCCGGCACCCGAACCCGCTGCCGTGCGAGCGGCAGCCCCCTGGCTGGCACCGGTGCCGCCGAGCAGGCCGCCACCGCGCGAGCCTGCGCCGTTGGCCGAACCGCCCACTCCGCCGCCGCCGATACCGGTCGCGCCGACGCCGCCGGGAACGCCTACCCCGGCACCGCCTGCTCCAGCGCCGCGCGCCAAGCGGCCGCCGCCGAGCAGGGCCGCACCACCGGCCGCCGCCGCGCCACCGGCAGCCGCGCCGCCGAGCAGGCCCGATCCCGCACCACCGGGAACGGCACCGGCGCCACCACCGGCGCCACCTCCGACGCCGCCTCCGAATGACGTGCCGCCGGAACCCGGGCCGTTCGGCGTGAGTCCGCCGCCCGGGTACGGCGAGCCGCCGGGGTATGACCCGTCACCGCCCGGGTAGCCGCTACCACCGGGAACGATCGGATAGCTTCCGGGACCCCAGTCGAAGGACCCTCCCCCAGCGCTGGAGCCAGTACCGGAACCGGAACCGGGCGAGACTCCGCCGTTGCCGACCCCGCCCGCGTCCGGATAGTAGGAGAAGCTTCTCGGTTGCGACGACGAGCCCGATGCGGGATATCCGCCCCCGCCGCCGGTGGACCCGCCTGCCCGCTGCTTCGAGTCATACCTGCTGATCTCCGTCGGAAACGTGATCGCATCCAGGTCGTCGCTGGCTTTCTCGACCGCGCTCTTGGCCGCACTCTCTCGCTGATCGGCGACCTGGGAGGTCACGTCGGCCAACGTGTTCGGCCCCTTGATCAGGCACATGCCGACTTCGTCGACGTTGACCCCGGCGCCGTCGGGAGTGTTGCTGATGCGGTTCGCGGTCTGGGTGCTCAGCTCCCCGTCGGGCAGATTGAGATAGGCCTGCTGGGCCGCATACTGCACCTGCGCCGCCTGCTCCACCTTCTCCTGAACCCTCTTCGTGGTGTCGGCGATGGCCTGGGCGCGCGCGGCGGCGGTGTTCAGACTGTCGACGGCGGCGTCGCCGGTGCGCCCCGTCGCGCCCGGCTCCTTCGCCGCCTTCGTGAGCACCTCCTCGAGATCCTTCATCTTCGAGATGAGCCGATCGGCGTTCGGCATGCCGAACGTCAGCCCGTACGCGATGTTGTTGAGTCGGTCTTCCCAGATGCCGGTCACTTCGCCCCTCCCACGCTCTTGCTCTTCTTCCGATTCATCACGATCACGATCACGATCGCCGCGGCCGCGATCAGCGCCAGCACCACGGCGCCGATGATCCAGCCCATAGGCAACCCCGCTGCAGTGGACGATGCCGCATCCGAGGGGATGACCCGCGTCGGCGACGACGTCGCGGTCGCCGCCGGCGCAGCGGATGCCGCGACCTCGGCCGCGGTCACCTGCCCGGCCGTGGGCCGGGCCTTCGACTTGTCCATCAGTGGGTTGGCGTCCGCATACGTCATCGGGTCCACCCGCAGCATGTGCCGCAGGGAGACCACGCCATAGCCCCAGCCGCCGTTGCGGGACAGCTCGTGGTCCTTCAGCCCGGTGTTGCGGATCAACGACTGGATCAGCTGGCCGCCCGTCGCCTTCGGATACTTCTGCGCCGTCACCGCCAGGATCCCCGCCGTCAGCGGCGTGGCGAGGCTGGCCCCGCTGATCACCCACGTGCCGCTGCGCCAATCCACCGACGCAAAGCCGACACCGGGCGCGACGACCGTCGTGTCCTTCCAGCCGATCTGCTTGCCGGAGACCCGCTGATCCTGCTGGATGCGCCCGCTCTGATCCATCGCGTTCACCGCGACGACGCCGTTGAACGACCACGGCCACAGCTGCTCGGCATCCTTCACGGAGTTCGGGGTCGCCGCGACGATCACGACGCCGGCCGCCAGCGCTTCGGCGATCGCCTCGTCGTCGGCGGGCGTCGCGTAATCGCCCCACCCCAGCGAGATCGAGATGATCTGCGCGCCGGATGCCACGGCCCGGTGGATTCCCTCGATGAGCGGGTCGCGCCCGTCGAAGTCGCCTCCGGAGTCGCAGACGCCGCTGCCGATGCCTTCGCCGTAGAAGGTGACCTCGGCGCGAGGGGCTATGCCGCGCACCTGTCCCTTGCCCTCGCCGTTGCCGATCAGCAGCGCCGTGACATCCGACCCGTGGCTTGCCGCATCCGATTGATCCGAGTCGGCCACCCGCACTGTCCCGCCCTTGCACAGCGCGCGGTCATCGACCTTCAGCCGGGCGCCTTCGAACACGGGAAGGTCGGGGTTGATCTGGTTGTCGATCACCGCGACTTTCACGCCGGCACCGGTCCAACCCTGCGACTGCGCCTCTGCCACGCCGAAGCTCTTGTACCACCAGTTCGACCCGGCATCGGCCGCGTGGGCCGTCACTGCCGGCACGGCCACCAAGGCCGCCGCCACCGCACAGGCGGCGACCATGCGACCGATGCTCCGCAATGGCACCATCACAGGTTTCCGGCGTCGGGCGTGCCGTCCGTGCCCGCAGCGGCAGTCGGTCCACCAGAGGTGCTCGCCGTCTGCGCAGTGGTCGCCGTTGCCTCCGTTGCCGGGGCCGCCGCCTGGGACTGCTCTTCGGTCACGGTCTTCTCAGCGGCCGCGACATCCTGCGTGGACGTGGACTTGGCGACATCGGTGACCAGCTCGTCCTGGCTCTTGACCCACTCGGCGTTGTGCTCGTCGCTGTCCTGCATCGAGCTTGCGGCCTTCTTCATGATCTCGACATGATCCTTGACCGTGACGCGCACGACGTTCGTGTGGTCTCCGAGCTGATCGGCGATCTTCTTCAGGCGCGTCATGAACGCGGCCGTCGCGTGCTCCTGCGTCGTGCCGACGACGTCGCTGGCTTCCTCCGGCGTCGGCAAGCCGGTCTGGGCATCCATGATCTGCCCGCCGCGATAGTAGACAACGTCGCCGTCGATGCTGATGATGCTGGGTGCCATAGCGACTCATTCTCCTTCACTTGCCCGCCACTGTGGCCCGGGTCATCACCCGGGCCACAAGGGACGAGCACATCACGTCAGCTCGTGAAACGACCCGCCGACGAGTTGTCCTGCGACACATAGCCCTGCGAGATCTGGTCCGTCTTGACCGAGATCTGCTCGAGCAGCTCGTTGAGCGCGTGCAGGGACTGCGTCCACTTGCGCTGCGCCTCGTCGTACGCGGCCTGCGCGGCGCCGTCCCACGACGACCGCAGCTTGCCCACCTCGGACTCGAGCGTGTCCAGCTGTGTCTTGATGCCGCGGGCACCCGTACGAATCTGACCCGACAGCGCCGTGACCTGCTCCGGCTTCACCGACATCGACTGCATTTCAATCCCTCTCTCTCACCGGTGGGCGCTCAGGCGCCCATCATCGAGCCGAGGCCCGAAATCGTCTGCTGGTGCGACTCTTCGGTCGCGGACTGGTCGCGCTCGGTGCCGCGAAGCGCGTCCTCGAGCGTCACCAGGACGTTGTTCAGCTTGCGCGTCTCTTCGTCCCACCGCGCCATCAGCTGCGCGAACGAACCGGCAGCGGCGCCGGTCCAGAAGCCGGAGACCTGCTCGATCTCGCCGCGCACGAACTTCACCTGCTGGTCAATACCGGCTTTGGCTTCGTTCACCGCCTGAGCTCCGCGCGCAAGCGCTCCTTCTTCTGCCGAAATCAGATCAGCCATCACACCCTCCACCTCACGTAGATCCGTCGCCGCCTTCACGCAGCGACCGGGACCAGGTAACCACATGACACCGCGAGATCCCATGGGGACAATTCCCCATGGGCGCCGCGCACGCCGCTGTGTACGGTGGGTCCCGTCGGCGCCGTGCGCGACGCAGTACCGGAGTGGGCGGGAGAGGATCACGAGATGTCGGACGATGCCGAGGATTTCGGCGGACAAGCGATCCGATGGCGACTGCGACCCCGATCGTTAGACTGACGTGGTGAGTCAGACGGTCAGCGCCTCCCGCGCAGCGGTGCGCGTCTCTGTGCTCGGCGAAGGACGGCGGCTGGATGTCGGCATCCCGGCGCAGTTGCCGCTGATCGAGCTCATGCCCGGCTTCGCCCGCAATCTCGGGCTGCTGGATGCCACGATGACCCACACCGGATACGAGCTGCGTCGCGCGGACGGGCGTGTGCTCGACGCGAGCAGCACCGCCGCCGCGCAGGGAGTGCACGACGGCGAGATGCTCACTCTCGCGCGCGGCGGCCTCGTGGCCCAGCCGCGCGTGTACGACGACATCGTCGAGGCCGTGATCGACGCCACCGAAGGGCAGCACCGGCCGTGGACGCCGCAGGACGGCGTGCGCACGGCGATCGGCGCGAGCCTGACCCTGCTGGCCGTCTGCGCCGTCGTTCTGCTGGCGGCCGGCCCCGCACTGCGGATCGGCGCCCTGATCGCGGGGCTGGGCACCGTGCTGCTGATCGTGGTGGGCGCGGTGATCGTACGCCTCGGCCAGATCACCGCCGGCCATGCGATGGGCGTGGCCGCCGGCGTGTTCGCCGCCGTCGCCGGCTACCTGGTCGTCACCGACGGTGAGGCAGCGTGGGGTGCGCCGCTGGCCGCCGCGGGCGCCGCGGCACTGGTGGCCGGTCTGATCGTGCTCGCCCTCATGCCCGAACGACGCGAGATCGCGCTGGGCACGGTGATCGCCGGGGCCGTGATCGGCGCCACCGGCGGCATCACGATGCTGGCCCCCGCGCTCGCCGTCACCGTCTATGCGCTGATGGCCGCGATCGTCGCCACCGTCTCGAACGCGCTGCCGTGGCTCGTGCTCAGCTCCACCCGACTGCGGGTGTTCTCACCGCACAGCGATGCCGAGATGTTCGCCGACCCGACACCGATCGACGCGGACGACGTCAAACGGCGCACGGCCTCCGCCGCGCGGGCGCTGCTGGTCTCTCGCCTCGGGCTCGGCGTCTGCCTGCTGATCGCCACACCACTGCTGGCCGCCTCCAGCCCCGCCGGCAGCGCCCTGTGCGCTCTGGCGTTCGTGGGGACCATGTTCCCCGCCCGCCAGGTGTACGCACGCAGCCACGTGATGGCGATCATGGCTCTGGCCACCGTGGGTCTGGGCCTGACCGGAATCGTGACGGCCGTCGCGCAGCCGCAGCTGCAGACGCTGCTGCTGACGACGGCGACCGTGGCGACGGTGCTGACCGTGACGGTCACCCTGATCGCGCCGGCGGCGCGCATGCGGCTGAGTCGCCTGGCCGACACCGCGGAACTGATCATCCTGGCAACCCTTCTGCCGGTCGGCGTGATCGCGGCGGGGCTGGTCTGACGGCATGGCCACCAAAGGCGACCTGATCCAGGCGCAGAGCTTCTCGCAGCGCCGTCTTCTCACAGCGTTCGTCAGCGGCGCGCCCGGCGGCAAGGAGCTCGAACCGGCCAAGCCCATGCGCGCGGTGATCGCGGCGATCGCGCTCTCGGTGGCTCTGGTGGGCGTCGGAGTGTTCTGGGGACTGCTGCAGCCCGGACTGCCCAATGGGTGGGAGAACGGTCGCCTGGTGCTGGCGAAAGACAGCGGCGCCCGCTACGTCACGGTGGACGGCACGCTGCATCCGGTCGTGAACACGACCAGCGCCCGCCTGCTGATCCCCTCCCGTTCGTTCGCGGTGATCGCCACCGGGCAGAAGGAGCTCAGCGGCGTCCCGCTGGGGTCGACCGTGGGCATCGTCGGCGCCCCCGACGCCCTGCCCACCCCTTCGGCACTGGTCGATGACGGCTGGACGACGTGCCTGCTCGAGAAGGAGCAGCTGTCCACCCGCATCGCGGCGGTCCCCGATGCGCAGGCCACCGATGACGCCGTCGTCGTCTCGACGGGCCGCAGCCTGTTCGTCGTGGCTGGCGCCACACGATATCCGGTGACCTCCGCCAACAGCGACGCCGTGCTGCGCGCTGCCGGCATCACCTCGTCCGCACCGGGCCCTGCCCCGGCTTCGTGGACGAACCTGTTCGTCCCGGGCACTGCACTCGCCCCGCTGAACGTGCCCGAGAGCACGCCGGTGGCCGGCTCGAAGCTCGCCACCGGCGAAGTGGTCCATATCGCCCAGACCGCCCAAGACGAGCGGTTCCTCATCACCGAAGACGGCGAGCTGGCCCCCCTCAGCCCCCTCGCCTGGCAGCTGTATCAGCTGGGTGACGGGCCCAGCGTGCACGCTCCGACCGAGGTCACCGCAGCGCAGGTCAGCGGACTGCCGACGGCGAGCAAGCCGGCCGGCGGTGCGGACTGGCCGGACAACGGCTTCACCGCCCTGCCGTCCGATCAGCGCGCGTGCGCACTGATGACGCACACGGGCAAGACCCCCGGCACGGTTCTGGCCGCCCAGCCCTCGTCGACCGCGTCCTCGGCCGGAGTGCACATCCAGCCCGGCACCGGTGCGCTGGTGCAGGCCGAAGCAGGCAGCGACAGCAGCAAGATGCTGACTCTGATCGACGGGACCGGAACGGCGTTCCCGCTGCCCGGCGCCACGTCCGAGACGGTCGCACGCCTGGGCTACTCGGCTTCTCGCGATGTCGCCGCCGTCGACGCCGGGTGGACGGCTCTGCTGCCTTCGGGACCGGCGCTGTCGTCCGCGGCCGCAGGGAAGACGCCGATCGGATGAGAGCGGCCCGTGCACGTCGCCGCGCACCGCTGCGCGCACGGATGCTCGGCGGGGTGGCGGTCGCGCTGCTGTCGGCGGGCCTGACGGTCGCTCCGGCAGCGGCCTTCGCGCCGCCCGCGACACATGCGCCGTCCACGACACATGCGCCGTCCGCGACACATGCCGCCGTCGCGATGGCCGGCACGGGAGAATGCACGGCCGACACCCGCATCACCGACTCACCGCCCGCGTTCCAGTCGCTGCAGGCCACGCGTGCCTGGGCGGTGTCGAAGGGTGCAGGCATCGTCGTGGCCGTCGTAGATTCGGGAGTGGATGCCTCGAGCCCGCATCTGCGGGGTGCCGTGCTCAAGGGCGTCAACCTCGTCAAAGACGGGGCCGCTGCCGATGGGCGCTCCGACGACTACGGTCACGGCACAGCTCTGGCGGGCCAGATCGCCGCGCGCCGCATCGACGGATCTGGCCTGGTGGGACTGGCCCCGAGCGCGAAGATCCTGCCGGTGCGCGTGTACAGCAACGTCGACGACCGGGCCGTCGAGGCCGGCACGGGGCCGAACCTGTCGCTGCTGGTGCGCGGGATCCGCTACGCGGCCGACCACGGCGCACAGGTGATCAACGTCTCGATGAGCACCGCCGAGGCCCACGCCTCTCTCGCCGAGGCCGTCGCCTACGCCGCCCGCAAGGGAAGTGTCGTGGTCTCCAGCGCCGGCAACCGCGACAACAGCACATCGATCGGCTCGAATGACGAAGACGGACCCCGATACCCCGCAGCCGACACGGGTGCGATCGGGGTCGCGGCCACCGGGGTCGAGGGCACCGTGACCGACGACAGCATCCACGGACCGCACGTCATGCTCAGTGCTCCCGGACAGAACATCCTGTCGGCCGGTGCCGCCGGCGGCGACTGCATCTTCGCCGCCGACCAGCCCTACACGAGCTATGCCGCGCCGTACGTCTCGGCGGCACTCGCCCTGGTGGCCTCCGCGCACCGCGACGAGACGCCCGCACAATGGGTGTACCGTCTCGAGGCCACCGCC
Organism: Microbacterium terrisoli; assembly: GCF_030866805.1. Taxonomy (NCBI): domain Bacteria; kingdom Bacillati; phylum Actinomycetota; class Actinomycetes; order Micrococcales; family Microbacteriaceae; genus Microbacterium; species Microbacterium terrisoli. The sequence goes on from NZ_CP133019.1 coordinate 3,042,804, forward strand.
CGTCGCGCCGATCCCGACGCGCGCGACGATGTCTCGGGGTGGGGGGTCGTCCAGCCCTACAGCGCCCTGACCCTCGTTCCGGGGCCGGGCATCCGCGGGCCGAAGAGCCCGTTCCCCGGCGCGGTGGTCGCACCAGCGGCCGAGCACGCGTCGGCGGCTCCGGTCACGGTCGACGACCTGCCGCCGATGAACGCCCCGGTCTGGGCGATCACGTCGATCGTGGGCGTGATCGCGCTGGCTGCACTCGGCTCATTCGGCACGCTCAGCGTGCTGCGCCGTCGCGCGCGCACAGCACAGAGCCACGCCCTCACCGGGCGCGGCCTCTACGGCGACGACGCACCGCCGGCACCGTGACGGTCGTGCACGCGTCAGGGCACAAGCACGATCTTGCCGTGCACGTGGCCTGAAGCCTGCATCCGGTACGCGTCCTGCACATCGTCGAGCGCGAATCGCGCCGCGATGGGCACCTCGAGTCGCCCCGCCGCGATGGCATCCACCAGTTGCGCCATCACGTCGGCGGTGGCCGCGATCGAATGCGACACGACCCGCGCCCCATGCCGGCCGGCACTGAAATCGGCGATCGTGGCGATCCGTCCCGGCACGATGCCGAGCGTCAGCCCCAGATGCACATAACCGCCGCCGTGCGCGTCGAGCAGGGCTGTGGGCGGCCCTGCCACCGCGCGCACCCGGTCGGCCAGGTCGTCGCCGCCGTAGTCGATCGGAATGACGTCCTTCGCCCTCAGCCAGTCGTGATGTGTGGGTGAGGCGAGCCCGATGACGGTCGCCCCGGTGTTGCGCGCCCACTGCACGGCGAGCGAGCCGACCCCACCGGCAGCGGCCGAGACGACGACGACGTCGCCGGAGCCGAGCCCGACGGTCTCGACCAGGGCGTACGCGCTCGTGCCCGCCACGAACAGCGCACCGGCGGCATCCCACGACACCTCGGCAGGCTTGGTCACGACCTGATCGACCGGAACGCGCACGAACTCGGCGTGGCTTGCCCTGTCGTTCGTGAAGCCGACCACCTCGTCGCCGGGTGCGAATGCCTTGACGCCGACGCCGACGCCGTCCACCACCCCGGCGAAGTCGCTGCCCTCGCCTTCGGGAAAGGTCGCCGGCCACCGCTCGTGCACGCGCCCCTCGCGAATGCCGATCTCACCGGGGTTGATTCCGGCGGCCCGCACGGCGACGACCACCTCACCGGCTCGCGGCGTGGGAGTGCCGACCTGCACGACCTTCAAGACCTCGACGGGACCATAGGAATCGAATCGCACTGCGCGCATCGCTGCCTCCTGTGATCCAGTGTCCTCCCCCGTGCGGCCGAACGGGGCCATCGCCTCGTCACGTCGCCGCGTCAGTCCCAGGTGCTCGGTGCGGGCTTCTTGGTCGACGGAAGACGGGATGCCGCGGCCCATTCGCGCACCCACGGCTCGACGTCGGGCACCCCTTCGGGTCGGCCGGTTGCTGCGAACAGCTCATCGTGGGGCAGCAGACCTCCGCTGCGACGCAGAACCCGGGCACGCACGATCGCGCGCGCGTAGATCTCACCGTCCACCACGGCACGGTGCTCCAGGTACAGCGACCGGTCGTCGTGGCCGAGGAACCGCGACTCGACATCGAACCGCTGCCACAGGCGCAGCGATTTGCGGAACGTGATCGTCTCGCTTGCCACCACCGCGTACCAGCCATGCGCACGCATTGCATCCCACAGCCCCGTGTGCACCAGAACGTCCCATCGGCCCAGGTCGAACAGCGACATGTACCGGCCGTTGTTCATGTGCATGAGGATGTCGATGTCGGTGGGCATCGTCGTCAGCCGGATGCGGCTGAGCCCGTTCGCCGGCAGAGACCCGCCGCGTCGCACACGCACTCGCGCTCGCAGGTGCACCAGGAGAGTCCGCCAGATCACATTCACCACGGGATGCTATCCCACCGGCACGGCTCCGCCGTCGCCCCGAGCCGGTGCAGCTGCCGCGCCATGGCCGCGGCATGTTCCCGGTCCGACCCCGACCCTGACCCCGACGCGCACCTCACACCGTGGTCAGCGCGAAGCGCGGCTGCGGCGGCAGCTGCACCGCTATCCCGTCGCCGGGGCGGATCCGGCCGCCGCGGACGACAGTGGCCATCACTCCGGCAAGCCTGACGACGACACCGTCGTCGCGCTTGTGGATGAGGTGTCGCATCAGTCCATCCTGGAAGCCGTTGATCTGCTCGCACGGGTTGCGCAGTCCGGTGATGCCCAGCACTGCCGTGCCGACCCTCAGGCGCGTTCCGACGGGAAGGCCCAGCAGGTCGATACCGTCCGTGGTGATGTTCTCACCGAGCTGACCTGCAGCGACGTCGTGGCCGAGCGCACGCAGGTCGGCGAACAGCTCCGAGTGGATGAGGTGCACCTGCCGCAGATTCGGCTGCGACGGGTCTCTCCTGACACGTGACCGATGCTGCACGGTGGCGCCGAAGTGCGCGTCGCCTTCGACCCCGAGGCCTTCGACGAGCGAGATCTGTGCCACGCTCCGCTTGCTGAAGCCGTGTTCGGCGTTCACGTGGACCGCGGTCACGGTACCGGTCACTGGGGCGTCATCCGTCACTCCGCCCACGCTATCCGACCTGCGCTGCCGCGAATGGGCGGCGAGGAAGATTTGCTCACTGCCGGCGCAGCAGCTCACTGCCGGCGCAGCAGTTCACTGCCGGCGCAGCGCACGCAGCAGCCGCGTCTTGGACTTGGTCACGCGCCGCCACCGACCCGAGGGGCCGAACCACGCCGGCCCTCGGATCTCAGGCACCCCGTCGCGCATGCGGATCTCCCACGGTCCCGTGTCGATGAACCGATGATGCCCCCAGCACAGACACACACCGTTGTCGGTATGGGTGGCTCCGCCCTTTGCATGATCCACGACGTGGTGGATCTCGCACCATGCCGCGGGGATTCCGCAGCCTGGGATGATGCAGCCGCCGTCTCTGAGGGTGATGGCCTTGCGCTGCTGCGGCGTGAACGTGCGTTCCGGGCTGCCGAGCTCGACAATCCGCCCGTTGCCGCCCAGGATCACGCGCTGCAGCACCCCGGCGCACGCGGTGTGAGTGGCGGTATTGAGGGAGACCGGCTGCTCGATGCCTTCCAAGAACGCCCAGCCGGCACCGCGGGCGAGGTCTTCGGCGTTGACCGTTACCAGCAGCGTGGGAGCCGCCCCGCCGAGGGCGGGCAACTCGCCCGACCGTGCGGCGGCGAACAACGCGGCTGCCAGCGCGTCGTACTGCTTCTGCGCGCGCGTGCGCTGGTCGACCCAGGCCGCCTCGGCCTCGACATCCTCTGCAGCGGCGTCGGCCTCGGCCTCGGCTTCGCCGGTCGCTTCGGCGAACCACACTCCACTCTTCGCGGAGGGCGAGTTGACCGAATCGAAGATGCGCTGCAGCTGCGCCGCGACCTCCGGCTCAGCAAGGCCGCGGAACGGGGTCAGGTTGTCATCGCGCTGCTTGCCCATCGTGAACGACCGGCTCTGCGCCGTGTCTCGGTCCTTCGGCTCGTCGCCGTCGGGATCGAGTGCGCTGGCCCACACGAGCGCCTGGATCTTCAACAGCTCGGCAGACGCGGGCGGCGCATCGTCGACCCCACCGCCACGCGCGAACGCGGCGATGGCGTCATCGGCGATCAGCACCTGCGAGCGCCCCACGCGATCACGCATGCCCAGGAGCGGCGCCGAGACGGCGACCACCCCATCCAGTCCGACCGCGCCGTCCCGCAGGGCGTCACGAAGGGCGGGCAGCTTCGCGGGCTGTTCCTCACCCGTCAACGCATTCCACTCGAGAGCCGTCGCCCGCTGCGCCTTCTCGAGCCGTGCGGCGGTCTGCGGCGCGCACAGTGTCAGCCGCTGAACGAGCTCGTTGACGTTGTGGCAGCCCATGCGGGTCGACAGCCGCTCGCCGCGGTCCATCTGCCCTGAGCGGCCGACGATCTCGGCCACGCCGTCGACCAGCAGCGCCTCGACCAGCCGCTGCAGGTCGCCCACGGCCCGCACGGTCTCGAGCAGATCTTCGTCGCTCGCACCGTGCAGGGTGTTGCGTGAGAACACACCAGACACCAGGTCGGCGAGCTCAGCCCGCACGTCCCCGATCGCTTTGCGTGTATCGTTCATAGTTTCTATACTGGCACGTACCTCTGACATTGACTCCGAGCAGCCCGCCTCACCTCAAGATCGGTGGATATCTGCCCCAGATGCCGCAAGCTGTGGGGAAGGAGCACTCGTGAGACAGGACATACATACGAATTATAGGCACCAGAGCACTTTCCGCGTGGGGATCGACTTGGCACAGCGCTGTTCCGCGATTGGACTCGCGCGCTTCGGTCCCCGACGACGTCGATCCCGACGAACTCGGCCTCAGCAAGATCTATGTGCAGGCCAAGCGCTGCGCCGAGGCGACCGTCGGCCGCCCGAAGATCCAGGAGGAAGCCGGTACCCGCCGCTGCCCCACCCCGATCCTCACTTCTTCAGCTCGAAGATGATGTCCAGCCCGTCGTCGGGGTGATACGACGAGCTCGCACGCAAGGCACCCCGCGCCGCACCCTGTGAGACCCCGTCTCACACCGTTCATGCGGCGTCCACCCGCGGTCAATCGGCCGATTTCGCCCCAGCGCACCGGCCGCGTAGAGTCTGGCGCATGGATGCTCAACTGCAGACTGACATCGTCGTCCGTCCGGTCCGTGACGTGGATGCCGAAGCCCTCGGCAGAGTGCACGCGGCCTGCTGGCACGAGACCTATGACCACCTGATCAGCAAGGCGGCGCTCGAGCGCATCTCGCCCAAGCGGCTCGCAGAACTGTGGACGCATTGGGCCGTGCAGGGCGACGACTTCCACATGAGCGCCGCGCTCGTCGACGGCGAGATCGTCGGCTTCGTCGGGTCGGGACCCGCCCGCGACAAGGACGCCCCCCGCAACCGCGAGCTGTACTTCATCTACCTGCTGGCCAAGTACCACAGCACCGGCATCGGCAAGCAGCTGTTCGATGCGGCGGTCGACGAGGGCGAGCCTCTCTACCTGTGGGTGGCCGAAGACAACCCCCGCGCGCACCGCTTCTATCTGCGCAACGGATTCGCGCTCGACGGCGCGAGCCACACCGAGCCGTTCCTGGGCGAACAGCTCACCGAGGTCCGATTCGTTCGCTGACCGTGCTGCAGATCTGGGCCCTGGAGGGCATCCCCGAGATCAGCGTCGGCGACGACCTCGTCGCCGTCATCGGTGACGCCGCAGTCGGCACGCCTCTGCAAGACGGCGACATCGTCGTGGTCACCTCCAAGGTCGTCTCCAAGGCCGAGGGCCGCACGGTCGCCGCAGCGGACCGCGAAGACGCCATCACCGCCGAGACCGTGCGGGTGGTGGCATCCCGGACCTCTGAGACCGGGCACACGACCCGCATCGTCGAGAACCGACTCGGCATCGTCGCAGCCGCGGCGGGCGTCGACGCGTCCAACACGCCCGAAGGCACAGTGCTGCTTCTGCCACAGGATCCGGATGCCTCGGCCCGAGCGATCGCGGCGGGGCTGCGCGAGAAGCTCGGCGTGCGCGTCGGCGTCCTCATCTCAGACACGCTGGGCAGGCCGTGGCGCGAAGGGCAGACCGATGCCGCCATCGGTGCAGGCGGAGTGCGGGTCTTCGACGACCTGCGCGGCAGTCTCGACACCTACGGGCGCCCGCTGCACGTGACGCTGCCGTGCGTCGCCGACGAGATCGCGTCTGCGGCCGAACTCGTCAAGGGCAAGGCCGCCGGCCTGCCGGTGGCCGTCGTGCGCGGCCGCGCCGAGCTGGTGGGGGACCTCGACCTGGTCGGCGCCCGCTCGATCGTGCGGGAGGCCGAGCACGACATGTTCCGGCTCGGCAGCGACGAGGCCTACGACGCCGGCTATGCCGACGGCGTCGAGGAGGTCTGGGACGAGAGCGGCTCGGGTCGGTGACCCGGCCGCTCCCGTCTCCATCAGTTCCCCGACTGCAGCAGGATCCGGCCTGCCGACACATTCACCTGCACGGTGCTCGATGCGCCCGGGGCAGAGCCCACGCGGTTCTCGAACGACCCCGCCGACGTGTCGGCCGTGACCTGGTACGACCCCGCGGGCACCGTGACATCCATCGCCCCGGCGCTGGCCGACAGCTCCAGGTGCGTCGGCTGTGCGCCCGTGAGCGTCGCATTCAGCTCGCCGGCGTTCACTCGCAGGTCGGCCGTATCGACGTCAGACAGAGCAAGATCGGCACGGCCGGCGTTCATCTCCGTCTTGACGCTGTGCGCCGACCCCTGGACATCGACGCGCCCGGCGCCGGCCGTGACCGACAGCTCGCCGAAATCACCGGTCGCGGTCAGCTTGCCCGCCGAGAGGTCCAGGGCCGCATCCATCCCCGACAGGGTCCGCGGCAGCGTCAGCACCGCATTGCCGTTGCCACGTCCGTTGCGCAGCCATGGTCCCCATCCTCGGAACATGCCGTTCGGCGAGCGCACCTCGAGCGTGCCCCCGTCGCGGTTCAGCGTCCACTGATCTGCGTCGGCTCCGGCGGTCACGGTGAGTTCGGCCTCGGGCACGTCGGCGAACTCGACGCGCAATGATCCGGCGTTCAATTCGGCGCTGAGCGCACCGACGCCGGTGACGTCGATGGTCCGACTGGACGTGTGCTCGGATGCCGCGGCGATCGTGCCGGTGACCCCCGAGAACAGCGTGCCGATCACGATCAGCGAGCCGAAGACGATCGCCAGCGTCGCGATCAGGCGAGCGTTGCCGAACGGCGCCGGCGCCGGTCCACCCGGCGTCGGCGGCGTGGGCGGCGTGGGTGAGACCGGCGGCATGCCGGTCGTGGTGGGCGTGCTCATCTCAGGTCTCCATTCTGCGGCGCGTCGCCGCTGTGTGCGATGTGGGCCAGCGCGGCCAGCACCCGCCGGTTGCCCGATTCGTCGGGCTCGAGGTCGAGCTTGGCGAACAGCGACGTGATGTGCTTTTCGACGCTGCCTTCGGTGATGTACAGGGTCTGCGCGATGGCCTGGTTGGACTTGCCCTCGGCGATCAGCGCCAGCACCGTGGATTCGCGATCGGTGAGCCGCTGCATCCTCTCGTCCTGTGTCCTTCTGCTCAGCAGCTGGGCGACCACCTCGGGGTCGAACACCGTGGCGCCGCCGGCGATCTGCTCGACGGTTGCGACGAACTCGGCGACGTCGGCGACGCGGTCCTTCAGCAGGTAGCCCAGGCCGCCGCCGCGACCGGCGATGAGATCGGACGCATAGCGCTCCTCGACGTACTGCGACAGCACCAGGATCGGCAGCGCGGGCTGCCCGGCGCGGATGCGCAGAGCTGCACGGATGCCCTCGTCGGTGCGCGTCGGCGGCAGTCGCACATCCAGCACGCACAGATCGGGCTCGCTCTGGGTGATCGCCTCGTCGATGCCGTCGGCATCGGGCAGCGCGGCGACGACCTCGTGCCCGGCGTCTTCGAGCAGCCGGATGAGTCCCTCGCGCAGCAGCACGGAGTCCTCGCAGATCAGAATGCGCATGGCACGCTCGCCTCCACACTCGTGGGTCCACCACCGGGGCTGTCGAGGCGGAATGTTCCGCCCACGCCGAGGACACGGTTGGACAGGCCGTCCAGTCCCCCGCCCGGGACGATGGTCGCCCCGCCCACGCCGTTGTCCTCGATGCGGGCCCACAGCAGGCCGCCCTCACGCTGGCGCACGGTGACCCGGCACTCCGAAGCGCGCGAGTGCTTGGCCGCATTGGTGAGCGTCTCGGCGATGACGAAGTACACGGCCGCCTCGGCGGGCTGGCTGCACCGCTGGGCGAGTCGCACGTCCAGCACGACCGGCACGGGCGAGCGCGCCGCCAGCGCCGACAGCGCCGCGTCCAGGCCACGATCATCGAGCACCGAGGTGTGGATGCCGCGGGCCAACTGCCGCAGTTCGGTGATCGCCGCCTTGGTCGAGGTGTGGGCTTCGGCGATCAGCTGCTTCGCGGCATCCGGATCGGAGTCGATCTTCTGCTGTGCCAGGCCCAGCGTCATGCCCACCGAGACCAGCCGAGGCTGGACCCCGTCGTGCAGGTCCCGCTCGATGCGGGTGCGCTCCAGGTCGGCCGCACGCACTGCGCCCACGCGCTGCGCCTGAGAGGTGCGCGCCTGCTCGGCCAGCTGCGCTTCGCGTGACGGGACGAGGATCGCCCGCACCAGCACACCGTGCAGCATGCCCAGACCCACGAGGCCTGCCAGAGCGATCACCGCAGCGAGGATGCCGCCGAGCACCGCCCATGACCGCGGGATGTCGAGCCCGGTGCCCTGCAGCGGGATCATGGCGCCGTCGCCGCCGAACACCACCGGCGTGAACGCCATCGCAATGCCCGATGCCAGTGCCGCCACCAGCGACAGCACCGCCCACCCGAGCACGGCCGAGACGGCGGCGCTGGCGATCGCGCGCCACATCGACCCGTCGATCGTCTGCAGCCACAGCGAGTGCAGCCAGCCGACGAAGCCCGGGCGAGGGCTGCGGCGCAGTCGGCGCGGGGCGAGGCCGAAGCCGTACAGCCCCTCGACCCGCGCCACCTCGGTCCAGCCGAACGCGAACATTACGTACACCCAGGCGACCAGGACGAGTGCGCCGACACCGGCGGCGAAGATCAGCCCGATGCCGCTGAAGAACATCGCGATCAGCCCGCCGATGACGGCGGCCCACAGGACGCCCACGAGCGCGAGCTGTGCGATCGCGCCCAGCAGACGCACGGGTGTGAACAGGTGGACGGGCCGCGGGTCGCGTGCAGTCGCGGCGTGGGCAGAAGAGGATGCCGCGACCGGCGGGGACGTGGCGTCTCCGGACGAAGTTGTGGTCATGCCTCCACGCTAGGGCGAAGCATCCCTCACCACAGCGTGGGGATCCGCCCACTTCCGGTGGGGATATCCCCCGGCCCCTCCGCCCAATCCATAGGGATTCGGTGAATCAATGCGCTGTGGCATATGGACTCGCCGACTCCCTATGGATTCGCGGTCGAGGGCCTCGTCTCAGCGTTCGCTGACGCGGCCGAACAGGCGTGCGATGGGTGCGAGCACCAGCGGACGCGCTGCCACCCAGCCGATCGCGACGATGACCATCGCCCCGACGAAGAACCAGAACCCGACCCAGGTGTCACCGCCGTTCGCGGCGAACATGCTGTTCAGGTTGTGCAGCGCCCCGGTGGTCAGCACCAGCGTGACATGCCCGATGATGAACAGCACGAAGAAGACCATCGTCGGGAAGTGCACGGCCCGCGCCCACTCGATCGGATACGCCTTGTTCAGCCGTTGCGCGTTCTTGGGCCAGATGCCACTCATCCGCACCCCGGTGACAGCCGCCAGCGGCGCGGCCAGGAACACGACCGCGAAGTAGGCCAACTGCTGCAGACTGTTGTAGTTGACCCAACCGTCTTCGATCGGCCAGTCCAGTGACACGTACTGCAACCCCGCCGACAGGGCATTCGGGAACACCTCCCAACTGGTGGGCACGAGCCGCATCCACTGTCCGGTCGCAAACAGCAGCACGACGAACAGCACCCCGTTGACGATCCACAGGATGTCCATCGACTGGTGGAACCACACGGTGAGGCTGATCTTGCGCTGCGGGTTGCCGCGCGGGCTCCAATACGCCGGCGGGCGCTTCTGGTACCGCACCTGCAGCCCCGAACGGATGATCAGCACCATGAAGAAGATGTTCAAAAAGTGCTGCCAGTTCAGCCAGGCCGGAAAACCGACCGGTGCCGCCTCGGGCAGCTCGTAGGCCCCGGGGAACGTCTGCAAGAAGTCCTGCATGAACTCCAGGCTCAAGAACCAGCGCATCAGCAGCACCACCATGCCGGCCGCGAACAGCAGACCCGCCCCGGCCACGATCACCGCGCCCACCCACTGACCGGCCGTGAACGGACCGTGCCGTATCGGCTCGGCCGGCACGAGCGGCGTGCGCGCAGGGATCGTGCGCGCCCGGTCGGCCCTCCACCGCTCGGCCGCAGCCCCCACGAACACCTCCTGATGCCACGGCAACGGAGCAAGCCCACCGGCCGAGGTCGATTCCTCAGCAGCAGCAGCCGGTGCGGGAGCCGAGACGGCGGGCGTCTGCGCCATGGGGGCGGATGCCGCAGCCGCGGTGGATGCCGCAGCCGGGGTGGACGCCGCAGGGGCGGCCGTTGCAGCGGCAGCTGCGACACCCGGCCGCGGCAGTCCGGTGCGTCGACCTATGGGGGTCGCGGCGGGCAGAGCTGCCGGCGCGGAGGACGCGGCGGCGGGAGCTGCGGGAGCTGCGGGCGCTGCGAAAGCGGAGGACGCGGCAGGCGCTGCGGAAGCGGAGGACGCGGCAGGCGCTGCGGAAGCGGAGGACGCGGCGGCGGGGGCGAAACCGGCAGCGGGCCAGGGCTCTCCACCCGGCACGCGCGGCAGGCCGCGGCGCAGCGGCACGTCAGCCGAGCCCGCGGGAACGGCCGCAGCCGTCGACGGCGCAACCGAAGTCTGCTCTGCCGCCGAGGGCGCCGGAGAGGCAGTGGACGGAGTCGATGACGCCGCCACAGCCGCCGACGACGACGCACCGGGTTCGGCGGTCGGCGCCGCTGCAGCCATCTCAGTGGCGGCGGGCGGCCAGGGCTCCCCGCCCGGTGTGCGCGGCAAGCCCCGGCGCAGCGCGGGAGAGGCCGCGGGCGCCGTTTCGACTCGCTCCGCTGACTCGACCAGCGGGGCCGTCACCGACTCAACAACCGGAGCAGCCGCTGGCTCGACGACCGGGGCTGTCACCGACTCAACAGCCGGGGCGGCCGCCGGCTCGACGACCGGGGCTGTCACCGACTCAACAGCCGGGCCGGCCGCTGGCTCACCGACCGGGGCGGGTGGCCACGCCTGCCCACCGGCGGTGCGCGGCAGACCCCGACGGATCGTGCGACCGTAGGTGGCCACGGCTACTGCTTCCGCGCCTTGAGCGCGTCGATCAGCTGCGGCACGATCGTGAACAGGTCGCCCACCACGCCGTAGTCGGCGATGTCGAAGATCGGGGCGTCGCCGTCTTTGTTGATCGCGACGATCGTCTTGGCCGTCTGCATGCCGGCCTTGTGCTGGATCGCGCCCGAGATGCCCACCGCGATGTACAGCTGCGGCGACACCGACACACCGGTCTGACCGACCTGGTAGGACTGGGGCACGTACCCCGCGTCCACAGCGGCGCGCGACGCGCCCACGGCTGCGCCGAGCACGTCGGCCAGCTCGTCCACGAGCGCGAACTTCTCGCCCGAGCCCAGACCCCGGCCACCCGAGACGACCTTGGCTGCTCCCCGCAGCTCGGGGCGCGACGAGGTCTCGGTCGACTCCGACACCGATTCGACCACGGCGGCCTTACGACCCGACGCCGTCACGGCCAGTTCGTCCACGACCACCGGCTGCGCCTCGGCGCGCTCCTCGACCGCTCCCTGACGCACCGTGATCACCGGAGCTCCGAACGTCGCCGCCGAATCGACAGTGAACGTCCCGCCGTACACCGAGTGCTGCGCGAGCACTCCCTCTTCATCGCGGGTGACGCCGACCGCGTCGATCGCGAGCGCCGAACGGGTCCGGGCCGCATATCGACCCGCGACATCCCTCCCCTCGACCGAATGCGAGATCAGGATCGCGTCGGGATGCACCGCATCCACCGCGGCGGCCAGCGCATCGACCACCGGAACGGTCAGCCCCTCGCCCGGGGCGGCGACCAGCACACGCACGGCGCCCAGGCCTGCCGCGGCATCCGCGAGCTTCGCGTCACCGACCACCAGCGCAACCGGCGTGCCGATCTGTGCGGCCGCACCCAGCAGGCCCGCCGACGAACGCGCCAGCTCACCCGACGGGGTCGCATCCAGCAGCACCAGAATCGAATCTGCAGCGTATTCAGCCATCTCAATCCCCTCAGGCAAGTCGGTTCTGGATCAGGAACTCGGCGAGCTTCGTGCCAGCGTCGCCCTCGTCGACGATCTTGACGCCCGCCGCGCGCGGCGGCTTCTCAGAGACCGCGGTCATGATCGAACGGGATGCCGCAGCATCGGCTGCGTCCACCCCCAGGTCTGCAAGCGTCTTGGTCTCGAACGGCTTCTTCTTGGCGGCCATGATGCCCTTGAAGTTCGGGAACCGCGCATCGGGCAGGCGCTCGGTGATCGAGATCACCGCCGGCAGCTGTGCGCTCACCCGCGCCGTGCCACCGTCGATCGCGCGCTCGCCCGCGACCTGCGCGTCCGTCAGCTCGACGCTGTTCAAGCTCGTCGCCTGCGGCACGTCCAGCAGTTCTGCGAGCATGGCCGGCATCACCCCGCCGCTGCCGTCCGTGGACTGATTGCCGGTGATCACCAGGTCGAAGCCGATCTGGCGGATCGCCGCGGCCAGCACCTCGGCCGTCAGCCCCAGATCGGCGCCCAGCAGCTGTTCGTCGATGATCTGCACGGCGCTGGCCGCGCCCATCGCGAGGCCCTTGCGGATCGTCGCGTGGGCCGATTCGGGCGCCATCGACAGCACCACCACCTCGGTGCCCGCGTTCTTGTCGGCATACGACAGCGCGACCTCCAGCGCGCGGCCGCCGATCTCATCGAGCACCGGCTCACTGGCGGCGCGGTCGGCCAGCCCCGTCTCGAGGTTGAGCTTGCGGTCTCCATAGGTGTCGGGGACTTCCTTGACCAGGACGACGATCTTCATGGCACTCCTTGCGTCGTGTTCGAGTCTATTCAGGGTGTCGCGCCGACACAGCCCGCAGTGGGGAACCGACTAGCGTGGAACTCGAGGACCGGAGGTGATTGTGGCTCGCGTGAAACGACTGCCGGTCGACCCGATAGCCGAGGCGAAGCGGCAGTGGCTCGAACACGGGTGGACCGATGCGGCGCCGGGCATGACGCTGGTCACCTCCGTGATGCGCGCGCAGCAGATCCTGCTCGCCCGCGTCGAGGCCACGCTCAAGCCGTTCCGGCTCACCTTCGCGCGGTACGAGCTGCTGACGCTCCTGCGCTTCACGCGCGAGGGACGGATGCCGATGGCCTCGGCATCCGCGCGCCTGCAGGTGCACCCCACCAGCGTGACGAACACCGTCGACCGGCTCGAGGCATCCGGACACGTCCACCGCGAGCCGCACCCTGACGACGGACGCGCCACCCTCATCGTGCTGACCGACTCCGGCCGCGAGCTCAGCGAGCGTGCGACGGCGGCGCTGAACACCGAGGTGTTCGAGGACCCGGGCCTGAACCGCGCCGACACCGACGAGTTGGTCGGCCTGATCGCCCGCATGCGCCGCGAGGCCGGCGACTTCGAGGATCCGCGGCCTGCGCCCGAGCCCCTCTGAGCCGACCTGCCCCTCGGTCACCCCGACCTGCCCCTCGGTCACCCCGGCCTGCCCCTCGGTCACCCCGACCTGCCCCTCGGCCACCCCGACCTGCCCCTCGGCCACCCCGACCTGCCCTCGAAGGGCATCTCGCACAACCCGAAGGGCATCTCGCACAACCCGAAGGGCATCTCGCGCAAACCGAGGGGCATCTCGCGCAACCGAGGGGCATCTCGCACGATGCCCATCGAACTCTCAGTATTCAGTGTTGCTGACTAGCGGTACTCAGTGTTACTTTCTACTGGTAGTCAGCGACAGTGAGTAGCGAAGGGGCGCAGCGATGGGCAAGCAGCAGACGGAGATGCTCAAGGGGATCCTCGAAGGCATCGTCCTCGCCATCCTCGCGAGGCGTCCCGCCTACGGATACGAGATCACGGCGTCGCTGCGCGACCGGGGTTTCACCGACACCGCCGAGGGAACGGTCTACGCCATCCTCGTGCGCATCGAGCAGAAGGGGCTCGTCGACGTCGAGAAGGTGCCGTCCGAGAAGGGACCACCGCGCAAGGTCTACACCGTCAACGCCGCCGGCACCACATCGCTCGACGAATTCTGGCAGGGATGGACGTTCCTCGCCGACCGTGTCGCGCAGCTGCGCGACGACCACGCGCGTCACACCACAGACGCCGACACCACAGACACCCACACCACGCAGGAGAACTGATCATGGCCGCAAAGTGGATCGAAACCCTCACCGGATCCCTCGAACAGAAGAAGCAGTACAAGCAGATCACCGCACGACTGAAGGCCCTGCCCGAGCCGTACGGCACAGCCGCGCAGGCAGTCAAGCGATACCTCCTGTACGCCGGCGGCGTCTTCGACGGCGACATCATGATGCAGATGTTCTCGGACTTCGCCGACCTCTGGGAGCAGGCCGCCGCCGACGGCACGCCCGTCCGCGGCATCGTGGGCGACGACCCGGTGGAGTTCGCTGAGGCGTTCGCGCAGGCCTACGGCGGCAAGCACTGGATCGACAAGGAGCGCGCACGTCTCAACCAATCCATCGACGATGCGGAACGAGGCGAGAAGAAATGAGCGACACCGCCATCGCGGTCCGCGGCATCCAGAAGTCCTTCACCGGCAGGCCCGTGCTGCAGGGAGTCGACTTCGACGTCGCCCGCGGCACCGTCTTCGCCCTGCTCGGGTCGAACGGTGCCGGCAAGACCACGCTGATCCGCATCCTGTCGACGCTGGTGAAGATGGATGCCGGAACCGCCCGCGTGCGCGACATCGACGTGGCATCGCGCCCGGCCGACGTGCGCGAGCAGATCAGCCTGACCGGGCAGTTCGCCGCCGTCGACGAGATGCTCACCGGGCGCGAGAACCTCCAGCTGGTGGCGCAACTGCGGCACCTGAAGCAGCCGGGGCGCGTGGCCGACGACCTGCTCGCGCGCTTCTCGCTCGCCGACGCCGGAGGGCGCAAGGCCTCGACCTACTCGGGCGGCATGCGCCGGCGTCTCGACATCGCGATGAGCCTCATCGGCGATCCGCCGGTGATCTTCCTCGACGAGCCGACCACGGGCCTGGACCCGCAGTCACGCCTGGAGGTGTGGCGGTCGGTGCGGCAGCTCGCCGCCGGCGGCACCACGGTGCTGCTGACCACGCAGTACCTCGACGAGGCCGAGCAGCTGGCCGATCGCATCGCGATCCTGCACGAGGGCCGCATCATCCAGAACGGCACGCTCGACGAATTGAAGAAGCTGCTGCCCCCGGCGCAGGTCGAGTACGTCCAGAAGCAGCCGTCGCTCGAGGACGTGTTCCTGGCCCTGGTCGGCGACACCGGTGCGGGCGCGGCATCCACGAAGGAGAAATCATCATGAGCACCGCCTTCTTCGGCGACACCGCCGTGCTGACCGGCCGGAGCCTGAAGCACATCACCCGCAGCCTGGACACGATCATCACGACCGCGATCATGCCGGTCGCCATGATGCTGCTGTTCGTGTACGTGCTGGGCGGGGCGATCCAGACCGGAGCGACGTCGGGCTCGTACATCGACTACATGCTGCCGGGAATCCTGCTGATCACGATCGCCACCGGCATCTCATACACCGCGCTGCGGCTGTTCACCGATCTGCAGACCGGGATCTTCGAACGGTTCCAGTCGATGCCCATCTCGCGCTCGGCGTCGCTGTGGGCACACGTGCTCACCTCGCTGGTCGCGAACGTCATCGCACTCGTGGTCGTCATCGCCGTCGCGCTGCTCATGGGCTTTCGCACGGGCGCAGGCCTCGGTGCATGGCTGGCGGTGGCAGGCCTCCTGCTGCTGGTGACCCTGGCCCTCACCTGGATCGCCGTGATCGCGGGGCTGGCGGCCAAGACGCCCGACGGGGCGGGCGCGTTCTCGTACCCGTTGATCTTCTTGCCGTTCATCAGCTCGGCTTTCGTTCCGACCGCATCGATGCCGGGGCCGGTGCGCTGGTTCGCCCAGTACCAGCCGATGACCCCGATCGTGAACACGATCCGCGACCTGTTCACGGGCACCCCGGTCTCGGGCGACATCTGGATCGCGCTGGCGTGGATGGTCGGCATCCTCGTCGTCGCGTACATCGTGGCCATATCGGTCTATCGCCGCCGACTCGGGTAGCACGGCAGCGGGTGGACGAACTCACGTCTTGATGCTCCCCACGCATCAAGACGTGAGTTCGTCCGCCGGAGGCTGCGGCTGCACCCCCTGAATCCAGAAGATCTCGTATTCCGGCCCCTCGGCATCGGCGTCGAACTCGTCGATGACCTCCTGCACCCGACGGTGCAGCTCCTTCGCCCGGTCTTTGGTCAGGTGCAGCTGCGTGTGGGTGAATGACGACGGCCACGGCGTGCCGTCGGGACCGCCCGGGGGCCCCGACGAGAACAGCCGGGTGATCTCGCCGAGCAGGTTGTCCATCAGCGCCCGCCCCGTCACCTCGTCGGGCAAGGCGGTGATCTCCATCCCGTCACCGAGGGCACGCCACGGCCGTTCCCGGCCGTCGGCGGCGGCCTCTCGTGCGACGAACCCGGCCTTCTCGAGCTGATGGAGGTGATAGCTCATGGCGGAGGGCGAAAGTCCCGTCAGTCCTGCCGCCTCGGTCGCGGTGATGCTCTCGCGCCGGTCGAACAACTCGGTCAGTACCCGCCAGCGCGCCGGGTGCATGGCCGCGCGCATCTGAGACATCTCGGTCACCTTGATCGGTTCATTGCGCACCTTCGCAGTCTACTTGCGCCCGAGCGGCGTGAAGCATACCCTTCATAGTTGTGAAGCGTTCCTTTCAGACTTCGATCTGGACCATCCGCGATGCGCGGATCGCGCTGGTCGCACGAGCGCTGAGCACCGCGGGCACGTCGGTCACCTCGATCGCGGCGATCCTGTTGCTGCACAACCACGGTGCAGGAGCCCTCGGGGTCGCCGCATTCCTTGCCGCCCTGGTGATCCCCGCGATCGCGACGATGGGCATCGCCGGCAAGGTCGCCGACACGATGGATTCCCGCGTCGTGCTGGTGACGGCATCCCTCGCGCAGGCCGCCGCGGTGGTCGCGCTGGGCTTCGACCACGACATTCCGATGATCTTCGTCACCGGTGTCGTGATCTCGTTCGCGCAGGCGTTCGTGCAGCCGACGTGGAGCGCGCTGGTCCCCCGCATCGTCGGCGAGGACCGCATCGGCAAGGCCATCTCGTGGCAGCAAGGCCTCGCTGCCGTCGCGTCGCCGATCGGTGCCGGGTTCGGCGGGTTGCTGGTCACCCTCGACGACGTCGCCTGGGGGTTCTGGGCGGATGCCGCGACCTACGTCGTGCTGGCAGGTGCGGCGCTGGCGATTCAGACGCGGCGCCACGGGGCGATCACGACGACGTCGGCCAGATGCGACGCCGCGTCACCGGCGGCACCTCCGGACGCGCGATGGACGGCGGGATTGCGCATCGTAGCGCGCGACCGCATCTTGCTCCCGCTGTTCGCGTCGATCCTCGTGTTCGTCGTCCTCGTGGAGGGCATCAACCCCGTCGAAGTCTTCCTCGTGCGCGACGACCTCGGCGCGACGAACTGGCAGTACGGGCTCAGTGAGTTCTTCGCGGGTGCGGGCGGCCTGATCGGCGCGGCGATCGCCGCACGCCTTTCGACCGGCACCGGGCGTGGCCGTGCAGCGACCATCGGATTCGGATCGGCCGGAGTGATCCTCATCGTCATGGGCGTCGCGCCGGGCTTCTGGACATACGCAGTGCTCTTGACGGTGATGGTCGCCGCGTTCGGCACGGGGAACGCGGCAACGGGAGCCCTGCTCATGTCGCGCACGACGGATGCTCAGCGCGGACGCGTCTCGGCCGCGTTGAACGGGCTGGCGCGCACGGCGTCGCTGATCGCTCTGGGCCTGGGCGGAATGTCGAACGTGCTGCTGGGCGCGCGCTGGACGTTCGTGGTGGCCGGCATCGCCGGTGCGATCACGATGGCCGTCGCCGGCTTCGCGGTCGTGCGCGCGCAGCGTGCCGAGGCGGCGGCGGTCGAGGCCATTCCCGGTCGCTGAGCGAGTCGAAACGAGGGTGCGAGGCATCGTCTCGACGCGCTGCGTTCGCTCGCCGACCGCGGCACTAGCGGTTCTCGAAGGCGGGTGCGCGCTTCTCGCGGAACGCCGCCATCCCCTCTTTCTGGTCGTGCGTGTCGAACAGGCTCGCGAAGACATGGCGCTCCAGGCGCAGCCCCTCGGCCAGGGTGGTCTCCATCGCCGCATCCAGCGCGGCCTTGGCCGCGAACACCGAGGGCAGGGACTTCGACGCGATGGTGTCGGCGACCTTGCCGGCCTCCTCGAGCAGGTCGGCCGCGGGCACCACACGGGAGACGAGACCGGCGCGCTCGGCTTCTGCGGCATCCATCAGTCGTCCCGTGAGCACGAGCTCGGCGGCCTTGTAGTAGCCGACCGCGCGGATGAGCCGCTGCGTGCCGCCCATGCCGGGGATGACACCGAGGTTGATCTCGGGCTGACCGAAGCGCGCGGTGTCGGCGGCGAGGATGATGTCGCACATCATCGCCAGTTCGCACCCGCCGCCCAGCGCGTAGCCCGAGACAGCGGCGACGACGGGCGTGCGGACGGCGGCGAACGCCGCCCAGCCGCCGAAATGGTCGCCCATGACCATGTCGAGCGCGGTCTTGGACTCCATCTCTTTGATGTCGGCGCCGGCGGCGAACGCGCGCTGCGACCCGGTGACGACGATCGCCCCGATCTCGGAGTCGGCGTCGTACCCGGTCGCGGCATCGACGACGTCGCGCATCACCTGCGAATTCAGCGCATTGAGCGCTTCGGGACGGTTGAGAGTGATCCACCCGACGCGCCCTCGCGTCTCGGTCAGGATCGTGGCGTACTCGGTCATGCCCCCATCGTGTCACGACGCGGCTGAAGACTGCAGGTCACCGAGCCTCGTACCGGCACGTGACGGTGCCGCCGGTGGAGGTCTCGTGGGCCACCACCGCCCCGTTCCACTCGATCTCGCAACTGACCGTCTGCTCTGCCTGGCCCGTCGGAGCGTTCACCGTGATCTCGGTCGACGATTTCGCCGTGTTGAACCGCGCGAACCCGCTGTCGTGCCACTGTTCATCGACGTGCTGCTTCACGTCGTCACTGAACGAGACGGTGAAGACCGGCCCTCCCGTCGCGCGCAGTTCGACCCGTGTCAGGTTCGGGCGGGTCAGCACGCCGACGACGAGGGTGATCACCAGCACGAGGTCGATGACCAGGGCGAGGATGCCGAGACCCAGCACCCAGCCGGTCGCCCGCGGGGACGCCCCCGCCCGGCGATTGCGGATGTCCAGCGTTGCGGCGACGATCGCCGCCACGATGCCGATGATGAGTGCGACCGCGAACGCGGGGCTCGGATAGCCCGGCAGCAGAGGGAACAGCGCGAGGCCGACGACCAGCGCAACGATCCAGATCCACAGTGCGGCCCGGCCCGGTCTGCGGGCAGAGCCCGCCGCCGCCGCTCGCTGTCGTCCGGTCATTTCGCCTCCTGTCGGAGCAATCGTCTTGCAGGTCCCCCGGAGTCTATAACCGCCCCGACCCTTCCTCGCATGGGTACTTTTCCCCATTGATGGTGTCGAGGCCGGCCGCATAGCCTCAGCTCAGACCCGAGTTGCACAGAGGGGGCACCATGGCGGGCTACGACGATATCTCCACCACGATCGGCCATATGAAGCGCGCCGCGATCGACTGCTGGATGGCGGATCAGAGCTTCTATCCGAACTGGGGCAACGACAAGATCTATTCGAAATGGGGATGGATGCTCAACTTCTATCACCGGCCCGATGAAAACGGCAACGGCGGCGGAGGTCCGGCATGAGCTCGTCGTGCGAAGCACAGTTCAACGAGATCCGTGACGCGATCGATGCGCGTGTCAACCCCTGGCTCGAGCTTCCCGACGGTTCGGAATGCACCGACCCGCAGAAGTCGGTCAGTACTGCGGCGTCGATCTTCGGAGCATCGGGGACCGGCGCTTCGGTGCAGAACAACGGCGAGATCGTCACCGCGAACGGGAAGGTGAGCGACGTTCTGATCACCAAGATCGAGGGCAAGTTCAAGCCGCCCTTCCTCGACAAGTACAACTCGCAGTTCTCCAACATCTCGTACGGGTTGGGAGCGGCCTGCGCCATCCTCGAGATGAACTACTCGGCGGAGCATAAGATGTGGCCGGCCGCCCGTGACGATGTGGCCAACATCATGCAGCAGGCGTGCGACGCCTGGGCGACCCAGGCGGGCACGGCGGCCGCGGCATCCGGAACCGCCACCCTGACGGTCATCGCAGCCGTCGCCGGCGCGATTGCGACCGTCGCGACCGCAGGCTCCGCAGCACCGGCCGTTGCCGCGCTCGTGGGGCTGTCCACCGTCGCGACCGGCGCAATGGCCAAGATCGCCGCAGACGCCGCCGTGTCCGGCAACAGCTACCTGAGCATCATGGAATCTCTGGACACGGCCCTCGGCAAGCTGAACACAGCCCTGGTCGACCAGGAGAACGCGCTGAACCAGATGATGCTCGACGCGATCAGCACGATCACCGAAAAACCGGCCGAGTTCGATCTGGACAAGTTCCAGCTGGGCGATTATGCCGGCAGCGACGGGTCGATCACCATGCAGGAGGAGGACGCCCAGATCGTCTCCAACAACATGTCGCGCATCAGCACGGCGCTGGGCAGCGCGTCCACGTCGCTGGGCAGCGCTCCCGCATCCAACCCGACACCGCGTCATTACGGTGTCGGTCGCAGCAACGAGGGGACGCATGCGGCGGCGAGCGAGCTCTATGCGCTCACCGCCCAGTGCCTGACGCTCACGGATGCGGAATACGCACGCGGGCAGAAGCTGTTCGAGGCGACGGTCGCCGACTACTTCCACACCGACGCCGAGGCCAAGAAGACCGTCAACGACCTCATCGCCGAAGAGGCCAAGACCACGAGCCTCGGATCGTAAGGACACCCGCATGCAGAGCAAGTACCTCGGCACCATCGATCTGGACGGAGGGGTCGGCGGCGGTGCGATGGATGCCTCGATCACCTACAACGGGTCAGCCCTGCAGGTGCGCCTGGAGATCGACTATCCGGGCCGCCTCGAGAACACGGATCACTTCGGGGAGACCACGATCGACGACGTCGACAACGTGCTCGGCAATCTGGATTTCATCGACGGTCTCGCCCGCACCACCATCGCCACCGGCATCGCGCGCATCGGGACGGCAGCCGAGCAGATGTTCACCGCCTGGATGCGCAACAACGACCGCGACGCAGATGAAAAGCACGCGTTCCTGCACGGGCTGCGGCCGACGAAACTGACCATCACCCCCGACGGCGGCAAGATCAACCGCGATCGCGTGGTCATGTCATACGGTCTGGTGGACAGGTCGGTGAACGGCACAGTCACCGTGCGGTTCGTGGAGCCGACCGGTCCTGAACTCGCTCCGGCACCGCGCGGCGGCTACAGCTGATATCGCATTCTCGGCGCGGGCGCGGCACCCGGGATCAGAAGCCGAGGGGCACACCACAGGAGTCGGCGAGCGCCGCGAGATCGTCGCGGGTCTTGGCAGGCAGAGGGATGCCGGAGCCGGCGGCCAGGTTGCGGTTCTCGAGTTCGCCCGGGTAGAGGATGTCGCCGGCGCCGGGGGCCGGACGCACGGCCTTGACCTGGTCGATGAGCGCGCCCATCCGCGCGTCGAACGCGGCGCGCGGGCCGAACGCCTCGATGTCGATGGCGATGGCGAGGTGGCCGGCGCCGCTGTGCGCGTCGGGCTGCCACGGTCCGCCGACGTCCAGACCGAACGAGGACCCGGTGAGCACCCCGGAGAAGACGTCCATCATGAACGAGATCGCGTAGCCCTTGTGTCCTGCCATCGGCAGGACCACGCCGCCATCGAGCGCCGCGTGCGGGTCGGTCGTCGGGTGGCCCGCGGCATCCAGCGCCCAGCCTTCGGGAATGGGTTCGTCCCTCTCTGCGGCGGCGTAGATCTTGCCGCGCGCCACGCCCGTGTTGGCGATGTCGAGCACGGCGACGTCTCCGTGCCCGTCGGGGGCGGCGAACGACCACGGGTTGGCACCGACGGCCTTGTCCATACCGCCCCACGGGGCCATCGCAGGTGATCCGTTCGTCGTCAGGATCGCCGCGCAGCCCGCGGCGGCCGCACGCCGGGTGAAATACGCGGCGGTGCCGAAGTGGTTCGAGTTGCGCACACCGACCGCGCCGATGCCGTGCACGCGGGCGCGTTCGACGGCAAGGTCCATCGCGCGGGCCGTCACGACCTGCCCGACGCCCGCATTGCCGTCGACGCTGACCAGCGCCCCGAGGTCGTTGAGCACCGTCAGGCGGGTCACCGGTGTGATGCGCCCGGTGCGCAGACGCTCGACATACCAGGGCAGGCGCAGCATGCCGTGCGAGGGATGCCCCCACTGCTCGGCGACCACGAGCGAGTCCGACACCAGCTCGGCGTCGTCGCGCGGCACGCCGAGGCTCTCGAGCACGCGGGCGCCGAACGCCCGCAGGTCCGCGGCGCGAGCCGTCGTGTCCATGTCGTCTCCTCAGAATTCGTGGGGTGCGAAGCCGGCGCGCTCAGAAGCCCTTGAGCACCGAGCGGTCGTGCACGACCTCAGGTGGCTCGGCGAAGTAGTCCTCCACCAGCGCACGCCACTGGGCGTATTCGGGGCTCGGACGGAACCGCTCCAGGTGGGCGGCCAGGCTGTCCCACTCGATGCTCACCACATAGGTCGACGGTTCTTCGTGGATGCGGCGCAGCTCGAAGCTGCGGCATCCTTCCGCCTGCTGGAACAGCGGCACCGCCCGGGCGACGGCCGCCTCGAAATCCTGCTCCGCACCGGGGCGCACTCTGAAGCGCGCACTCTCACGACACGCGTCGGTCTCGGGCGCGGCACCGGCCTCGACGTCGACGCGCTCCGCCTCGTCGCTGCCGTCCAGGCGCCGCGTCGCATCCACCGACGCGTAGGTCCAGAAGATCGCCATCGGTGCGGTCTCGGACGCATTCTCGAAGTGGTGCGGGATGTTGGCCGGCACGAACGTCGCATCGTGCCGCTCGAGACGCGTGCGCACGCCGTCGATGTCGACGATCGCCGTGCCCTCGATGACCATGACGCTCTCGACGCAGTTGTGACTGTGATGCGCGATCGCGGCCCCAGGCTCGAACGACGTGGTGCCGTTCAGGAACGCCGTGGCCCCGGCGGCGCGGGTGACCAGCGGGGTCGTGCGGGCGCCGTTGCCACGGTCGACGGAGGGCTCTGCGCGGGGATGGAAGATGCGTGGCCGCCAGCGTGGGATCGGTGGTGTGGTCATGGTGTCGTCTGCTCCTCTGTCTCGGTCCCCTCGCCGGGGTCGTCGGGCACTCCAGTGCCGGCCCAGGCGGCGATCATCAGCATTCCACCGCTGGCGCCCAGCACACCCGCCGCTCCCGCCGCCGCGGCGAGAACACCGAGCGCGGCCGGCAGCACTGTCTGGCCGAGTCGGTTGGCGGCCAAGCGCATCGACATCGCCAGGGCCCGCGTTCCGGGCGGGGCGATCAGCGAGATCCACGACATGGTGATGGGCTGGCAGATGCCGACGACGAAACCGTAGCCGCATGAGAAGGCGATCAGCACCGGCGTCGGCACGTCGAACACGAATCCCGCGAGCATCAGAC
Source organism: Microbacterium terrisoli (assembly GCF_030866805.1). Lineage (NCBI taxonomy): Bacteria > Bacillati > Actinomycetota > Actinomycetes > Micrococcales > Microbacteriaceae > Microbacterium > Microbacterium terrisoli. The sequence continues at coordinate 3,066,271 of NZ_CP133019.1, forward strand.
CCGACAGCAGGATGCTGCCCACCAGCAGCCAGCGCCGCCCGAAGGCCTTCGAGAGCACCCCGAGGAACAGTCGCGAGAACATCGAGAACGCCGACCGGGCGACCAGCATCACGCTGATGACGACGGCCGACAGCCCGCGATCGTGCCCGACCAGCGGCGCATAGGCGATGAAGATGTCGACCGAGGCGAGCACCAGGCTGCCGGCCACCAGAGCATGGGGCAGCCCTTTCGTCGACAGCACCCCGCGCGCCGCGCGCAGCATCGGCGCGCGTGCTGCCACCGCCGCGCGCGGCGGGGTGCGGATCAGCAGCGAGACCAGCAGCATGAGCACTGCGCACCCGAGGCTCACCGTGAAGATCAGGGCGACTGGAGGCATCGCCGGCGTGCCGCCGGGCAGCGCCAGCATCAGCGGGCCCACGGTCTGGCCGAGAGCGGCCGCGAAGCCATACAGGCCGAACGCGGCATCCGAGCGCTTCGCCGACGAGATCGCCCCCACGTACGACTGCTGACCGAGCACCGTGAACATCTGGCCGCAGCCGAGGATGACCGCCGCGATCATCAGCACGAACAGCGATCCGACTCCCACGACGGCGATCGCTGCGGCCGCCGAGACCGTGACCGCGCCGATCACCAGGCCACGTCTCTCGCCGATCACATCGACGATGCGCCCGGCCGGCAGTGCCAGGAAGAGCGCGGGCAGCGCATAGAACGCCGACAGGAACCCGAGGAACGCCGGAGAGCTGCCGAGCCCGAGCGCGGCATACGACAGCGCCGGCCGCATGCCGAAGATGATGATCTGGATCAGCACCGCGTGCGTCAGCAGCAGCACGAGCCCGCGGCGCCGAGCATCCATCATCGACGCGCGGTGCCGGGGTCGCGCCCGAGCTGGTGGCGCAGCACGTACTTCATGACGCCGCCGTGGCGATACAGTTCCCGCTCGCGCGGGGTGTCCAGGCGCACGTTGACCTCGAACGTCTTCTCGTCGGCGCGCACGGTGACCCGCGCGGGGACCGTGTGCCCGGCCGCGTCGGGGGCGGGGGGCGGCGCGTCGATCCCGAGCACATCGATCGTCTCCTCACCGGTCAGACCGAGCGACTCGGCACTGTCACCGGGCAGGAACTGCAGCGGCAGCACGCCCATGCCGATGAGGTTCGAGCGGTGGATGCGCTCGAACGATTCAGCCAGCACGACGCGCACTCCCAGCAGCGCGGGCGCCTTGGCCGCCCAGTCGCGAGACGATCCCGTGCCGTACTCCTTGCCCCCGATCACCACCAGCGGCACCTCCGCGGCACGGTAGGCCCGAGCGGCGTCGAAGATCGTCTGCTGCCGGCCGCCGTCGACGAAGCAGCGCGTGTAGCCGCCTTCGACACCCGGCACGAGACGGTTGCGCAGACGGACGTTCGCGAAGCACCCGCGCATCATCACTTCGTGGTTGCCGCGACGAGACGCATACGTGTTGAGGGATGCCGCAGCCACTCCCCGCTCGGCGAGGTACCGTCCGGCGACCGAGGCGGCCGGGATGGCCCCTGCCGGCGAGATATGGTCGGTCGTGATCGAGTCGCCCAGCAGCGCCAGCACGCGCGCGCCCACCAGATCGGGGGTGGCGGTGGCCTCAGCGGCCATCCCGTCGAAGAACGGGGGCCGGCGCAGGTAGGTGCTGTCGTCCTCCCAGTCGAAAACGGCCGCATCCGGTGCCTGCAGCGCACGCCACCGCTCGTCGCCGGCGAACACGTCGCGATACGCCTCGGTGAACATCGCCGGGCTGAGCGTCTGCTCGATGAGGGTCGCGACGTCGGCCTCGGCCGGCCACAGGTCGCCCAGCCGCAGCGGCCTGCCTGCGGCATCCACCCCCAGCGGGTCGTTCACCAGGTCGATGTCCATCGTGCCCGCCAGCGCGTATGCGATCACCAGCGGTGGTGAGGCGAGGTAGTTCATGCGCACGTCGGGGTTGATGCGCCCGTCGAAGTTGCGGTTGCCGCTGAGGACCGCGGCAACCGCGATGCCCTGCTCGCGCACCGCGTCCTGCACCGCGGGGATCAGCGGGCCGGATGCCCCGATGCAGGTCATGCAGCCGTAGCCGGCCGTGGTGAACCCGAGCGCGTCCAATGCGTCGGACAGTCCTGCCTTCTGCAGGTATTCGGTCACCACCAGTGACCCGGGCGACAGGGTGGTCTTCACCCACGGCTTGGTGCGCAGGCCCGCCGCCACGGCATTGCGGGCGAACAGCCCGGCGGCGATCATGACAGCGGGGTTCGACGTGTTCGTGCACGAGGTGATCGCCGCGATCGCCACGGCGCCGTGGCCCAGGTCGACACGTGTGCGGTCACCGCCCAGGTCGACGCCGAACCGCTGTGCGGGATCGACCGGGCCTCCCGGCACCGCCGGCAGCAGATCGGGCAGCGTCTGCCGGTGCGCGTCGCGCGCGACGGTGAGCGGCACGCGATCCTGCGGCCGACGGGGGCCGGCGAGCGAAGCAGTGACGCTGGACAGATCCAGCTCGACGATCTCGGTGTAGTCGGCGACCCGGTCGGGGCGGTGCCACAGGCCCTGCCTCTTCGCGTACGCCTCGACCAGCGCCACCCGCTCCGGCGAGCGCCCGGTGAACCGCAGGTACCGGATGGTCTCGTCGTCGATCGGAAAATAGATGCAGGTCGCGCCCGATTCGGGGCTCATGTTCGCGATCGTGGCCCGGTCGGCCAGCGTGAGCTGCGCGACGCCCTCGCCGAAGAACTCCACGAACGAGCCGACCACCCCGTGCGCGCGCAGCAGCTGTGTGACGGTGAGCACCAGGTCGGTCGCCGTCGTACCGGCCGGCAGCGCACCGGTCAGCCGGAAGCCGACCACGCGGGGCACCAGCATCCCGAACGTCTCGCCGAGCATGACCGCCTCGGCGTCGATGCCGCCGACGCCCCAGCCGAGCACGCCCAGACCGTTGATCATCGTGGTGTGCGAGTCGGTGCCCAGACACACATCGGGATATGCCCAGCCACCGTCGGCGATCACGACCCGGGCCAGGCGCTCGAGGTTGACCTGGTGCATGATGCCGGCTCCGGGCGGCACGACCTCGAAGCCGTCGAGAGCGTTCTGGCCCCATTTCAAGAACCGGTACCGCTCGGCGTTGCGCTCGTATTCGCGGTCGACGTTGCGCTCGCGCGCGTCGGCGGTGCCGAAGAAGTCGGCGATCACCGAGTGGTCCACGACCAGCTCGGCCGGGATCCGCGGCCCGATCGTTGCGGGGTCGCCGCCGAGGTCGGCCATCGCGTCGCGCATCGTGGCGAGGTCCACCAGCGCCGGAACGCCATTCGTGTCGTGCAGGAACGCGCGCGACGGGGTCAGCTCGATGGGTGTGGCGAACGAGGCATCGCTTCCCCAGCCGGCGAGCGCGTCGATCTGGTCGGGCGTGACCCGGTGCCCATCCTGATTGCGCAGCACGTTCTCCAGCAGAATGCGGATCGCGTACGGCAGCCGGTCATCGGCCACACCGTCCAGCGATGCGATCCGGTAGCTGCCGTACTCCGTGGTCAGCTCGTCGGATTCGAGATCAGGCATGCTCGGTCAGCCCATCGGGATATGCCGGCACCGCGTACGTGTTGCTGCGGCCGCCCGGCGGCACGCATCGCTCGCACAGCTGCACCCATGCCGGGTAATGAGCGGCCTGGCGATGCCCGACGAAGAACGCATCCTCGTCGGAGTACAGCTCGTACAGCACGAACCGGTTCGGATCGTCCCGCGTGCGCAGCACGTCGAAGCGCAGGCATCCCGGTTCGCCGCGTGTGGCGACGGCATTGGCCTGCAGGCCCGCCGTGAACTCGTCGATCGTCTCGGGCCGCACGTCGATGGTCACCAGGACCGCGAACACCTCCGTCATTCCTGTGCGCCGGTGGTCGAGGCGCCCTGTGGCGAGGGGTCCTGGGTCGAGGCGCTCGCGTGGTCGAGTCCCGCAGAGTCGATGGCGGATGCCACGGCCGCGGCGAACGCGCTGGTCGACGCCGTCCCGCCGAGGTCGCCGGTGGCGGTTCCCGAAGCGACGGTCCGATCGACGCCGGCGCGGATGAGAGCGGCTGCGCGGATCAGGCGCTCGTCGTCGTGTCGTGCGCCGAGCCACTCCAGCAGCATGGCCGAGGAGAGGATCATCGCGATCGGGTTCGCGATGTCGCGCCCGGCGATGTCGGGGGCCGAACCGTGCGCGGCCTGCGCCATGGCCTGGGTCAGCGAGCTGTTCACGCTGGGCGCGATGCCCAGTGAACCGGCGAGCTCGCCGGACAGATCGGAGAGGATGTCGCCGAACATGTTCTCGGTGACGATGACGTCGAACTCGTTCGCCCGGCGCACCAGGTGCACCGTCATCGCGTCGATGTGGAAGTCGTCGACGGTGACCTCGGGGTAGCGTGCGGCGACCTCGCGGCACACGTCGCGGAACAGGCCCGTGGTCAGCATCAGCACGTTGGCCTTGTGCACGATGGTGACGTGCTTGCGGCGCTGCATCGCCAGCTCGAACGCGGCCTCGGCGATCTTCTCGGTCGCCGCGCGGGTGATGATCCCATGCGCGATGGCGACGTCGGGGGTGGGCATGAACTCCCCCGTGCCGGCATACGTGTTGCGATCGGCGTAGAACCCCTCGGTGTTCTCGCGCACGATCACCAGGTCGGTGCCGGGAACGACGGCGCGCGAGCCCGCGAAGGACTTCGCGGGCCGGATGTTGGCGAACAGCCCCGCGTGCTTGCGGATCGTTCCGCTCGGGTTCAGCTGCGACCTGTGCGGCTCGGGGTACGACACGCTGTCGTGCGGGCCGAGCAGCCATGCTTCCAGGCCGTCCAGCGCCGCGAGGGTCTCGGCGGGGACGGCTGCGCCGTGCGTGTCGATGGCGGTGCGGCCCAGCGGCAGCTCGACCCACTCGATCGACGGGAGCCCGACCGCGCGGGCAGCGGCATCCACGCACTGCACCGCTGCCGGCACGATCTCGGGCCCGATGCCGTCGCCTGCCAGCAGACCGAGCCGGTGGCCGCCCGTCATCACGCTGCAACCTTCATGAGATCGAGGACTTCTGTGGAGGGTCCGGACGCGCCGGGGAAGACGTGCGCCTCGTCGGGTTCGAACAGCAGACGCACGGCGCCGTCGAGCGAGCCGTCTGCGGCCACGACCTGCACGGCGACATCGCCCAGGCGCAGCATGTACTCGTATCGGGAGCCGACATAGGCCTTTGTGACGACCTCGGTGTCGAGGACGTTCACATCACGGCTGCCGGGCTGCTCGGTGACGATCTTCAGCTTCTCGGGCCGCACCGCCACGGTCACCGGGGCGCCGGGCAGCCAGTCCTCGTCGCTGGCCACCGACACGACCGACCCGGTGGCCTGCAGCCGCACGTCGACGTGGTCAGAGCGCTGCTGCTCGACGGTGCCGAGCAGGAAGTTGCAGCTGCCGACGAACGCGGCCACCGCGGCGGTCGCCGGGTGCTCGTAGATCTCGTGCGGGGTGCCCACCTGGGTCATCACGCCGTCGAACATGACCGCGATCCGATCGCTCAGGGTGAGTGCCTCGTCCTGATCGTGCGTGACGTACAGCGTCGTGATGCCGAGGTCGGCCTGCAGCCGCTTGAGCCACGCACGGGCCTGCTCGCGCAGCTTCGCGTCGAGGTTGGACAGCGGTTCGTCCAGCAACAGTACGCTCGGCGAGTACACCAGGGCGCGAGCAAGCGCGACACGCTGCTGCTGGCCGCCGGACAGCTGGTGCGGATAGCGGTCGCCGAGGTGGGCCAGCCCGACCTTGTCGAGCGCGTCATGGATCCTCGTGTCGCGGTCGGAGCGACCGGCCTTGCGGATGTTCAGCGGGAACGCGAGGTTCTTCGTGATGGTCATGTGCGGCCACAGCGCGTACGACTGGAAGACCATGCCGAGGTTGCGCTCCTCGGTCGGCACGTAGATGCGCTTGGACCGGTCCACGAGCGCGCGGTCGCCGATCGAGATGGCCCCCTCGGTCGGGTCTTCAAGCCCCGCGATGCAGTTCAGCGTGGTCGACTTGCCGCATCCGCTGGGGCCGAGCAGCGTGAAGAACTCACCGTCCTTCACCTCGAAGTCGATGTCGTTGAGGACCTTGACGTCTCCGAACGTCTTGGCCATGTGGGAGACACGGATTTCAGGCATCGTTCTTCTCTTTCATCAGAAGGTTCGCGAGACCGACGACGACGGCGGTGATCGCGATCTGGATGGTCGCGAGGGCAGCGACCGAGCCGGTGTTTCCCTGCACCCAGAGCTCGAGCATGGTCGTGCCGATCACATTGGTGTTCGCCGACGACAGGAACAGTGCCGCCGAATACTCCTTGAGCATCGTGACGAACACGAGCAGCATGGCTCCGGCGAACGCCGGCATCAGGAGCTTGCGCAGGATGCGGGCGAACACGCCGACCCAGTCGGCGCCCACGACACGGCCTGCGTTGTCGAGCTCGCCGGCGATCTGCATGAGAGCGGGTGAGATCGACCCGAATGCTGTCGGCAATGCGCGCAGCCCGAACGCGATGATGATCGCCATCAACGTGCCCTGGATGAGGTTGCCGCCGGGAAACAGTGCGAACGCCCAGAAGAACCCGATGCCGACGATGATGCCGGGGATGGCCTGCGGCGCCAGCGACAGGTACTCCACCGCGCGCGCGAACCGGAACGTCGATCTCTTGGCCACCACCACGGCGATCAGCGCGAGGGCGCTGACCAGCACGGCGCCGATGACCGCGACGATGACGCTGTTCCAGATCGACTGGATGTACGACTGATACGTGAACACCGTCTGGTAGTTCTGCAGCGTCAGGGACTGGAGCGGGTTCTGCAGCGGCGTGAAGATGAGCGTGAACGAACGCAGCACGAGGCCGAGGATCGGCAGCGCCGCGCCGAACACGACGTAGATCACGATGAGGATCGTGGCCACCCACTTGAGCCAGCCGAGATCGAGCCGGCGCGGCCGCGTGGCCTTGCCCCGCACCGACACGAACCGCTGCGAGTTCTTCAGCACCTTGGCTTGGATGGCGACCGTCGTGATGGTCACCGCGAGGATGATCGTCGAGGCCGAGGCCAGGATTCCGTAATCGGGCTGGATCGATTGCAGGCCGTGCGTGTAGAGGAACGTCGAGAAGACCTCGATCCGCACTGGCGTGCCGTACAGCAGCGGCACGCTGAGCGTCTCGATCGACATGCTGAAGATGAGGATCGACGCGTACACGATCGGGGGCCGAAGCAGCGGCACGATCACCTGGAAGATGATGCGCAGCGGGCCCGAGCCGCAGACCTGCGCGGCACTCTCGAGCGAGGCATCGGACTTGCGCAGGGCGTTGGCGCAGAAGACGTACGCGATCGGGGCGAGCCCGACCGCCTCGGTCAGCGCCATGCCGGGGATCGAGTACAGATTCCACGGGACGAACCCGATCCAGCGCTGCACCTCGACACTGACGAACCCGGCGGGGCCGTACAGCGCGATCCAGCCGAAGCCCAGCAGCAGCGAGGAGATGAAGAACGGCCACTGCATGGATCCGGCGAGCAGGCGCCCGAAAGGGAGCTTGGTGCGCACGACGAGGATCGCCATGGGGATGGCGAACACCAGCGTGAGGAACGTGGTGAGGATGGCGAAGATCGCCGTGTTCAGGATCACCTGGCCGAAACCGGCCTCGGTGAACAGCTTGACGTACGACTCAGCGGTGAAGGCACCGGTGGAGTCGTAGAGGGGCTTGCTGCGGATCGACTGATACAGGATCGGCACGATCGGCGCGACGACGAACAGCGCGACGACGATGAGCACGACCCACTGCACGGCGCGGTCCCGCCCGACGCCGAAGACCCGCAGGTACTTCGGCGCCGGGAGGGTCTGCGATCGATCCGACGCGGCCTCTTCTGTGGGGCGGGTCAGGATGGTCATGAATTCAATTCCACTCTCGGATGTCGCGGGCCAAACGTGGCGACGGCAAGGTCACTTGCCCAGCATGCCGTTCCACTTGTCGGTGAAGGCCTTGACGTCGGCGTCAGAGGTGATCTTGTAGGGCACGCGGATGATCGCGTCTTCACCGGCCTGATCGACGATCTCCTGGTAGGTGTGCAGCCCCGGGGCCTGCTTGACGCTGTCGCGGTAGGCGGTGAGGCCTCCCTCGGCGACCGCGTTCTGGCCCTCCTCCGAGAGGACGAAGTCGAGGAACAGCTTGGCGGTGTTGGCCTCGGGCGCCTTCGGCGCGATGCCGATGCCGCGGCCGAGCACCACGGTGCCGTCCTTCGGGTACACGAACTTGTAGATGCCGCTCGCCTTCTCCTGCTGGGGGAAGCCCACGGCGCTGGAGATGAAGAAGCCGGCGAGGTACTCACCCGACGTGATCTTGTCGTTCTGGGTGCCCGACGAAGTCTCGGGGCGAGCCGACGGAAGGATCTTCGCCAGCGAGGTCCAGGCATCCTGACTGCCGTCCACGAAGCCCTTCGACACCGTGAACCCGAACGAGCCACTGACATCGCGCGTGGTGATCTTGTTCTTGAACTTGGCGGGATCGGCCGAGACGACCTTGGCGAGGTCGGCGATGCTCGTGGGCTCACTGCCCAGCAGCTGCGCGTTGTATGCGAGGCCCACCGGGTCCATCGACATCGCGTACACGTTCGGCATGACCTGCGCGTAGTCGGGCAGCTTCGACAGCTCGGGCGACTGGTAGGCCAGCACACGGTCGGGCGCATCGGCGTACTTCGCCCAGGCCTGCACGGCGTTGGTGACGAGGATGTCGGCCGGAGCTTTACCCGTCGCCGTCTCGCTGAGCTGCTTCTGGAAGACCTCGTCGCTGTCGAGGTTGTTGGCCTGGATGTTGGTGACGAACGGGTACTTCTTCTGGAAGTCGCGGAAGATCGGCGCCCAATTCTCCTGATCGGTGTTCGAGTAGATCGTGAGCTTGCCGCCCTCCTTCTTGGCGGCGTCGACGATCTTGCTGTAGTCGGACGGGTAGTAGCTGGGCCACTGCCCCTGCGCGATCTTGTTCTCCGGCGCCTTGGGCGCGGTGCTCGACGAGCAGCCGCTGAGGCCGACGACGAGGCCGACAGCCGCGAGGGTCGCCAGTCCCGCTGCCGCGAGGCGGCGTGTGGAACGCGGTGCACGGTTCATTTTCACTCCCTTGTGATGCGGACCGAGGCACTGGTGCGGGCCTCGTGATCGGGGATGACATTACGGTTATAACCGTAGCTTCGTCAATGGATCATCACGTTTGGCTCATATTCCGCGGGTTTTGTGCGTTTTGCTCACAGGCCACGAGATTCCACTGCTCGCGGCATCCACTTCGTTATAACGAGTGCCATCGTATGTTATAACGGAGGTGCCACATCCCCGACCGATCGGCCCCGATGACCGCACCCGCCCGCACCTACCCCGTCAAGAGCGACCTCGCGTACACCGTCGTGCGCAACCGCGTGCTCACCGGCGAGTACGCGCCCGGCTCGTCGTTCAACCAGGCGACGCTGGCCGTCGAGCTCGGCATCAGCACGACCCCGCTGCGTGAGGCGCTGCGCAAGCTCGAATCCGAGGGCCTCGTGCAGCTGGGCGCGCACCGCGACGCGATCGTGACGGACCTCAGTGTCGAAGAGGCACGCGACCTGCTCGAGATGCGGCTGGCCCTGGACCCGATGGCGGCGGGCCTTGCCGCCCAGCGCCGCACGCGCGACGACATCGCCGCGATCCGCGCGGCCTCCGACATCCACGCCCTCCCCGGACATCCCACCATCGACCAGCTCGTGCGCCATCGGCGGTTCCATCAGACGGTGTATCGCGCATCCCACAACGACGTGCTCGTGACGACCCTCGACACGCTGTGGGACAAGAACGACCGCTATCGGCTGGCGGGACTGCGTCGGGACCGCGACACCGACGAGCTGGCGCGGAAGGACGCGGAGCACCACGAGCTCATGATGCGTGTGATCGCCGGGGATTCCGCAGGCGCCAGCGCCGTCATGCGTCGCCACATCCAGTCGAGCCTGGGGGCGGTCGCCACCGAGCTGCTGCGCGAGGACGACGCCGACGGGCTCCGCCCACGCGCCCCGGACGCGCCCGAGCCGTACGATTCCCCCGATCAAGAGAAGAGACCGGTATGACCATTTCGACCGCTGACCTCTGGGACGAGCGCGGCGAGCGCCTGAGCTCGCTGGCCGCGCTGTGGCGCGACTTCGGCGCGCAGCGACGCTTCGCCGGTCCTGCGCGCACCGTGCGGTGCCGCGAAGACAACGTCGTGCTCGCAGGTCTGCTCGAGACGTTCGGGCACGGCGCGGTGCTGGTGGTCGACGGCGACGGATCGCTGAACTGCGCGCTGATGGGCGACCGCATCGCGGGTCTGGCCGTCTCGAACGGATGGGCCGGCGTCATCATCAACGGCGCCGTGCGCGACAGCGTGGCGCTGGCCGCTCTGCCGCTGGGCATCAAAGCCCTCGGCACGAACCCGCGCAAAAGCGGCAAAGGCGGCGTCGGCGATATCGACGTGGAGGTCACGATCGGCGGCGCGGTGATCCGGCCGGGCGCGATGGTCACCGCCGACGAAGACGGAGTGGTCGTCGAGCGATGACCGCCCCGCGCATCGCTCTGGTCGGGGAATGACCGCCCCGCGCATCGCCCTGGTCGGGGCCGTGGCCGCCGCCGCTCCCCCGGCCGAGCGCGCCTTCGCCGCGGAGTACCCCGACGCCGAGCTGTGGAACCTGCTCGATGATCGCCTCATCTCCGATGCGCTCTCGGCGGGGGAAGTCACCGCCGAGCTCGCCGAGCGGATGACCGCGCTGATCGACTACGCGATCGGTCACGGGGCGGCGGGAGTGCTGCTGACGTGCTCGATGTACAGCCCCGTGGCGCACGCCGTCGCCGCGCGCGCACAGGTTCCGGTGCTCGCCTCAGACGACGCCGCGTTCGCCGATGCCGCCGCCGGCGGGTTCGGGCGCATCGCCCTGGTCGCGTCGCTGGCGGTCCCGCTGGCCGACGCTCGTGCCCGCTTCGACGCATTCCTGGCGGGGCATGGCGACGGCCGCCTGCAGGTGGTGAGCGTACTCGCTGCGCGCGCAGCGGTCGTGACGGGGGATGCTGCGGCCCAGGCCGTCGCCATCGCCGAGGCCCTGGGCGAGACAGCCGGCATCGACGCGGTGCTGCTCGCGCAGTATTCGATCTCACCGGCGGCCGCAGCCCTGTCCGAGCGCCTCGGCATCCCGGTCCTTGCCGGCCCGGCCCGCGCGGCCGCGCGCATGCGCGACCTGCTGGCCTGACCGCCTCGCGGTCGAAATCATATGTTTTCGACCCGAACACACGCATTTGACGCAAAATCGATGTGTGCCCGACGAGTGCATATGATTTCGACGGCGAGAACGGCAGGACGGCGAGGACGGGGCGGGTCAGCCGTGCAGCAGCTCGCGGCCGATGATCACGCGCATGATCTCGTTCGTGCCCTCGAGGATCTGGTGCACGCGCAGGTCGCGCACGACCTTCTCGATGCCGTAGTCCTGCAGGTAGCCGTACCCGCCGTGCAGCTGCAGCGCCTCGTTGGCGACCTCGAAGCCCGCGTCGGTCGCGAACCGCTTGGCCATCGCGCACTGCATCGCGGCGTCGGGGGCGTGCTCGTCGAGCGCGGCCGCGGCATCCCGCACCAGCGCCCGACCCGCCTGAAGCTTGGTGGCCATGTCGGCCAGGGCGAACACAACCGACTGGCGCTCCGAGAGCGGTTCGCCGAAAGTGAAGCGCTCGTGCACGTAGCGGATCGCCTTCTCCATCGCCCACTGCGCCCCGCCCAGCGAACATGCGGCGATGTTCAGCCGCCCACCGTTGAGGGCGTTCATGGCGATCTTGAAGCCCTTGCCGACCTCTCCGAGCACGGCCGAGACGGGGACGCGCACCTCGTCGAAGATGACCTGGCGGGTGGGCTGCGCATTCCAGCCCATCTTCTTCTCGTTCACACCGAACGACAGGCCCGGCAGTCCGTCCGGAACGACGAACGCGGTGATTCCCCGGGCGCCCGGCTCACCGGTGCGGGCCATCACGACGTAGACGGATGCCTCGCCCCCACCTGAGATGAACTGCTTGACGCCGGTGAGCACATACTCATCTCCCTGCCGGATCGCGCTCGTGGTCAGGGCCGCGGCATCCGACCCCACCCCCGGCTCGGTCAGGCAGTAAGCACCGAGATCGTGCATGCCGATCAGCCGGCCCAGCCACTGGTCGCGCTGCGCGTCGTCACCGTAGGTGTCGATCATCCACGCGACCATGTTGTGGATGCTGATGTACGCCGAGATCGCAGGGTCGCCCTTGGCGAGCTCCTCGAAGATCGCGACCGCTTCGGTGCGGCCAAGGCCCGCGCCGCCGGATTCCTCACGGACGTAGATGCCGCCCAGCCCCAGGTCGCCGGCGCGCTGGACTGTCTCACGCGGGAAGTGCTTGGCCTGATCCCACTCCTGCGCGTGCGGAGCCAGCTCGCTCTCGGCGAAGTCGCGCACCGCTTCGAGGATCGCCTGTCGTTCTTCGGTCGTCGTCATGCTCATCGTGGAACCGCCCATCGGTCGTCCCCGTCGAGGGCCATTGTGTGGCTGCGGGGTGATGCCCCCGTCGGCATCACGATCATTTTACATGGACGTCCTACTATTTGTTCTGGCGTCCATGTGCTTGCGTGCGCGCGGGCTACAGGCGCTCGATGATGGTCGCGTTGGCCATGCCGCCGCCCTCGCACATCGTCTGCAGACCGTACCGGCCGCCGGTCGCTTCGAGGGTGGCCAGCAGCGTCCCCATGAGGCGGGTGCCCGAGGAGCCCAGTGCGTGTCCGAGCGCGATCGCGCCGCCCCAGGCGTTCAGCTTCGCCGGGTCGGCGTGCAGGTCATGCGTCCAGGCCATCGGCACCGAGGCGAACGCCTCGTTGACCTCATAGGCGTCGAGGTCGTCGATTGTCAGTCCACTGCGCTGGAGAACCCGCTGCGTGGCGGGGATCGGACCGGTGAGCATCATGACCGGGTCATCGCCGACGACGGCGAACGAGTGGAACCGCGCACGCGGGGTCAGCCCGAGCTCGGCGGCCTTCTCCTCGCTCATGATGAGCACGCCCGATGCGCCGTCGGTCAGCGGCGAGGAGTTGCCCGGCGTGATCTTCCAGTCCAGCTGCGGAAAGCGCGCGGCCAGCTCGTCGGTGCGGAATGCCGGGTTCAATCCCGCGAGCCCCTCGACGCTCGTCGACGGACGCACTGTCTCGTCGGGAACACCGGATGCCGGGGTCACGAAGCCGGGCACCTCGACGATCTGGCTGTCGAAGCGTCCCTGGGCCCAGGCATCCGTCGCCCGGCGATGGGACTCGGCGGCGAACACGTCCAGCTCCTCGCGTCCGAGCCCCCAGCGCTGGGCGATCAGCTCGGCCGAGACCCCCTGGTTCACGAGCCCGTCGGGGTAGCGCGCGCGCAGCCCGTCGCTGGGCACGCCGCCGTGCGCCGACGACCCGAGCGGCACGCGGCTCATCGACTCGACGCCGCCTGCGATCACGATGTCGTAGGCGCCGGCGATCACCCCCTGGGCGGCGAAGTGGGCGGCCTGCTGACTCGATCCGCACTGCCGGTCGATCGTGGTCGCCGGCACCGTCTCAGCGAAGCCGGCGGCCAGCACCGACTGGCGCGCGATGTTCATGCTCTGATCGCCTATCTGGCTGACGCATCCCCAGATCACGTCGTCGATCTGCGTGGATTCCAACCCGTTGCGCTCGAGCAGGGCGCGCAGCACGACGGTGGACAGGTCCACCGGGTGCACTCCGCTCAGAGCGCCCCCGGGCTTTCCCCTCCCGACGGGCGTGCGGATGACATCGACGATGACGGCGTGAGACATGACAGACCTCCTGGTCCGAGCCTACGGCCCGGTGGGATGCCGCGGCCCGAGGAGCGATCGGCCAGTGATGCCCGAAACGGCCGCTCGGTCCGCGTGTCGTCGCCCGGCCTCAGCCGGCGGCCTCTTCGGGGCGCGAGGCGACGTGGACGGCCGCGGTGTCGGCGGTGTAGCCCTCGATGTGCCGCTCGTCGACGCCGTTGTACGCCGAGAGCGGCCTGATCAGGGCGTTGGATGCCTGCTGCTCCATGATGTGCGCGGTCCAGCCGGTGACCCGGGCTGCCACGAACAACGGCGTGAACGTCAGGGTGTCGAAGCCGATCAGGTTGTAGGCCGGACCCGACGGATAGTCGAGGTTCGGGTAGATGCCCTTGCGCTCGACGAACCGGTTCTCCAACTCGGTGTACAGCGCGAGCACCTCAGGGCGCTGGAAGTGCTCGACGAGACTGTCGAGGGCGGCCTTCATGGTGGGCACCCGCGAGTCGCCGCGCTTGTAGACGCGGTGTCCGAAGCCCATGATCTTGCGCTTTTCGGCGAGCGCCTCGTCGAGCCAGGCCGTGACGTTGCCGGCCTCGCCGATCTCGTCGAAGATGTGCAGCACGGCCTCGTTCGCTCCGCCGTGCAGCGGACCCTTCAGCGCCCCGATCGCACCGACCACGGCCGAGTACAGGTCGCTCAGGGTCGACGCGATGACCCGGGCCGTGAACGTGGATGCGTTGAAGGAGTGCTCGGCGTACAGGATCATCGAGCGGTTGAACGCGTCGACGACGACATCGTCGGCCTCTTCACCGAAGGTCATCCAGAGGAAGTTCGCCGCGTAGTCCAGATCATCGCGCGGGGCCACGGCATCCTGCCCGCGACGGCGCCGCTGACCGTATGCGACGATCGCGGGGATCGCGGCGAACAGGCGCAGGCTGCGCTGCAGGTTCTCTTCGGGCGTGCCGACCGCGTCCATGACGGTGCCGATGCCGGCGAGATCTGCCGCTCCGATCGCCGAGACGGCGGTGCGGATCTCGTCCATCGGATGCGCGTCCAGCGGCGACAGCTCGATCGCCCGGCGCACCTCGTCGGTCAGTGCCCGGTGGGCGCGCTCGGTTTCGCGCAGCTGGGCCAGCTGATCGGCGGTGGGCAGCTCGCCGTGCCACAGCAGGTAGGCGACGGCCTCGAACGGCTGGGTCGCGGCCAGCTCCTGCACGGGATACCCGCGGTACAGCAGCGAGTTCGTGTCGGGGTTGACCTTGCTGATCGCCGTCGCGTCGGCGACGACGCCGGCGAGACCCTTCTTGATGTCGGTGTCGGCCATGAGCTCTCCTATCGCGCGATCTGGAAGTTGAAGACGCCGGTGTCGAAGTGGTTGTAGGCCTCGTAGTCGATGAGATCGTACAGGTCGGCACGGTGCTGCATCTCGCCGAGCCTGCTGGTGAGAGCGCCCTCTTCGATCAGCGTATCGAGAGCCCGCCCCGCTGCGCCCATCGCGATCCGCAGGAGGGAGACAGGCCAGATGACGATGTTCACCCCGACCTCGCGCAGCTGGTCGACGGTGAACAGGTCGGACTTGCCGAACTCGGTCATGTTCGCCAGGATCGGCACGTCCACCGCTGCCCGGACGGCGGCGAACTCGTCGAGGGAGCGCATGGCTTCGGGGAAGATCGCGTCGGCTCCGGCATCCACCAGCGCTTTCGCACGGTCGGTCGCCGCCTCGAGTCCGTCGACGGCGCGGATGTCGGTGCGCGCCATGATCAGGAAGTTCGGGTCGCGGCGGGCGTCGGCGGCCGCGCGGATGCGCTTGACAGCCGTGCCCTCGTCGACCACCTGCTTGCCGTCGAGGTGTCCGCAGCGCTTCGGGTTGACCTGATCCTCGATGTGCGTGCCGGCAAGGCCCGCGTCTTCGAGCGTCTGGATCGTGCGGGCGACGTTCATCGGCTCGCCGAACCCGGTGTCGGCGTCGATGATCGCGGGCAGCTCGGTCATGCGGGCGATCTGCTGGCCACGGCCTGCGACCTCGGTCAGCGTGGTCAGGCCGATGTCGGGCAGTCCCAGATCGGCCGAGAGCACGGCACCCGAGATGTAGACGCCTTCGAAGCCCTTGCGCTCGATGAGCCGCGCGCTCAGGGGGTTGAACGCGCCGGGGAAGCGCAGCAGCTCGCCGGCGGCGAGCCGTTCGCGCAGCAGGCGGCGCTTGTCGGCGGGCGGGGTCTGGCTGTAGAGCATCAACGGTCTCCTTCTCGGGCGGCGTGTGCACAGCTGCGGGGATCTTCCGCGACACGCGGGGAGGGGGATGCCGCAGACGGCGCGTCGGTGAAGATCCCCGCCGTTGTGTTCGGGGTCCGACGTCCGACCGGCATCAGAACAGCCCCTTCGGGGCGGGCGCGGCCGCCAGCACACCGATCTTGGCGACGATCGAGAGCTGCTTGACCTCGTCGGCCGACAGCTCGGGCAGGCGCTGGGCCAGATCGAGGAACCGCTCGATCTCTTCGGGCTCGAGCACCGGCTCGGCCAGCATCCGGAACTTGCGGATGTAGTCCGAGCGTTCGAACGGCCGCGCCCCGAGCGGGTGCGCGTCGGCGACGGCGATCTCCTCGACGATGCGCCCGCCGTCGGCGAAGGTGATCTCGACGCGGCCGCCGAACGCCTTCTCGTTCGGGTCTTCGGAATGGTAGCGGCGCGTCCACTCCTCGTCTTCGGCGGTGGTGACCTTGTGCCACAGCGCGACGGTGTCCTCACGCTGCGCGCGCTCGGGCAGGTACGAATCGACGTGGTGCCACGTGCCGTCCTGGAGCGCGACCGTGAAGATGTACGGGATCGAGTGGTCCAGCGTCTCGCGCGACGCCTGCGGGTCGTACTTCTGCGGGTCGTTCGCACCCGAACCGATCACGTAGTGCGTGTGGTGGCTCGTGTGCAGCACGACCGAGGCGACGTTGTCGGGTGAGAACGCGTCGGGGTGCTCGTTGTGCAGCTTTCGGGCCAGGTCGATCCAGGCCTGCGCCTGGTACTCGGCCGAGTGCTCCTTCGTGAACGAGTCGAGTATCGCCCGCTTCGCCTCTCCCGGCGCCGGCAGCGGCACGTCGTACGAGGCGTCGGGGCCGTCGAGCAGCCAGGCGATCACGCCGTCTTCGCCCTCGTAGATCGGCGACGGGCTGGTCTCGCCGCGCATCGCCCGGTCGACGGCCTCAACGGCCATCTTGCCGGCGAAGGCGGGGGCGTGGGCCTTCCAGCTCGAGATCTCGCCCTTGCGCGACTGACGCGTGGCCGTGGTGGTGTGCAGCGCCTGGCCGACGGCCTGGTAGATCGTCTCGACGGGCAGGTCGAGCAGGGTTCCGATGCCGGCGGCAGCCGACGGGCCCAGGTGCGCGACGTGATCGATCTTGTGCTTGTGCAGGCTGATCGCGCGGGCCAGGTCGATCTGGACCTCGTAGCCGGTCGCGATCGCCCGGGCGAGGGCCGCACCGTCTTTGCCGGCGTGTTGGGCGACTGCGACGATCGGCGGGATGTTGTCGCCCGGGTGCGAGTACTCCGCCGCCAGGAACGTGTCGTGGTAGTCGAGCTCGCGCACGGCGACGCCGTTGGCCCATGCGGCCCATTCGGGACTCGTGTGCCGCTCGAGCGGGCAGCCGAACACCGTCGAGCCGTCGCCCGAGATCGACACGGCGTGGTCGAGGGCCTGCTGGCGTGCCGCGCTCACGGGCGCACGAGTGAGGGATGCCGCAGCCACGGCGGCGTTGTCGATGATGCGGTTGATGATCATCGCGACGACGTCTTCGTCGAGGGGGATCGGATCGGCGGCGACTTCGGCGATCTTCCAGGCGAGCTGGCCCTCGCGGGGCAGGTCCTCGTCGCTGCGGTGGACGCGGACGTGGTGTGTGACGGTCATGCTGCTCCTTCTCGAGAGTTCGTCGGTTGCGACCGGGGAGGCCGAGCCGACATGCCGGAGGCGACCGAGACGGGTCGCGTACCCTCGATCGAGTCGAGGATGCTCTCCAGCGCGTTGTACAGATGCAGGTGTGTGGCGTGGGCGGCGCGCTCGGCGTCACCGTCGGCGATCGCACGGGCGATGGCGCGATGCTCGGCGACGGCGGCCGACAGCCGGCCGGGACTCTCCCGCGCGAGGCGTCGCACGCGCACCAAGTGTGTGCGGATGGTGCGCAGCGCCGAGGTCAGATAGTCGTTGGATGCCGAAGCATCCAGCTCTGCGTCGAACCGGGAGAACAGGTCGTCGTGCGTGGGGGTGGACTCCACGTCGTCCAGGCGCAGTCGCTCGAAGCCGTCGGCGAGCGCGGCGAAGGCCGCGGCATCCCCCCGCTGCGCAGCCAGACGCGCGGCGGTCTCTTCCAGTGCGCGGCGCACCTCGAACAGTTCGCGGATGTCGTCGGCGTCGATCTCACTGACGACGGTCACCCGCGGCGACTGCTGCACGACCAGGCCGTCGGCGGCGAGGCGCCCGAGCGCTTCGCGCAGCGGCGTGCGGCTCACACCGAGCCGGGCGGCCTGCTCGACCTCGCCGAGCACGGCACCCGGGGCGAGCGCCCCCGACTGGATCTCGTCGAGCAGCCTCCGGTAAGCCCGATCACTCGCACGCATGGACACCCCCGTTCCGTGGTCTACGCTTAGTGTATACATACGTAACGCTTGAAGGCCAATTGCATGGGCAAAGCCGATGCGTCGGTATACATTCGTGCGCTCCGGCCCATCTCAGCCAGCCCCGCTACGCTTCGACGATGAGCGATGCGACACCCCACCCGACCGGTGACAGCGCCCCAGCGATGGACGAACTCACCGTGGCTGCCCCATCCGAGGCCGCGCCGCAGGGCACGGCTCGGACACAGGTCGTCGTCACGCTCGGGGTCGGGCTCGCCACGTTCGTGGCCGGCTCCATGCTGCACGCCTTCATCGCCACCGGCGAGGTCATCGGCGTGGCCACCATCGCCGGATACCTGCTGAGCCCGGCGATCCTCGCCTGGCTCGTGGCGCTTCTGGTGCTGGCGACTCTGGTGCGCCGCATGGCGGCGACGGCCATCGCCTGGTTCGCGATCGGGGCGGCAGCGCTGATCGGCCTGGTCGGCGGCGCCCTGGTGACCGGCGGCGCCTTCGCCCTTGGGCCGGTGCCCATCCTCCCGATCTGGTACGCCTCGGGACTCACCGGCGCCGCGATCGTCGGAGCGCTCGCCGGGATCGTCTATCGTCGGCGCGACCCGCGGCGGCGCACCGGCTGGTTCGCGGCGGCCCTCGTGTGCCTGGCGGCCGGCGCGACACTGGCACTCGCCCTGCCGATGCTGTCTTTCAGCGTGTACTTCTCGCTCGATGGACCGCAGATGCCCACGGTCGACGAGATCCACCGCTACGAGTTCGCCGCGCTGGGCTCACTCAGTCTGCTGGCGGTAGCGGCCGTGCTCGCATTGATCGGGCGTCGCCGGGGCATGGCCGCGCTGGCCGGCGCGGCTCTCGTGCTGGCACTCGGCGCGGCGCTCGCCTTCCCAATCCCGCAGGGGCGGTTCACGCCGCACGAGCAGGCGCCGGCGCTCGAGAACACGCACGTCTGCTTCGGCACGTCGGGCGACTGCCCCGGTGGCTGACGGCCGAAGACAAGAATCGGCATCCCGCACCGCACGTGTTCACAAATTTGTGAAATGCGTGTACGCTCGCGTCTCATGACCACAGTGATCGACACTCGCGACCTGCACAAGCACTACGGTCGCGTCCACGCCCTGGACGGCCTGCACCTGACGGTCCAGACCGGTCAGGTGCACGGTTTTCTCGGCCCGAACGGTGCAGGCAAGACCACCACGATCCGCATCCTGCTGGGCCTGGCGCGCAAGACCGGCGGTGAGGCATCCGTGTTCGCGATGGACCCGTGGACCGATGCCGTCGCGATCCACCGCCGCACGGCGTACGTGCCGGGCGACGTCAGCGTCTGGCCGAACCTGTCGGGTGGCGAGGCCATCGACCTTCTCGCCCGGCTGCGCGGCGCCGCCCACCGCGACCGCGCCTACCGTGCCGAACGCGACCGGCTGACCGAGGAGTTCCAGTTCGACCCGCGCAAGAAGGGCCGCAGCTACTCGAAGGGCAACCGGCAGAAGGTCGCGCTCATCGCCGCGTTCGCCGTACCGGCCGACCTGTACATCCTCGACGAGCCGACCAGCGGCCTGGACCCCCTGATGTCGGTGATCTTCCATCGCGAAGTGCAGCGGGTGAAGGATGCCGGAGCCACCGTGCTGCTGTCCAGCCACATCCTCTCCGAGGTCGAGCAGCTCTGCGACCGGGTCTCGATCATCCGCAGCGGAAGGATCGTCGACTCCGGCACGCTGTCGGAACTGCGCCACCTCACGCGCACCGAAGTGTCCTTCGTCGCCGACGGCCTCACGCCCGACCGGCTGGCGACCATCCCCGGTGCCCACGACGCGGGCGTCCACGAGGGTCGAGCGCGGTTCACGATCGACAGCGACCACATCTCACAGGCGCTGCCGGCCGTCGCAGCGATCGGCGCCGAAGGTCTGCGCATCTCGCCGCCTTCGCTCGAAGAACTGTTCCTGCGACACTACGGCGACGACACGGAAGGTCTCGAGACAGCCGAACAGGGGCAGAGCCGATGAGGCGGCTTTTCGCGCTGCTGCGCCAGCGGCTGCGTCGCGACGCACTGCAGGTGCCGCTGTGGACCATCAGCACCGCTCTCATGGCGTACGCCGGCTATGCCGGGGTCACCCAGTCGTATTCGACGGTCGCCGACCGGCAGAACATCTTGGCCGCCGCCCTGGCCAACCCGGTGATCCTGATGTTCCGGGGTCTGCCGGCGGGCACGAGTGAGGGGGCGTTCCTCGCGTTCGAGGTGCTGCCGTGGCTGGCGATCCTCGCCGCCCTCATGTCCGCATTCCTCGCCGTGCGGCACACGCGCGCCGACGAGGAGGCGGGGCGGGCCGAGCTGCTGTCGGCGACCCCGGCCGGCCGCACGATGCCCACAGTGGCCACGATCGTGCACGGGGTGCTCGCGAACGTCGTGCTGGCGGTGCTGTCGGCTCTCGCGCTCGTGTCCACGGGCCTGGATCCGGCGGGATCATGGGTGACCGGCGCCGCCGCCGGGGCCACCGGCCTCGCGTTCCTCGGAATCGGCCTGATCGCCGCCCAGCTGATGCGCACCTCGCGCGGCGCGAACTCCCTGACGATCTGGGTGCTCGTGGCGACGTTTCTGCTGCGCGGCATCGGCAACGCCGCAGGAACACCCAGCGACGACCTCACGCATACGAGCAGCGCGTGGATCGCGTGGATCTCACCGTTCTCCTGGGCCGAGCAATCTCGTCCGTTCGACGCGGACAACGCCGCGCCGATCGTGCTGGCGGCAGCGGTGGGACTCGTTCTGGCCGTCGCCGCGACCTGGCTGCAGTCGGTGCGCGACATCGGTGCGAGCTTCTTCGCCGGCAGGCAGGGCAGGGCGCATGCGCGGCCGGCTCTGTCCGGCGCGCACGCGCTGGTGTGGCGGCTCGCGTCGGGCTCGATCATCGGGTGGGCCGTGGGCGGGGCGATCGTGGGCATTCTCGCCACGACCCTCGGGGGTCTCGTCGACCAGATCTCGGGCGACAACCCCGCCGTCGCGCAGATCCTCGAGAAGCTCGCACAGGGCGGTTCGCTCGAAGAGTCGGTCGTGACGATCTTCTTCACGATGCTCGGCATCGTCGCCGCGTGCTGCGCTGTGCAGACCCTCGTGCGTGCGCGACAAGAAGAAGCACACGGCACCGCAGAGCCGGTGCTGGCCACCACGGTGGGCCGGGTGCGGTGGCTCGCGGACTACCTGCTGGTGGCGACCTTCGCCGTCGTCATCGTGGTGGCATCTGCCGTCGTGGCGGCCTTCGTGGGCATCGCGGCGCAGGGCGGCGGGTCGGAGCTGTACCGCGCATCACTGATCACCGGGGCGGGCGAGTTCGTCGCCGCCTCGGTGTTCACGGTGATCACGGCGCTGATCTTCGTGCTGCTGCCACGGGCCACGATCGGTCTGGGCTGGGCGCTCGTGCTGGTCGCGACGATGCTCGGCATGTTCGGACCGCTGTTCGGCATGCCCGAGTGGACCACCAGGCTCTCGCCGTTCGGGGTGACCCCGGTGATCGAGGGCGGGCAGGTCGACGCGCGCGGGCTGTGGTGGCTCGTCGCGATCGTCGTGGTCGGGGCTGCGGCATCCCTCCTCTTGCAGCGCCGCCGCCCGCTTGCCGCCGATGGATGACCCGGCACCGATAGATTCGAACGGATGAGTGAGCACCGCGCGATCGAGGCCGCTGAGCAGGCCGCTTCGGTGATGAGCGTGGCCGGCATGCCCCGCATGCCGGCCCGCGTGCTCATGGCGCTGCTGGCCGCCCCCGCAGAGGGCTACACGGCAGCCGACCTGCGGGACCGGCTGGGGGTCAGCGCGGCCGCCGTGTCGGGAGCGGTACGCTACCTCGAGACGCTGCACTTCATCCGCCGGCGGTCGCTGCCCGGGCACCGGCGCGAGCGCTACGAGATGGTCTCGGACTCGTGGTTCGGGGTGATGACCGCGAATGCGCCCGTCTACCTACGACTGGCGGATCTGATCGACACGATCCACGCCGAGCAGGAAGACTCGGATGCTGCGGCCCACGCGACCGAGATGTCGGCGTTCCTGCGGTTCATGGCGCGACGGATGCCGGAGCTCGTCGAGGAGTGGGAAGCGGAGCGCGCCGCGCTCGAGGGGTGACAGTGCGACGCACCACAGCGCGAACCGCTGCGCAGCTTCGACACCTTCAGAATCAGCATTCACCCTCCTGTTCACACAACGGCCTGCAGGAAGGGACTCGTGGCCCGCTGCCGCCACGCTGACCCGAAGCCCTCTCACGGCTGTGTGAACGGGAAGTTCAATACGGTTTTCGAGGCATTGCCGCTCTTGCCGACCGGCCCTTCGTCTCGCTGAACTGAGACGAAGGGCCGGTCGGTGAATCAAGCCGGCGTCTCGTCCGCCGCCGCCACGACCGGGACGGACGCCGTCGCCGCCGTGACAGCCTCTTCGAGGTCGATGTCGGCCGCGGCCTGCTCGAACTGCGACTGGTAGAGCCGCCAGTACGCGCCTTCGCGGGCGATGAGCTCGTCGTGCGTGCCCTTCTCGACGATGTCGCCGTGCTCCATCACCAGGATGAGGTCGGCATCGCGGATCGTCGACAGCCGGTGCGCGATCACGAACGAGGTGCGCCCGGCGCGCAGTGCCGCCATGGCGTGCTGCAGCAGCAGCTCGGTGCGCGTGTCGACGGACGAGGTCGCCTCGTCGAGGATGAGCACCGACGGCTGCGCCACGAAGGCACGGGCGATCGTGATCAGCTGCTTCTCGCCGGCCGACACGTTCGAGGCGTCCTCGTCGAGCATGGTGTCGTACCCGTCGGGCAGCGAGTGCACGAAGCGGTCCACGCGCGTCGCGGACGCGGCATCCACGATCTCATCGTCGGTCGCCGACTGCCGCCCGTAGCGGATGTTCTCTCGGATCGTGTCGGCGAACAGCCACGGGTCCTGCAGCACCATGCCGGTGCGGCCTCGCACGTCGTCGCGGGTCAATTCAGACGTGTCCTGCCCGTCGAGCAGGACGCGCCCGCCGTCCAGTTCGTAGAACCGCATCAGCAGATTCACGAGAGTCGTCTTGCCGGCGCCGGTGGGACCCACGATCGCCACGGTCTGCCCGGGCTCGACCCGGAAGGACAGATCCCGGATCAGTGGCTGGGTCGGGTCATAGGAGAACTCCACGTTCTCGAATTCGATGACCCCGCGGCCGGGCACCAGCTCGGGCGCGTCGTCGGCGTCGGGCTGCTGCTCATCGGCATCGAGCAGGTCGAACACCCGCTCCGCCGAAGCCGTGCCCGACTGCACGACCGCGGCCATGCCGCCGAGCTCCGACAGGGGCTGGGTGAACTGCTGCGAGTACTGGATGAACGCCTGCACGTCACCCAGGCGCAGGTTTCCCGAGGCGACCATGAGGCCGCCCAGCACCGCGATGCCGACATAGGTCAGGCTGCCGATGAACATCATGCCGGGCATGATGATGCCCGACAGGAACTGCGCCTTGAAGGATGCCTCGAACAGCTCGTCGTTGTCTTTGGCGAACTGCGCACGCGAGTCCTTCTCCCGGCCGAAGACCTGCACGAGCGCATGGCCCGAGAACGACTCCTCGACCCGGGCGTTCAAGCGACCGACCTTGCGCCACTGCACGCTGAACGCCTTCTGCGACTTCGGCCCGATGACGCCGAAGATCACCGCCATCAGCGGCAGCGAGACCAGCGCCACCAGCGCCAGCTGCCACGAGATCGAGAACATCATGACCAGCACGCCGATGACGGTCAGCACGCTGGTCAGCGCTCCCGACAGCGACTGCTGCATGGTCTGGGTGATGTTGTCGATGTCGTTCGTGACGCGCGAGATCAGCTCTCCGCGCTGCACCTTGTCGAAGTACGACAGGGGCAGGCGGTTCAGTTTCGCCTCGACGTCTTCGCGCAGCTGCCACATCGTGCGCACCATGATCACGTTGATCACATAGCCCTGCAGCCAGCTCAGCAGTGCCGCGACGACGTAGATGGCCAGCACCCCGATGATCACCCAGCGCAGGCGATCGAAGTCGACGCCTTCACCGACATGGAAGTCGTCCATGGCCGACACGATGTTCGCGATGTCGTTCTGACCGCCCTGACGCAGTCCCGCCACGACCTGCGCCTGCGTGGCACCGGCCGGGAAGAAAGAGGCCAGGGACAGCGAGACGACGCCCTCGAAGATGATGTTCGTGGCCTGCCCGAGCACCTTCGGCGCGATGACGGCCAGCACGACGCCGACCGCTCCGGCCAGCGACACCAGCGAGAAGCCGATCCAGTGGGGCCTCAGCAGCCCCACCATCCGGCCGAAGCTCTGACCGAAGTTCGCGGCCTTGCCCGGGGCGACCCCGCCGCTCCAGTCGTCGGCGTTCAGTCGCGCCTGTTCGGCGAGCTCTTCTTCGAGGCGTTCCTCCTCGGTGAGCATGTCGGGCGCGCTCATGCGTGCACCCCCAGCTGCGAGTCGACGATCTCTTTGTAGGTGGTACAGGTGACCAGCAGGTCGTCGTGTGCGCCGACCCCGACCACCCGACCGTCATCGAGCACGACGATGCGATCGGCATCGGTGATGGTCGAGACGCGCTGCGCGACCACGATCTTGGTCACGTCGGGCATGTGCTTCCACAGCGCCTGGCGCAGCCGCGCATCGGTGGACAGGTCCAGCGCCGAGAACGAGTCGTCGAAGACGAGGATGTCGGGCTGATGCACGATCGCGCGCGCGATCGCGAGCCGCTGGCGCTGCCCGCCCGACACGTTCGTGCCGCCCTGTGCGATGCGCGAGGCCAGGCCGCCCTCCTTCTCGGCGACGAAGTCGCGCGCCTGGGCGATCTCCAGCGCCTCCCACAGGTCGGCATCGGTGGCCTCCTCACGCCCGAACCGCAGGTTCGAGGCGATGGTGCCGGTGAACAGGAACGGCCGCTGCGGCACGAGGCCGATGCCCTTCCACATCATGTCGAGGTCGGCCTCGCGCACATCGACGCCGGCCACGCGCACGGCGCCCGAGGTCACGTCGAACAGGCGCGGGATCATCGAGACGAGCGTCGTCTTGCCCGATCCGGTCGATCCGACGATCGCGACCGTCTCGCCCGGCTCGGCACGGAACGACACGTTCTGCAGCACCGGTGCCTCGGCGCCCGGATACGTGAACGTCACGTCGTCGAACTCCACCGCACCGGGGCGAGAGAAGTCGCTCACCGGGCTGTCGGGACGTGCCAGCGAGGTGTCGGCATCCAGCACCTCGCCGATGCGGTCCGCCGAGACCGCCGCACGCGGGATCATCATCGTCATGAAGCTGGCCATCAGCACGCCCATGAGGATCTGACCGACGTACTGCATGAAGGCGAACAGCGTGCCGATCTGCACCGAGCCGTCGTTGACGGCGATGCCGCCGAACCAGATCACGCCGACGACGGTGACGTTCAGCACGAGCATCGCCATCGGGAACAGCAGCACGAACAGCGACCCGACGTTGCGTCCGACGATCATGATGTCGGTGTTGGCCTCGCGGAACCGGCCCTCTTCGATGCGCTCGCGGACGAACGCGCGCACGACGCGCACGCCGGTCAGCTGTTCGCGCATGATGCGGTTGACCGCGTCGAGCTTGGTCTGGTAGCGGCGGAACAGCGGCACCATGCGGCTGATGACGATGATCGCCACGATCAGCAGGGTCGGCACCGACACGGCGATCAGCCAGCTGAGCCCGACGTTCTGCTGCAGCGCCATGATGACGCCGCCGATCGCCAGCAGCGGCGCGGTGACGAGCATGGTGGCGCCCATCATCGCGAGCATCTGCACCTGCTGCACGTCGTTCGTGTTGCGGGTGATCAGCGATCCCGGTCCGAACGCGGAGATCTCACGCTCGGAGAAATCGCTGACGCGGTCGTACACATCGCGGCGGATGTCGCGGCCCACCGCCATGGCCGCGCGGGCGGCGAAGTACGTGGCGACGATGGATGCCACGATCTGGCCGAGGGAGATCAGCAGCATGAACGCACCATGCGACCAGATGAAGGCGGTGTCGCCGTTGGCGACGCCCAGGTCGATGATGTCGGCATTCAGCCGGGGCAGGTAGAGCTGGGCCATCGCCGAGGCGAACTGGAAGACCAGAACGCCCAGCAGCAGCCAGCGGTATTTTTTGAGGTAGCGGACGAGGATTTTCGCAAGCACAAGCGACTCCAGGGGGATCGCGCGAATGCGCGGACCTTCTAGCTTGCCATAGGCCACCGACGCTGCGCTATACGGAGTTCACCAGCGCATCGAGCGCGGGGCGCTGACCCTTCACCAGACGCGGGCGCGCGGCCTCCACCGGCATCCATTCGGCGCGGTCGACCTCGGCGAACTCGGCTCGCCTCCCCGACCGCGGAGGCCACTCCATCTCGAACGTGCCGTAGGAGAAGGAGGATGACGCGAACCCCACGCCGTCGGCGGCGAAGACCGTGACCTTCTTGCCCGACGAGTACGCCCACGTGCCCAGCTCGACGTACGGCCCGGCGGGCGGATCGACACCGAGCTCTTCACGGAACTCGCGGGTCGCGGCATCCATCGCCGTTTCGACCGCGGGATCGAACTCGCCCTTCGGAATCGACCATGCCGCCTCGTCCTTGCGCGCCCAGAACGGCCCGCCCATGTGCGCGATCAGAACCTCGAGGCCGCCTGCATCACCGCGACGGTGCAGCAGCAGTCCCGCGCTCGTCGTGACCACGGCAGCCCCCGGGGTCAGGGCCGCGTCTTGGGCGAGACGTCGTACGTGTTCGCCGGGTCGCGCACGACGACATCGCCCAGAGCCGCGTCGATCGCTGCCAGGACGTCGCCGTCGAGCTTCACGCCCGATGCCGCGACGTTCGAGGCGATCTGCTCGGGGCGGGATGCCCCGACCAGAGCCGAGGCGACGTTCGGGTTCTGCAGCACCCACGCGATGGCCAGCTGCGGCATCGTCAGGCCGAGGTCTGCGGCGATGGGCTTGAGGTTCTGCACCGCGGCGAGCACGTCATCGCGCAGCAGGCGCTTGATGAACTGGGCGCCGCTCTTCTCATCGGTCGCCCGTGATCCGGCAGGCACCGGCTGGCCCGGCAGGTACTTGCCGCTGAGCACGCCCTGCGCCATCGGCGACCAGACGACCTGCGACAGACCGAGCTCGGTGCTGGTGGGGACGACCTTCTCTTCGATCACGCGCCACAGCATCGAGTACTGCGGCTGGTTCGACACGAACGGCACGTGCAGCTCTTTCGCGAGGCCTGCCGCATCGCGCAGCTGCTCGGCGGTCCACTCGCTCACGCCGATGTAGAGGGCCTTGCCCTGTCGCACGACGTCGGCGAAGGCCTGCATGGTCTCTTCCAGCGGCGTCTCGTAGTCGTAGCGGTGCGCCTGGTACAGGTCGACGTAGTCGACCCCGAGGCGGCGCAGCGACCCGTCGATGCCCTCGCGGATGTGCTTGCGCGACAGCCCGGCGTCGTTCGGCCCCTTCGGGCCGATCGGCCAGTAGACCTTCGTGAAGATCTCCAGCCCCTCGCGGCGTCGTCCTGCCAGAGCCTTGCCCAGCACGACCTCGGCGGCCGTGTTCGCATACGTGTCGGCGGTGTCGAATGTCGTGATGCCGGCATCCAGCGCCGCATGCACGGTGGCGATCGCGGCGGAATCGTCCACCTGCGATGCGTGCGTCACCCAGTTGCCGTAGGTGATCTCCGAAACCTTCAGTCCGCTGTTGCCGAGGTGGCGATATTCGACCATCCCTCAACGCTACTCGTGCCGGACCGGGTGCGATGACACAGCCGGCGGCGGGGCCGGCTGTGTCGGCACGCTCGGCGACCACGATGCCGATGATCGCGGCCATGAGGCCATCGGAGCCGAAGCGCCCCGGGCCGATGGTGTTCAGTCGGCACTTGTGACCATTCGCCACAGGAAGAGCGGTCACAGCTGCCGACTGAAAGTCGGCAACCCGAGAAGCACACGGGCGGGACGCGGGGTCCGCTCAGACCTCGGCGGGGGTCCCCTCGGCCGCCTGCTGGTCGGCTTCGGTGGCCACCAGCTGGCCGCACGCGCCGTCGATGTCCTTTCCGCGGGTGTCGCGGATCGTGGTCGGGATGCCGTGGGCTTCGAGTCGGCGCACGAATTCGTCCTGCGCGGCCCGGGTGGATGCCGTCCACACCGACCCGGGGGTCGGGTTCAGCGGAATCGGGTTGACGTGCACCCAGCCGCGCCCGCGCGCGTTGAGCTTCTCGCCGAGCAGGTCGGCGCGCCAGCCGTGGTCGTTCATGTCCTTGATCAGGGCGTATTCGATCGAGACTCGGCGACCGGTCTTCTCGAAGTACTCCCGCGCGGCGTCCAGTGCCTCATCGACCTTCCAGCGGGAGTTGACCGGGATCATCTCGTCGCGCAGCTCGTCGTCGGGCGCGTGCAGCGAGAGCGCGAAGGTGACCGGGATGCCCTCGGCGGACAGCTTGCGGATGGCCGGCACCAGCCCGACCGTCGAGATCGTGATGCCGCGCGCGCTCATGCCCAGGCCGTGCTTCTTGTCGACCATGACGCGCACCGCCTGCATGACGCGTGCATAGTTGGCCAGCGGCTCGCCCATGCCCATGAACACGATGTTCGAGACCCGCTCGCCCTCGTGCCCGAACTCGCGCGGATCGCCCAGCTGGCCCTCGGCGATCACCCGGTTGGCGCGCACCACCTGCGCCACGATCTCGGCGGCCGACATGTTGCGGGTCAGCCCCGCCTGGCCGGTCGCGCAGAACGGACAGTTCATGCCGCAGCCGGCCTGGCTCGACACGCACAGCGTGATGCGGCCCGGGTAGCGCATCAGCACGGACTCGACCAGCGCCCCGCCGTGCAGCTTCCAGAGGAACTTGATGGTGTCGCCGCGGTCGGTCTGCAGCCGGCGCACCTCGGTCAGCAGCGGCGGCAGCATGCCGTGCACGAACTCTTCGCGCCCGTCGGCGGGCAGATCGGTCATCGCGGCCGGGTCGTGCGTACCGTGCACGAAGTAGTGCTTCTCCAGCTGGGCGGCACGGAAGCCGGGCATGCCGAGCTCGGTCACCTTCTCGATTCGCTGCTCGTGCGTGAGGTCGGCCAGGTGCACGGGCGGCTTGCCCCGCCTGGGGCTGGCGAACTGCAGCAGCGGCCGGCCCTCGGCATCCTTCTTCTGCGTCCACCCCTCGGTCTTGGGCCGCACCTGGGTGCGCAGGGGAGTCTCGGGCGTGGCGGTCATGTGTCCAGATTAGGCGAGACGCCTGCGCGGATGCTGGTGGGGCGCCGAGTTCACACGAGCAGGTAGAGCGAGCCGACCACCGTCAGCGCGATGATGATCCGGTCGAACAGCTTCTGGCTGATGCGCCCCGCGATCAGTCGACCGCCGAAGGCGGCAGCCACCACGACCGGGATGAGCACCGCGTTCACCAGGAGCCCTGACGGCGTGATCAGGCCGAGGCCGATGGAGAACGGCAGCTTGGTGATGTTGACGATCGCGAAGAACCAGGCCGAGGTGCCCAGGAACGCCTTGACCGGAAAGCGTGCGGCCAGGAAGTACATCGACATCACCGGCCCGGCGGCGTTGGCCACCATCGTGGTGAATCCGGCGAGACTGCCGTAGGTGGCTGCGGCGACCCGATGCGAACCGGCGTCGCCGGGAACCGGCTCCCGCCGGGCCCGCCGTGCCCGCCGCCAGAGACTGACCGCCACCACCGTCAGCAGCAGGAGCCCGATCATCCGGCGCACCCAGGCATCGGAGGCGAAGGCGAGGAACACCGCGCCGCCGACGAGCCCCACGATCACGGCGGGCGCCAGTCGGATCAGGGTGCGGGTGTCGGCGTGCCGGCGGTATGCCCACAGCGCGAAGACGTCGCCGACGATCAGCAGCACCAGGATCGTGCCGGTGGACTGCTTGGCCGGCAGCACGGCGGCGAACAGAGCCACCGCCAGGGTCGCCGCCCCCGGCAGCGCCGCTTTGGACAGCCCGATCACGGCCGCCCCGACCGCGAGCGCGAGCCACGCCAGCACGGACAGGTCAGGCAGCATCACCCGCTCACGCTACCGAAGCGACGCGAGGGTCTGAGCCGCGACCCGATCTGATCCTTACGGGTGCCTGGAAGAATGGGCGAGTGAGACTTCTCGTCGCGGCACTGGATGCCGAACTCGTGGCTTTTCCCGCTGACCTGCCCGGCTTCGACCGGCTCGTGACCGGCCCCGGCAAGCTGCAGGCCACGTTCGCCCTGACGCGTGCCCTCGATGCCAAGAGCTACGAGGAGGTCCTGGTGGTCGGCACGGCCGGGGCCATCGACCCGGCATTGGAGCCTGCGGTGTACGACATCGACGCGGCGATCCAGCACGACGTCACCGACATCGACGGTGTGGTCGGGCAGCACGTATCGCTGCCGGCGCGGGTGACGGTCGCCGGCGCATCGCCGTCGGCGAGCGCGGTCACGATCGCGACGGGCGACCACTTCGTCGACGGCGCCGAAGCCGTGCAGGCGATCCTGCCGCTGGGTGCACGCCTGGTCGACATGGAGACCTACGCCTACGCGTGGGTCGCCGCGCAGTTCGGCGTGCCGATCCGCGTGCTCAAAGCGGTCTCGGACCGCGCGCAGGACGACGCGATCACGGACTGGCGCGCCGCCGTCGCCGCCTGCAGCGCGCAGCTGCGCGACACCGTGCGCGCCGACTACGGCGTCTGATGGCCACGCCGGCACCCCGCGTCGTCTTCCTCGACATCGACGGCACGCTGGTCGATCACGCGCAGCACCTGCCCGACTCGGCCGTGGCCGCCGTCCGGGGCGCCCGCGCGGCCGGGCACCGGGTGTATCTGTGCACCGGGCGGGCGCGTGCGAGCATCCTGCCGCACGTGCTGCAGGTCGGCTTCGACGGCGTGATCTCCGCCGGCGGTGGATTCATCGAGTCCGACGGGGCGCTGCTGATCTCCCGCGCGATGGCGCCCGCCGACGTCCAGACCCTGGTCTCGTTCTTCACGGCGCACGATCTCGAGTACACGCTGCAGGCGTTCGATGACGCCTACCCGAGCGCGGGGCTGCTCGCGCGCATGAGGCCGATCCTGCAGCGCGAGAGCCCCGATCCGCGGCTGGCCGCGGCATCCGCCCAGCGCCTCGTCCGGCTCACGACCGCCTTCACGTACCGCGGCGCCGCGCCCACCGACACGATCGCGAAGGCGACGTTCCTGGGGCGGGATGCCTCGGCCTACCGCCTCGTGCGCGACGGACTGGGCGAGCGGTTCCATGTGATCACCGGGTCGATCCCCTATCTCGACTCCTCCGGCGGCGAGGTGAGCCTGCGCGGCATGAACAAGGGCACCTCGATCACACTGCTGCTCGAGCGGCTCGGCGTGCCCGTCTCGTCGTCGATCGCGATCGGCGACAGCATGAACGACATCGAGATGCTGCAGACGGTCGGGGTCGGCATTGCGATGGGGGATGCCGCAGCCGACGTGCGCGCGATCGCCGACGAGGTCACGGGGACGGTCGCCGAGGACGGAGTGTGGGCCGCGTTCGCCCGGCACGGACTCCTCGGTCGTTGAGCGAGGACGCGCTCGGTCAGTCCAGGAAGATGTCGGGGAACAGTGCCTCGTCGGGGGTTCCCGGCACGGCGGCATAGCCCGACAGGTCTGTGACCCCGGCCGCTGCCAGCACGTCTTCGACGATCAGCGACCGGCCCGTGTATGCGCGCGAAGGCTGCGTGATCACCTGGTAGGCCGCGTCAGCGTAGATCTCGGGAGTGCGGCTGACCTTCATCATCCGGTCCCCGCCCAGGGCGAACTGCACGGCGGCGGTGGCGATCGTGGTGCGCGGCCACAGAGTGTTGGCGGCGATCCCCCGATCGGCGAACTCGGCGGCAAGGCCGAGCGTCGCCATCGTCATGCCGTACTTGGCCAGCGTGTACCCGGTGTGCGCACCCAGCCAGCGCGCAGTGATGTTCAGCGGCGGCGAGAGCGAGAGGATGTGCGGGTTGGCGGCATCCGACAGCTGCGGCAGGGCAGCACGCGAGAGCATGAATGTGCCGCGCACGTTGACATCCTGCATGAGGTCGTACTTCTTGGCGGCCAGCTCCAGCGAGCCCGACAGATCGATCACGCTCGCGTTGTTGATCACGATGTCGATGCCGCCGAACTCACCGCGCGTGGTCAGCACCGCGCCGGACACGTCGCTGTCGTTGCGCACATCGCCGACGATCGGCAGGGCGTTGCCACCGGCGGCGCGGATCTGCTCGGCGGCGGTGTGCACCGTGCCCTCGAGCTTCGGATGCGGCGTGTCGGTCTTGGCCAGCAGTGCGATGTTGGCGCCGTCGCGCGCGGCCCGCAGGGCGATCGCCAGGCCGATGCCGCGGCTGCCGCCGGACATCAGGATCGTCTTGCCTGCCAGGAGTTTGTCGGTCATGTCGGTCCTCTGGAGTGGAGAGCGTCAGCGCTTCTGGGTGAATGCGCGGATGCGTGCCTGCGCTTCGGGGGTGTCGAAGGCGGCGCCGATGGATCGGGCCTCTTCGCTCAACTGCTCGGCGAACGTGCGGCTGCGCTGCGAGCGGACCAGCCGCTTGGCCTGACCGTACGCGCCGCGGGCGCCCGACAGCCAGAAGTGCGCGATCTCTTCGGCGCGCAGTCCGACGGCGTCGGGGGCCGTGACCTCGGCGACCAGACCCCACTCGAGCGCCTCGGCGGCCGAGAGCATGCGGTCCTGCAGCACGAGCTGCAGCGCACGCCGTTCGCCCACCGCACGGGACAGCTGCGCCGAGACCGACAGGTCGGGGGTCAGGCCGACGTTGGCGTACAGGCTGCCGATCTGCGAGTCCTCGCCGACGACGGCGTAGTCGCTGGCCATCAGAATGCCGAGGCCTCCGCCGGCGGTCGTGCCGTGGGCTGCGGCGACCACCGGAACCGCCGATTCGACCAGGGCGCGGATGCCGGAGTTGATGACTTCGGCCAGCGAGGTGATGTCGGCGCCTGAGCCCATCTTCTCGGCCATGTCGCGCACGTCGCCGCCGGCGCAGAACGAGCGGCCCGCGGCATCCACGATGATCGCCCCGACGTCGTCACGAGTGGTCGCCTCGCGGGCGATGTCGGCCCAGGTCCGCGCCGAATCGGCGTTGAAGGCGTTGAGCCGCTCGGGACGGTTCAACGTGATGCGGGCAAGGCCGTCGGTGACCGAGAAGAGGATCGGGTCGGTCATTTCGGCGCCATCCGGATCGCCCCGTCGAGGCGGATCGTCTCACCGTTGAGGTAGCCGTTGTCGATGATCGACAGGGCCAGGCTCGCGTACTCGTCGGGCGTGCCCAGCCGCGCCGGATAGGGCACCTGCTGGCCGAGCGAGGCCTGCGCGGCCTCGGGCAGACCTGCGAGCATCGGGGTCTCCATGATGCCGGGGGCGATCGTGCACACCCGGATGCCGTAGCGGGCGAGTTCGCGGGCGATGGGCAGCGTCATCGAGTGGATGCCGCCCTTGCTGGCCGAATACGCCGGCTGGCCGATCTGACCGTCGAACGCCGCGACGCTTGCGGTGTTGACGATCACTCCGCGGTCGCCGCCGGCGGTCGGGTCGGTCTTGCTCATCACGGCCGATGCCTGTGCGATGACGTTGTAGGTGCCGATCAGGTTCACCTGGATGATCTTGACGAATGCGGCCAACGGCGACGGGTTGCCCTCGCGGTTGAGGACCTTCGCCGGCGGCGCGATGCCGGCGCAATTGATCACGACCCGCAGCGGGCCGGCCGTGGCGGCGACCTGCACGGCGGCGGCGACCTGCTCGGGGTCGGTGACGTCAGCGGGGGCGAAAGCGCCGCCCAGTTCGGCTGCGACCTGCTCGCCCGCCGAGGCCGGCAGGTCCACGATCGTGACGTGGGCGCCGGCGGCGGCCAGGCGCCGGGCGGTAGCACGTCCCAGTCCGCTTGCGCCACCGGTGACGAGGGCGGATGCTCCCGTGATCTCCATGCGTTCTCCTTCGAACCCGCCGGCAGGACCGGCTTCGACATTCCGGCTGCGCCGGCTTCGACATTGAGTGCCAGCATACGCGGGACTCGGTGCCAGCTTGTGCGTCATCGGCACCTGTGCCCAGAGTAGCCCGGGCGGGTGTTGACTGGGAGCATGGAGATTCGGGTGAAGCGCGTCTACGACGAGCCGGCCGCATCCGACGGGTTCCGCGTGCTGGTGGACCGGTTGTGGCCGCGCGGGCTGTCGAAGGAGAAGGCCGACATCGACCTGTGGGACAAGGACGTCGCCCCCAGCGGCGAACTGCGCAAGGCGTTCCATCACAAAGACCTGCCGCACGACGAGTTCGAGAAGGCCTACACGGCTGAGCTGGCCGACAACCAGGCCGCCCTGGCATCGCTGCGCGAGCAGATCGCCGGGCACGACGTGGTCACACTGCTGTTCAGCTCACACGACGAGCAGCACACCCACGCCGGGCTGCTGCGCGACGCGCTTCAGGGCTGAGCCCGCGCCGGGTCGGGTCGGGTTCGGTCGAGTCAACGCGAGCGTGCGGCGGATGTCTGCGCACCGCGGCGAGGTGGTGCGTGCAGCGGGTGGTGTGCGACCGACTCAGGCAGCCCGCCAGCGCGCACGGGTGGTACCCGCTTTGATCGAGCAGGTCATCGGCGTTC
The DNA here is from genome assembly GCF_030866805.1 of Microbacterium terrisoli. Taxonomy (NCBI): domain Bacteria; kingdom Bacillati; phylum Actinomycetota; class Actinomycetes; order Micrococcales; family Microbacteriaceae; genus Microbacterium; species Microbacterium terrisoli. The sequence continues at coordinate 3,101,235 of NZ_CP133019.1, forward strand.
CCTTCACCGTGACGCCGGTCGCCCCGACCGGACTGCAGAACGCCCCGGGATGCACGACCTTCGGACTGGCCGGTGCCGACGTGGCCGGCGCCGACGTGGCTGGTGCCGACGTGACCGGCGCCGGGACGGGTGCGGTGCCCACCGCATCCGGCATCAGCGCGATCGTGCCCGCGGTGGCCGGTTTCTGCGCCGGGCAGGTCTGCAGGATCCGGGTCATGGCGTCGCGCTCGGGCGCGGTCACCCACAGGCGGTACTTCGCCTTGACCGTGATCTGACGTGCGACGTAGGAGCACCGATAGCCCTTGGCAGGCGGCAGCCAGGTCGCGGCATCCCCTGCGCTCTTCTGCTCATTGACCCGGCCCGTCACCGCGAGAAGGTTCAGCGGATCGTTGGCCAGCTCTTCGCGCTGGACCTGGCTCAGCTGCTGCGCGCCCTTCTGCCACGCGTCCATCAGGGCCACGACGTGGTCGATCTGAACGGCGTTGGACGTGCCGCGTCCGCGCTGGAACGTGACCGTGGTCCCTGTGTACGGATCGTGCAGTGTGCCGGTGAGCACAAGGCAGCCGTGCGTGCCGGCCTTGATCGTGACGTGCGTCAGGTCACGGCGCAGGATGTCGTTTCGGGTGTCGCAGCCGTTGCGGTCGACGTCCTTCCACGCCTGCCCGAACACGACGGGCCGGTCATAGCCGGTCTTGGGTGCGCGGCCCTTCACCGGCAGCGTCTGCAGCAGCGCCAGGGCGGTTCCCGTCGTCGCCGGCGGTCGCGCCGACGGGGTGCGCACCGGCGTCGGCGTGGCAGTGGATGCCGTCGGCATGGCGGTGGGCGTCGCACCGGCGCTCTGCGTGCTCGACGAGGCTTCTGCGAGCCTCGACGGCGCCGTTCCCGGTGCGCCCGAACCCGTATTGGCGACGCCGATGGCCAGCGCCACGGCGAACACGCCGACACCCACCCAGACGACAGGACGCCGCCAGAACCGCTTCTTCACAGTCACCCCGGGGCGCCTGCGCACCCGCCGTTCCCCGGCTCGGATCCCAGCACCCGAACCACCACCGATATTCTCCCGCATCCAGGGTCGGATGTCGCACCACATGCGGTTCCCCCACATGCACAGTTTGTGCGTTCTCGACGGGCCGGCCTCCCCGGAAGCACCCGCCGCCGGCACCCGGCAGGATGGAACCCGTGAGCATTCCCCTCGCCCCGGTGCCGGTCCCCGCGGCCGTGCGCGCGCTCGCGCGCGGCGCGCAGCTCGAGCCGGTGTGGCGCAACGAGCTGGGCGGCATCACCTTCCGCACCGGCGACAGACGCTACATCAAGTGGGGGCCGCGGCATCCCGAACTCGATGTCGCCGCCGAGGCCGAACGGCTGGCGTGGGCCGCGCGGTTCACGCCGGTGCCGCGCGTGCTCGACGTCGGCGGCGACTCGACCCACACGTGGCTCGTGACCGCCGCGATCGACGGGCGCTCTGCGGTCGACCCGCGCTGGATCGCCGACCCGGCCACGGCCGCGCGCGCGGTCGGACGGGGGCTTCGGGCCCTGCACGATGCCCTGCCTGTCGACGAGTGTCCGTTCGATTGGGGCGTCCAGCAGCGGATTCAGGATGCCACGGCCCGCGGCATCCTCGTCCCCGACGCGCTGCGCACTCCCCCGCCCGTCGACGTCCTCGTCGTGTGCCACGGCGACGCGTGCTGTCCGAACACGCTGCTCGACGACGCCGGCGAGCCGATCGCGCACGTCGACCTGGGCGGGCTGGGCCTGGCCGACCGCTGGGCGGACATCGCGGCGGCGTCCATGAGCACCGAGTGGAACTACGGTCCGGGCTGGGAGGACGCGCTCATCGAGGCATACGGCGTCGCCCCCGACCGCGAGCGCTTGGCGTACTACCGCGACCTGTGGAACGCGACGTGACCGAACTGTCGCGGCCCGCGGTGTGCACACGAGCGGGGATGTTCTCGACACGCCGGGGTGGGATGCTGGGGTGACGGCGTGTCGGCCACGATCCCCGCAGCTGTGCCCGGCGACCGCCGGGTCCGGTGCCGACCGGAGCTCAGGACCAGACGAAGCGGAACGTCCCGGCCCAGACGGCGGCGGCCAGTGCCACCGCAATGAGCAGCACGCCGCCGACCACGGCGACGGCATCGCGTGCGCTCAACGTCGACCGACGCGCCCACGTGCGCGTGCCGGGGGCGCCGAAGCCGCGGGCTTCCATCGCGGTGGCCAGCGTGGTCCCGCGGCGCACGGCGAACACGAGCAGCACGAACGCCATCGAGAAGAACCGCCGGATGACTCCGCGGTCGCCGACGCCGCGCGCGCGGCGCGCAAGCTGCATCGACCGCCAGTCCTCCAGGAACAGCCCGAGTGTGCGCGTGCCGGCCAGCACGCCGAGCACGAACCGCGTCGGCAGGTGCACGATCTGGGCGAGGGCGGCCGCAAGCTCGATCGGGTCGGTGCGCCCGAACAGCAGGATCGTCGGCAGCGCCAGGGCCAGCACGCGAAGGCTCACGGCGACGGCGAGCGCGATCGACGCATCGCTGATCGTGGCGTGCCAGAACGACCAATAGACCGTTCCGCCGGGATCGGCGTACAGCAGCATGCTGACGCCGGCGATCGGAGCCGCCAGCAGCACGGGCAGCAGCCGCAGCAGCACGGTGCGCAGTCTGATGCCGGTCAGCGGCACGCACAGCACCTGCAGGGCGACGGCGACCACGGCGCTGACGGGGTCGATCGAGGCCAGCAGCGGCACCGACAGGATCAGCGCCAGCAGCAGCTTCGTGGCCGGGTTGACACCGTCGAGCCAGGCCCGCGGTGCCTCGCCCCGTCTCTCGGCCGTCTTCGCGCGCTCGGTCACCGCACTCATCGGGCCACCGCCTCTGCGGCCGCCAGCTGCAGCCGCTGCCCGCCCAGGTGCCGGGCGACGGCCTCGTCATGGGTGACCGCCACGACGGCGGTGCCGCGTGCGATCTCGTCCTGCAGCAGCTGGACGAGCGAGATCCAGCCGCGGCGGTCCTGACCGAAGGTGGGCTCGTCGAGCACGACGACGCGGGGGCCGGTGGCCAGCACGGTCCCCACCGACAGACGGCGCTTCTGTCCGCCCGACAGCGTGAACGGGTTCGCACGGGCGAGGGCGTGCAGCCCGAGCCGTTCGAGCAGGTCGTCGACGACACCGGTCACGGCCGCGGCGCCGAACCCGAGCGCCCGCGGACCGACTGCCAGTTCGTCGCGCACGGTTTGGGTGAGGAACTGATGCTCGGGCTCTTGGAACACGGTGCCGATGCGGGTCAGCAGCTCACGCGAGCGCCATTGCGAAGGCCGTCGCCCGCGCGCGCCCGCCAGCGCGGCGGATGAGACCACCTCGCCGGCGAACTCCGGCAGCAGCCCGGCCAGCGTCAGCGCGAGCGTGGACTTGCCGATGCCGTTGGGCCCGGTGACGACGGTCGCAGCGCCCCCGGACACGTCGAACGTGAGATCACCGCGCACCGGTGTGCGTCGATCCCGCGACACCGCCAGCCGGCGCGCCGACAGCAGAGGCTGCGCGTCGGCCGGGGCCCCCGCCGCGAGCTCGGGCAGGTCGATACCGCGCCCCGGCACCCACACTCCCGCCGCGGCCAGCGCATCGCCCTGCGCGGCGAAGACCTCGTCCGGCGCGCCGTCGGCGAGCACTCCGCCGGCGGCGTCGAGCACGATCACGCGCGTCATCAGGCCCGCCCAGACCTCGGTGCGGTGCTCGATGACCACCAGTGTCGACCCGGTCGCCGCGACCGCGCGTGCCACGGCATCCCGCACCTCGCCGACGCCGGTCGGATCGAGATTGGCGGTCGGTTCGTCCATCAGCAGCACTCCGGGCCGCATGGCCAGCACCCCGGCGATCGCCAGCCGCTGCTTCTGCCCGCCCGACAGCTGAGCGGTAGCACGGTCCAGCGGCACGTCGAGCCCGACGTCATCGAGCGCCTCGGCGACGCGGGAGGGGATCTCGGATGCCGGCACCCCGAGGTTCTCGCACCCGAAGGCGACGTCGTCGCCCACCCGCGACAGCACGACCCCGGCATCCGGGTCCTGCAGCACGAGCCCCACTCGGCCGCGCTGGCTCTGCGCGGGTGCGCCGTCCACGAGCATGCGGCCGCTCAGCTCCCCCTCGTCGGCGCCGCCGAGCAGCCCCGCGATGCCCAGCAGCAGCGTCGACTTGCCGGCACCGGACGCCCCCAGCAGCAGCACCCGCTCGCCGGGTTCTATCGTGAACGTGACGTCACGGACGGCGGGTGCCTTGCGGCCGGCGTAGCGCCAGCCCCACCCCGTCGCCTCGACGCGCGCCGGACGGGTCACCTCAGACCTCTTCGCGCGCTTCCCGCCCGACCGCGAACCGGCTCAGAGCTCCCGTCGCGGCCAGCGCCCGCACCAGCATCCACCCCACGACTCCGGCCAGCACCACGGCCGAGATGAGGATCGTGCCCAGGTAGATCAGGTTGAACTCGACCGTCTTGAGGATGTTCGGCGACGTGCCGTAGAACAGTTCGAAGATCCAGGCGCCCAGCCCTGCACCGATGCCCGCGAGCACGGCCACCGGCAGGGTGAACCGACGATAGAAGAACAGCAGGAAGACGAGCTCCGCGCCCACCCCCTGGGCGATCCCTTCCAGAACGGTCGACACGCCCCAGACGTTGCCGATGAGCATCGACACGATCGCGGCGACCACCTCGACCAGCAGGGCGGCCCCGGGCTTTCGGATCACGAGCCCGCCGATGACCCCGCCGATCAGCCAGATGCCCACGGCGATGCCGCCGAGCCCCGGCGTCAACGCGTCGGCGGCTTCGAACCAGGCGTAGCCGATCGTGTTCCAGGCCCAGAAGATCAGGCCGACGGCGACACCGAGAACGGCGCCCACGACGATGTCGACGACGCGCCACTGAAAACGATGAGCGGATGTCGCGGCCTGAGGCTCTGCGGACACGGATGCGTGCATGATGACTCCTTCCTGCGCTGGCATGACCCAGATCAGGTTCGACGGTCGAAGCGTGGTCGCTTCCTCTCAGCCCGGCACACCGGACTCCCGTGGTGGTACCGCTCATTATAGGCAAGGTCCGATAGCGTGGACAGGTGATCTCTGCCGATGCGACGCCCGGCGGACCGACTCGACCTGCAGCGGGTACTGCGCAGGCTCTGAACTGGTGGGACGGCGCGTCGCCTACCACCACCGCGACCGCCTCTGCGACCGTCTCGAGCGACGTGTCCAGCACTGCGACTCCGCTGCTGAGCGATCGTCCGCGGCGCTCGCCACTGCGACCCGGCGTGCTCGTGCCGATCGGACTCGTGCTCGCGCTGCTGCTCGCGTACGGCGTGACGATGGGCGTGTGGCCGCTGACGGCCGTGGAGCCCACGCTGACGGCGAGTTCGGTGAGCGCTCCGGCCGCGCCGGCGGCATCCCTCACCTGGCCGAAGTCAGGTTTCGCCGCCGCTGCCGTCGAAGGCCTCGGAACCACGGTGGCCTCGGCCGACGACCCGGTCACGATGGCGAGCATCACCAAGGTCGTCACGGCCCTGGTCGTGCTCGACCGCATGCCGCTGCAGGTCGGGCAGAGCGGCCCGACGTACCGCTTCACCTACAGCGACCGCGCCGAGTACTGGCAGTTCCTGCGGCGCAACGAGTCGGCGCTGGACGTGCCGGCCGGCGGCACACTCACCCAGTATCAGCTGTTGGAGGGCATGCTGCTGGGCTCGGCCGGAAACTACGCCACACGCCTGGTCTACAACCTGTGGCCGAGCCCCCAGGCCTTCTCGTCGGCCGCAGAGCACTGGCTGGCCGCACACCAGATCTCAGGCATCTCGATCACCGACCCGACCGGCATCGACAGCGGCAACCGGGCGACGCCGGCGGCCCTCATCCGGCTCGCGCACGCCGCGATGGACAATCCGGTGATCGCCGAGATCGTCGCGAAGAAGTCGGTGAAGCTGCCCGGCGCCGGGCTCGTGGACAACACCAACAGCCTGATCGGCGACAAGGGAGTCGTGGGTCTGAAGACAGGAACCCTCGACGGCTACAACCTGCTGGTCAGCAAAGACGTGACCGTCGGTGACACGACGGTGCAGATCGACGCGGTGACCCTGCACCAGCCGAACGAGAAGACCCGCAACTCCACGGCCCGCGCACTGCTGGTGCAGGTCGAGAAGCAGCTCGCGGCCGCTCCCGTGCTGCCGGCCGGCACCACGGTGGGCGTCGTGCGCACCTCCTGGGGCGAGGCGGTGCCGGTCGTGACCTCCGCCGATGCACGCGTCGCCCTGTGGAACGGCGCCACGTCCACGGCGACGTCCGTCCTGAAGCTCGGCGATCAGCGCGCGAAGGGTGACGTGGTCGGGTCGCTGACGGCGAAAGGGCCGGTGGATGCCGCAACCGTGCAGGTGATCCTCACCCGAGACGTCGACGGCCCCGACCTGTGGTGGCGGCTGACCCACCCGGTCGAGCTGCTCGGCATCGGCTGAGCCGTCAGGCGAAGCGCAGCGACCGGTCCAGGCGGGTGCGCACGTCGAAGATCTCGTTGCCGCCGATCTCGGGTGCGCCGCTCACTCCGCGGCGCAGCACGTTCGCCAGTGCGCCGCGGGCCGCCAGCACCGTGCGCACGCCGCGCACCTTGCCGAGCTCCTCGACCGTCTGCACGACGTCGTCGTCGGGCAGGACGACGATCGCGCCGCCGAAGCGCACGTGGGCGGCGCGGGAGATCGTGCGGATGCCGGCGATCAGGTCTGCGATCGGCGCTCCGGCCACGGCATCCCCCACCAGCTCCCCGCGACGCACCCGAACCGGTCCGCCGAGGTCTTCGGAGAGGATGCCGTACAGGCCGCTGGGCGCGAGCACGACGTGATCGACCTTCTCGTCGGGCTGACGGCCGGCGGCCACATCGTGCCACACCGTGTAACCCATGCCGAGCTCGGCGACGATGCGCGCGGTGGCCTCTTCGGCCAGGGCGTCGGCAAGCAGGCGCCGGATCTCGATCGGTGCACGGCGCACGAGTGCGGGGTCGTAGGGGTCGGGCAGGTCGACGCCGCGACCTGCCCACTCGCGGATCAGAGTGAGGAACTGCTCCCGACGCCTGCCACCCGGTTGACCGTGGGAGCGAGCGCGCGGTCGGTTGTCGGGGCGCGCGGTGGAGGCTCGCCAGCCGCTCCACTGCGCGGGCCTCGTCGCCGAAGAATCCGCCTCGAAGCCGTGCCCGCGATCGTAAGCGGCGCGGGCGTCGGCCGTGCCGACCAGCGTCCAGGCCTGCTGCACCTGGATGAACACGGCCGCCTCGCCGCCGGTGTCGGGGTGGGTCTGGCGCAACCGCAGGCGATAGGCCTTGCGCAGCACCTCATCGTCGGCCGTGGGATCGACCCCGAGCACGTCGTATGCCGACGCCGACAGCGGACTGTCGAACACTGCGCCTCCTCTCACGCCGAAGCGGCCACCCCGGCCGGAACCAGGGTAGCCGCTTCGTGTTTCAGAGGCTGTCAGCCAGTCACTCGAAGTGAACCGACGCACCGCCGGCAGTGACTGTGATGTCGTTCCTGGCGATGACCGGAGTGTCCGGGCCCTGCGTCCAGATGCCGTAGAACTGGTTGCTGATCGTGTTGCGAGTGACAACCGTGTTCACGTTCTTCTGGCCCAGGTCGGCCGGAATCACCCGCGAGCTGACCTCGACGCCGATCGTGTGCTCGGCCATCCAGTTGTTTCCGGAGAGGACGTTGCGGGTGACCGTGACGTTCTTCGTCATCGAACCGGCAGCGGCAGCGTGCACGATCGCACCGGCCTCACCGGAGTCGGTGACGGTGTTGCGACTGATCATGATGTTGCTGACGACGCTGTTCACACCGTTGCTCTGCGCCACGATGCCGCCGACGTTTCCGGCATCCCCGGTGGTGCCGTGGATCGTGTTGCGGGTGATGGTGACGTCATTGACGGTGTTGCCGGTGTTGAACGCCGACACGACGATGGCGCAGCCCGCGTAATTGGCCCACAGCGTGTTGCGGCTGACCATCACATCGCTGACCGGAACGTTCTCGGCGTATGTCGGCAGGCCGACGACGCGACCAGGATCGAAGGGCCCGTTGTCCATGACGCCGATGCCGCCGCGCCCGTTATCGTACACGGTGTTGCGGCTGACCGTGGCGTGCGACACTCCGAACAGGCTGATGGCGAACGCCTGGTCGAGCTGACCGGCCGCGGGCGGAGTTCCGGGCGGGGTCGGCGCCGCCGGGGCATGGAACCCGTTGTGGGCGACCGTCGAGTTGATGACCGTGAAGTCGGTCGTGTGCTCAGCGAGGATGCCGGCCGCGTTCGCACCGGTCACCTTCACACCGTTGATCGTGACGTTCGCGACATCCACATAGACGCCAACGTCGCAGCCGGCCGCATCCACGGTCGTGTTCTTGATCGTCTGCCCCTGATGGGCGACCACCGCCGCGGTGAAGCCCGAGTCCCCGGCCATCTGACAGCCGGTGTCGGCGACCGCCGCTCCTGCTCCCATGATGCCCAGAGCACCGATCGTGGCCGCGGCGGCCAGTCCCGTCACCGTCCGCAGTCCCCAGCTCACTGATGTCTTCATCAGTCCCTCTTCCGTTGTATCCCCAATAGGTCGGCACCGGCTCAGCCGGGCGACGTAGGCGATCAACGTCGGCGTCGAGCGGCGGACACGCGCAAGGCGCGTTCGCCGGTGTCGTCGCTGCGCACTCGACACGAAGTCCCCAGAACGCAGACACCTGAGTCTAGCCCCGCGCCAGGCCGCCGCGACAGGGGTCCGTGTCAGACTTTCGCAGCGCGCCCGGTGCTCAGCCCCAGAGCGGCAAGGAGGGAGTGTGCTCGAATGCCGCGGCAACCATCTCGGGCGTCACGGCGTCGATCGCGGCGGGGCTCCATTTCGGGTTGCGATCCTTGTCGACCAGCTGCGCACGGATGCCCTCGACCAGATCGGGCTGCGTCCGCCCGAACCACATCACCAGGCCGTAATCCTGGACGAGATCGGCCCGCAGGTCGGGCAGGACTCGCGCGCGGCGGACGGCTTCGAGCGTCACGGCCATTCCGGTCGGCGAGAGCGCGTCCATCACGTCGGCGGTGGCCGATGCCTCCGGCTCGGGCCGCGCGCGCAGCCTGCGCACGACCTCGTCGATCGTGTCGGCACTGAACGCGTCGTCGATCCACGGGCGCGCGGCCTGAAGCCGCGACGGCTCGGGAGCCTGGTCGAACAACTGCACGGTGCCGGTGGGAGTCGGCGAATCGGTGCGGGCCGCGAGTGCATCGCGCAGGTCGTCCAGGCGATCCGAGGGGACGACGTGATCGGCGAAGCCGGCATAGACCGCGTCCGCGGCATCCATCACCGTCCCGGTGACCCCGAGGTACTCGCCGACGCGCCCGGGCGCGCGCGCCAGCAGCCACGTGCCGCCCACGTCGGGGGTGAAGCCGATGCGGGTCTCGGGCATTGCGAGTTTCGAGCGCTCGGTGACCACCCGGATGGCGGCATGGCAGGCAAGGCCGATTCCCCCGCCCATCGTGATGCCGTCGGCGAGCGCGACGATCGGCTTGGGGTACTCGGCGATGCGGGCGTTCATCGCGTACTCGGCACGGAAGAACGCCGCCGTGTCGTCCGGATGGCCTGCCATGATCTGGTCGTACAGGCTGCGTACGTCTCCGCCTGCGCACAGCCCGCGCTCCCCGGCACCGTCGATGACGACCACCTCGACATCGCTGTCCTGGTCCCAATCGTCGAGCACGGCAGAGACCTGCCGGATCATATCGAGATCGAGCGCGTTGATCGCGCGCGGGCGGTTCAGCGTGATGCGCCCGAGCCTGTCGATCGTGCGGGAGATGACGGTGGGTTCGGGCGTTGCGGGCGACTCTGTCACCCCCGCAACGTTACCTGGGCGACGTCCAGGTCGCGATGCGTGCGCGGGCGCGAAAGAGCCACAGAATGTACCAGACGTAGAGCGGGTTTTCGGCCAAGATGGGAACACAGCGCCCGCGATGGAGAGAGGTTCGGCATGCCAGAAGGTCAGGTGCTCGAGTTCGCGGGGCTCTCGAAGCAATTCGGCTCGGTTCTCGCCGTCGACGGATTCACCGCACGGGTCGAGCCCGGCACCGTCACAGGCTTTCTCGGACCGAACGGCGCCGGCAAGACGACGACGTTGCGCATGCTGCTGGGCCTCGTGCGCCCCACCAGCGGCACCGCGACGATCGGCGGCGTGCCCTACAGCAAGCTCACGCAGCCGCTGCAGACCGTCGGCGCCGTGCTCGAGGCATCCAGCTTCCACCCCGGCCGCACCGCCGCCGCCCACCTCGCCGTCTACGCGCACGCAGCCGGACTGCCCGCGACACGCGTCGACGATGCACTCGGTCTGGTCGGCCTGGCCGACGTGGGGGGCCGCAAGGTCGGAGGATTCTCGCTCGGCATGCGCCAGCGGCTCGGTCTTGCCGGCGCGCTTCTGGGCGATCCGGGAGTGCTCGTGCTCGACGAGCCGGTCAACGGCCTGGACCCCGAGGGCATCACGTGGATGCGCGGCCTGCTGCGCGAGCTCGCCCACCAGGGACGCACGATCTTCATGTCGTCTCACCTGCTGGCCGAGGTGCAGCAGACGGTCGACCAGCTGCTGATCATCTCGCAAGGACGCATCGTGTACGCGGGAGCGCTCGAAGACCTCGCGGACGCATCGGAGTATGCGACGCTCGTCGACTCCCCCGACCGCGCCGCTCTCGAAACCGCGCTGCATGATGCGCAGGTGCCGTACGAGGTGCTGCGGTCCGGCCTGACGATTCGCGGGGTGGATCCGACGGCGGTAGGGCGCACGGCCGCGGACGCGGGCGTGGCACTGTCGATGCTGCAGCGTCGGGGTCCGGCGCTCGAACAGGTCTTCTTCGAACTGGTCAGCGGCATGCGCGTGCACCCCTCCGCACAGGCCGGAGCGCCCGCGCCGGACTCGGGAGCACCGGCCGGCGCGCCCGCGCCGGACTCGGGAGCACAGGCCGGCGCCGGCCCTGCGGTGGCCGAAGCGGCGCCGGAGCCGGATGCCGCGGGCGACCACGCGGACAGCGCCGGTGCCGACGAGGAAGCGCCCGCTCAGGACCCGCCCGCACTGGTCGCCACCGCCGCCACCGGTGTCGTCGCCGTCAGAGACCGGCCGCAGCCGGATGAGGCTGAGGCCGAGCCCGATCGCGCGGCCGCTCGGGCGCAGACGCCCGCCGAGACCCGGCCTCCGGGCGGCGGATTCGCCGTCGCGTCGACCGGCGTGATCGACATCATCCCGGCGCCAGAGGCGAAGCCGGAGCCGGAGCCGGCAACCGAGGCCGAGGCCGAGCCGGCAGGCGAAGACACACCGGCACCGGCAGAGGAGACCGTCGCTCCCTCGATGCAGCCCCAGCCGCCCACCGGCCCACGAGAGTGGAACCCGCCGACCGACTGGTGGGCACCGGCAGCGCCGGCGATCAAGCCCGAGATGTTCTCGAGCACGGCGGCGCCCGACGATGCCACGACCCCGACGATCGGCGACGACGACATCGACGACATCGCCGGTGAACCGGACCACCTCAACGACGACGTTCCGCACGAGCAGAAGACGGACTCCGACATCGCCGCCGACGCGTTCTTCCACGCGTTCGACGACGGGAGCACCGGCGAAAGCGATGCGTCCACCGCCGCATCCACCGACGACACCCCCGCAGAAGCCGCCGCAGCAGAAGACGCCGCGGACGAGGCATCCACCCACGATGCGTCCGACCACGATGGAGGGGAGTCGCGATGAGCCTGAGCGCCGCCACCCGGGCCGAGACGACGAAGCTGTTCACCACCGCGATGTGGTGGGTGCTCGGACTGATCCTTCTCGTGTACATCGGCATGACCGCGGCCGGTCTCGGATTCGTGTTCGCTGCCACCGCGGCCGGTGCGCTGCCAGGGCAGGAAGGGGGCGGCCATGTGCCCACGACGGGCCTCGCCTCGGTCCTGTACAGCCTGGCGTCCACCATCGGCTACGTCTTCCCGCTGCTGATCGGCACCCTGATGGTGACGGCCGAGTTCCGTCACAAGACGCTGACTCCGACGTTCCTCGCAACTCCGCGCCGCGGTGTGGTGCTCAGTGCGAAGTCACTGGTGGGCATCGGCATCGGCGTGCTGTACGCGATCGTGGCCCTGATCGCCACGGTGGGACCCGCGGCCGGATTCCTGGCAGGGTTCGGACAGGATGCCGAGTTGGGCGCCCCGGAGACCTGGGCCATGTTCGGCCGCATCGTGATCGCGTTCGCCCTGTGGGTGCTGATCGGCATCGGTGTGGGCGCCCTGGTACGCAACCAGGTCGCCGCCGTGGTCGTCGTGCTCGCCTTCACCCAGTTCGTCGAACCGATCGGACGGGTGGCGGCGGCATTCGTCGAGAACCTCGACAAGGTCATGCAGTTCCTGCCGGGAGCCGCGAGTGATGCACTCGTGGGCAGCAGCGTCTACACCGCGATGAGCGCCAGCGGAACGGGCTCGGCCCATCTGGAATGGTGGGGCGGCGGGGTCGTTCTGCTGGCGTACGCGATCGTGCTGCTGGTGCTCGGATATCTCACCAGCTGGCGTCGCGACGTGGAGTGAGCGCGCCGCTCAGGCAGTCGCCGGGCGTGGCTTGGCCGCACGCGCTTTGCGGCCGGGCCGCTCGGCGACGATGTCGGCGACGTCTTCGAGCTCTTCGCCGGCATCCATGCGCAGCGCCTTGACGAGGGCGATCCCGTGGCGCGTGGTCAGGATGACGCGCTGGAACTCCTCGTGCCCCTCGAGATCGATCACCACGCTCGGCCTGCGACGGCGGATGATCGCGAAGTCACGGCCGCCGGCCGACTTCCAGGTGCCCATCGCCACCGCGGACGGGATGTAGGTGCCCGGGTCGGGAACCCCGCGCAACCAGGTCCACGCGTCGTCGGTGAGCTGCACCTTGACGATGCACGACCGATCGATCTGCAGCTTGTGTCGGCGGAAGGCGAGGGTGCGCTCGGTGAACGACAGCACGACCTCGAGCGCGGTCGAGTCCAAAAGCAGCGTCACCATGTCTCCAGTGTGCCAGCGCCGGGGCGCGGCATCCCGCCGATTTTGCTCACAGTGGCGCAACGATCGCCGCCTCCCCCTGCCGTCCCCTGCCGTCCCCTGCCGTCGAGATCATATGACTTCATCGGCGACACATCGATTTGACGTCAAATGCATGTGTCGGTGTCGAGATCACATGATTTCGACGCGCGGCGGCCCGCCCGCCGGGCGGATGCGAGACTGGGACGGTGACGCTCATCGATTCCGACGTGCACACGACCGCAGCCGATGCCTTGGCCGCAGCGGCCGAGGGCGAACGGCTGAACGCGGCCCAAGCCGAAGCCCTGCTGCAGGCCTTCGCGCAGGCCGAGGACGCGCACCGCGATCGCATGCTGCAGGTCGCGGCATCCGTTCGTGACACCGGCCTCGCCCGTGCCGGCCGGCCCGGCGTCATCACCTACTCGCGCAAGGCATTCCTGCCGTTGACGACGCTGTGCCGCAACCGCTGCCACTACTGCGTGTTCGTCGACACACCGGGCCAGCTGGCCAAACTGCACAAGCCGATGTTCATGTCGGCCGAGCAGGTGCTCACGGTCGCCCGGCACGCGCAGTCCCTCAACTGCAAAGAGGCGCTGCTGACGCTGGGCGAGCGTCCGGAGCTGCGCTGGCCGGCCGCCCGCACCTGGCTGGACGAGCACGGCTATGCCTCGACGTTCGAGTACGTCGCCGACATGGCACGGCTGATCACCGCCGAGACCGGGCTGCTCGCCCACGCGAACCCGGGGGCCATGAGCCGCCCCGAGCTCGACCTGCTGCGCCCGGTCGCCCCGTCGATGGGCATGATGCTCGAGACGACGTCGCGGCGCCTGTTCGAAGAGCCCGGCCAGGTGCACTACGGATCGCCCGACAAGGATCCGGCGGTTCGGCTGCAGGTGATCGAGGATGCCGGGGCCGCCCGCGTGCCGTTCACCACCGGTGTGCTCATCGGCATCGGCGAGACACTGCGCGACCGCGCCGAGTCGCTCATCGCGATCCGCGATCTGCATGAGCGGTACGGGCACGTGCAAGAGGTGATCGTGCAGAACTTCCGCGCGAAGCCCGGCACGGCCATGCGCGATGCAGCGGACGCCGACCCGCGCGAATACCTCGCGGCGATCGCCGTCGCGCGGCTCGTGATGGGCCCTGACATGCGCATCCAGGTGCCGCCGAACCTGTCGGATGCCGCCGAGCTCGAGCTGCTCGTGCGCGCCGGCATCGACGACTGGGGCGGGGTCTCGCCGCTGACGGCCGACCATGTCAACCCCGAGCGGCCGTGGCCGCAGATCGACGAACTGGCCGCACACACCGCCGCGGCAGGTTTCGCGCTGCAGGAGCGCCTCACCGCGCACCCGCATTTCGTTCGGGATGCCGACACCTGGATCGATCCGGCCCTGCACTCCGCGGTCGCAGCGCTGGCCGACCCCGAGACCGGTCTCGCGCGGGATGCGCGGCCTGCGGCGGCCTCGGCTCCGGGTGCCCCGGCTGCCGACCTCCCGCGGATCGGTCACCAGACGACCGGCGTCCACAACTCAGCCAATCCGCACACTTCGGCCCAGGAAGCGGGCGTTTCGCGGCAGAACGGATCAGTTCGACGGAGTTATGGGCACGCGGGGTCGTCGAGTCCGGGCCGCCCGGGCACGCCGGCCCGGCTCGCCGAAGACGCGGCGGCCGATCCGGCCGCGCTCGACGACTCCGACTGGGAGCGGCTGCTGCGCGCGGTCGGCACCGACCTCGACGCGGTGACACAGTCCGCCGACGACGTGCGGAGGTACACGGTCGGCGAGGCCGTCAGCATCGTCGTGAACCGCAATCTCACCACGACCGGGCTCCGCAGCGCCGACGCCCGCAGCACCAACGCCCGCAGCACCGACGCCCGCAGCACCGACCTCCGCAGCAACGACGGCGCAGAGCACCGCGCCGACCCGGCCGCGTTCACGCTCGACGAGGTCGGCGCGATCGCCGCCGACGCGTGGGACCTCGGCGCCACCGAGCTGTGCATCCAGGGCCGGATCCCACAGTCCGCTGACCCCTCCGCCTACCTGGACGTCGTACGCGCCGTGAAGCGGGCGGCCCCCGGCATCCACCTGCACGCGTACCGTCCCCAGGACGTCTGGGACTTCGCCGACCGCACCGTGCTCTCGCTCGACCAGGCTCTCGCGCGTCTGCGCGACGCGGGCGTGGACACCGTGCCCGGCACCGGCGTGAAGGTGCTCAGCGAGCGGGTGCGGACACTGGTCGCCCCCGGCGACCTCGAGATCGACCGCTGGATCGAGGGGATCACCGCCGCCCATCGGGCCGGGCTCCGCTCGACGAGCGTGCTGTTCTACGGCCACGTCGAGACGGCGGCCGAGCGCATCGCACACCTGCGCAGGCTGCGGGCGATTCAGGACCAGACCGGCGGGTTCACCGAGTTCGTGCCGATCCCGCTGCCCGAACCCGCCGGCGGCGTGCCTCTGGTGGCGGGTCGCTCGGCGCGGGATGAGCACCGCGCGATGGTGGCCGTCTCACGGCTGCTGCTGAACGGCAGCATCCGGCACATCCAGGTGCCGTGGCCCCGGGTGGGGCGTGACACGGCGGCGGTGCTGCTGCAGTCGGGCGCCGACGACCTCGGCGGCACCCTGCTCGACGGCCGAGTGCTTCCGCAGGCTGGCATCGAGCACGGCCGCGAACTGCCGGTGGCCGATGCCGCGCGGCTGGCCGCGCACTTGTTCCGGCCGTTCCGCATCCGCACGACCGACTACCGTGAGGTGGCCGTCCGTGCATGACGTGGTCGTGGTCGGCGCAGGCTTCGCCGGCCTTGCCGCCACCATGGCGCTGCGCCGGGCGGGGATCACCGACGTGGTCATGATCGAGCGCGCCTCCTCCCTCGGCGGCACGTGGCGTGACAACACCTACCCGGGTGTGGCATGCGACATTCCGAGCCACCTGTACGCCTTCGACGGCCATCCCAACCCCGACTGGTCGAACGTGTTCGGTCGCGGTGCCGAGATCCGGGCCTACCTCGAACGCGTGTCCGCAGCCGAGGGCATCGAGCCGTGGTTGAGCACTCCGATGCTGGGGGCCGAATGGGATGCCGCAGCCGACCGCTGGCTCGTCCTCACGGGCGGCTCACCGTCGTCGGGGACGACCGGTCGGCAGCTCGAGGCCCGCGCCCTCGTGCTCGCGTGCGGTCGGCTCACCGAGCCTCGCATTCCTGACATTCCGGGTCTTTCGTCTTTCTCGGGCCCGTTGTTCCATTCGGCGCGCTGGGACAGTGCCGCCGACCTCGACGGCGCTCGCGTCGCGGTGATCGGCACGGGGGCTTCTGCCGTGCAGTTGGTGCCCGAGTTGGCCAAGACCGCCCAGGTGACGCTGTTCCAGCGCACGCCGGCGTGGATCGTGCCGCGCGATGACCGGCCGTATTCTCCTGCCGAGCGTGCCGCGTTCGCCGCCGACCCGGCTCGGCTGCGGCGTCTGCGCGATCGGCTCTACAGTGAGGGCGAGGCGCGGTTCGCCTCACGCTCGGGAGACGCCGATGCCGCCGCGGCCGCGCGGCAGATCGCTCTCGCGCATCTGCGCGCCCAGGTGCCCGATCCGGTGTTGCGCCGGCAGCTGACCCCCGACTACGCGTTCGGGTGCAAGCGTGTGCTGCTGTCGGACACGTTCTATCCCGCCCTGGCCTCGGGCGCGGTGAGGCTGGAGCCGTCGGAGCTTACCGCCGTGCACGGCACGACGCTGACCGGCGGGTCGGGGGCCCGGTACGACGTGGATGCGATCGTGCTGGCGACCGGGTTCCAGTCCACGCAGCAGCCCTATGCCGACCTGGTCCGGGGTGAGAGCGAGACCCTCGCCGAGCACTGGTCCGGCGGTATGACCGCGTTCGCCTCGACCGTGGTGGCCGGCTTTCCGAATCTGTTCGTCCTCGACGGGCCCAACGCGTCACTCGGCCACAACTCGTCGGTGCTGATGATGGAGGCGCAGGCCGCGTACGCCGCCCGCGCGCTCGGGGCCCGGCGCGGGGTGCTGCGCGTGGATCCCGCCGCCGAGGCGGCCTACACCGCCGAGATCGACCGGGCAGCGGCATCCACGCCGTGGATCAGCGGCGGATGCGACAACTGGTACGTCGACGAGCGCTCAGGGCGACTGACACTGCTGTGGCCCGGGACCGTCGACGCGTTCCGGGCGCGACTGGACACCGACGGCGGCGAGTTCCTGCCCGTCACGATCGAAAGAGGTGCACGATGACGCTGCGGTTCGGATACAAGGCCTCGAGCGAGCAGTTCGGACCGGCCGACCTGCTGCGGTTCGGGGTACTGGCAGAACAGGTCGGCTTCGACTCGGTGTTCCTGTCGGACCACTTCCAGCCGTGGATGCACGAGGGCGGCCACGCCCCGGCCACCCTGCCCTGGCTCGGGGCTCTGGGCGCCCGCACCGAGCGCGTGCTGATCGGAACGTCGGTGCTGACCCCCACGTTCCGCTACCATCCGGCGGTGATCGCGCAGGCGTTCGCGACGCTCGGGGTGCTCTACCCCGACCGGGTGATCCTGGGAGTGGGCACGGGCGAAGCGCTGAACGAAGTGACGCTGGGGCTGGACTGGCCCGACTCGCCCGAGCGCTTCCAGCGGCTCAAGGAGTCGATCGCGCTGATCCGCGAGCTGTGGCGCGGCGAGCGCGTGACCTACGACGGCAACTTCTGGCAGGTGAAGGACGCCACGATCTATGACCGGCCCGAACACGAGGTGCCGATCTACATCGGCGCGTCAGGGCCGGCGGCCACGCGTCTGGCCGGCCGCATCGCCGACGGCTACATCACCACCAGCGGCAAGGACCCGGCGCTGTACACCGACACGCTGCTGCCCGCGCTGCACGAGGGCCTTGCGAAGGCGGGGCGGGATGCGGCAGCCGTCGACACGCTCATGGAGGTCAAGGTCTCGTACCACCCCGACCGCGAGACGGCGTTGCAGAAGACCCGATTCTGGGCGCCCCTGGCCCTGTCGCCGGAAGAGAAGCGCGATGTGCACGACCCCATCGAGATGCAGCGGCGCGCGGCCGAGCTGCCCATCGAGCGTGTCGCGTCACGGTTCATCGTCTCGACCGACCCCGACGAGCACGTCGAGCGGATCGGGCAGTACATTCAGCTGGGCTTCCGCCACCTGGTCTTCCACGATCCCGGCGTCGACCAGGAGCAGTTCCTGCGCATGTACGGCGAAGAGATCCTGCCGCGACTGCGCGCGAAATTCGGGCAGTACGGGCAGTGAACGGGCAGACGTGTTCATAACTCGACCACTGTGCGCGCACAACGCGCGTTGACCTCACCCAGGAGGCCCGCTGATCGCCGGAATGGATGAGTTCTGCACGGGGTGGACGGTCGTCATCCCGGTCAAGCCCGCCGCGCACGGCAAGTCCCGGCTGGCCGGTGCCCCCGGCGACCGTGCGGCGCTGGCGCGCGCGATCGCCCTGGACACGATCGATGCCGCCCGGCACGCATGCGCGGTCGTGGTGGTCACCGCCGACCCCGGCATCGCATCCGCCGCCCGGCAGCTCGGGGCGCGCGTGGTCGACGAGAGCGCGCCGGCCGGGCTGAACGCCGCCATCGCGCGGGGGATGGATGCTGCAGCCCCCGGTCATCACGCGGCGATGCTCGGGGATCTGCCCGCGCTGCGGCCCGCGGATCTCACCGCAGCGCTGCGGTCCGCCCAGGGGCTCGAGCGCGCCGTCGTCGCCGATGCCGAAGGCACCGGCTCGACCCTGGTCACTGCGCGCGAGGGTGTCCCCTGGGCCTCGGCGTTCGGTCCCGACTCGTACGCACGCCACCGCGCACTGGGCTGCGTGCCGCTGGATGCCGCACCCGGCCTGCAGCGCGATGTCGACACGGTCGAGCAGCTGGCCGCGGCGTCCGCCCTCGGGCTCGGCCCCCGCACCAGCGCGCTGCGATGACCCGTTCGAGGCCTCAGGCCTGCAATGCCGCCTGGGCGACAGCCTCGGTCGTGGCGGCGTCGGTCATCCACAGCGGCGCGACGACGGGGTGGATGCCGCAGGCCTGCACCGCCGGCGCGAGCGCCGCGTCCTCCTCGGCCATGACCCAGGCATCCAGCAGCCCGCCCGCCGTGCGTGCACCGTAATGTGCGGCCACAGCATCCGATCGGGTGTCGACCCCGATCGCGCTCAGGCACACGTCGGCCATGCCCCGCACCACCGTGCCGCCGATGATCCCGGCGACACCGACGACGCGGGGGGCGCGGCGCAGCGCATCGCGCACGCCGGGCACCGCCAGGATCGGGCCGATCGAGACGACGGGATTCGACGGAGCCAGCAGCACCACGTCGGCCTCGGCGATGGCCTCGAGCACTCCCGGTGCGGGCACGGCATCCTGCACCCCGGGGTTCTCGAATGCGACCGGCGCGAGCGCGGCGCGATGACGCGTCCACCATTCCTGAAAATGCATACGATCGCCGCGTGCCAGCAGCACGTGCGTGTCGACTTCGCTGTCGGTCATCGGCAGCATCCGCACCCCGATCGGCCAGCGCCGCGACAGTCGTGCGACCACCTCAGTCACCGACAGTCCCTCGCGCAGCCAGCCGGTGCGCGCCAGGTGCGTGCCGAGGTCGAGGTCGCCCAGCGTGAACCACGGCCAGCCCGCACCCCACGCCTGCAGTTCGGCGTTCACGCGCTCGGTGTCACCGGCGCGGCCCCACCCGCGCTGCGTGTCGTTCTGCCCGGCCAGCGCGTAGAGCACCGAGTCGATGTCGGGCTGCAGTCGCACGCCCGACAGCCACAGGTCGTCGCCGGTGTTCACGACGACCGTTGCCTCAGGATCACCGCCGCGTGCGAGGGCTGCGCGCACGCCGAGCGTGAACTTCGCGCCGCCCACACCACCGGCAAGGATCACGACGCGGGTCACGCGCGCCTCAGAAGTGGAACTCGTCGGTCGCGTGCGGCAGGGAGAACTGCGACACCGCGTCGATCAGGGCGTCCACGGTCTGCCGCTCGGCGACCACGTCCACGTTCAGCCCGGCCTTGCGGGCATCCTTCGCCGTGCGAGGCCCGATCGCCGCGATCAGGGTCTCGTCCGGGATGTCGCGGAACTGCGTGCGCACCTGCTCGGCGACCGATCCACTGGTCACGAGGATCGCGTTGATCCGACCGTTCGCGACGTCTCGGGCGATGCGCTCGGTGACGGGCACGCCGACGGTGCGATATGCGACCACCGAGTGCACGTCGTGGCCGGCGGCGATCAGACGCTTGGTCAGCACCGGCTTGGCGATCTCACTGCGCAGGGTCAGAATGTGGCGGGGCTTGGCCTCGAGGGCGATCAGCTCCTCGGCCATGCCGGCGGCGGAGTTGTCCTTCGCGGGCACGAGGTCGACGTCGTAGCCGACCGACTGCAGCGCGGCGGCGGTCGTCTCTCCGACAGCGGCGACCTTCGTGCCGGCGGGGATCTTCGCCCGATACGCGAACAGCACGTCGACAGTGGTCGCGCTGGTGAGCGTGACCCAGTCATAGGCGCCGTCGGCGAGCTCACCCAGAGCCCGCTCGAGCGGCTTGAGGTCGTCGGGTGAGGCGAAGTTGATCAGCGGCGCCACCACCGGCACCGCCCCCTGGGTGCGCAGTGTCGCGGCGACGGAATCACCCCACGGGCCGCCTCGAGGCACGAGGACGCGCCATCCGTCCAATGGCTTGGCCGTATCGGCCGCGGGATGCGATGTGACTGGGTTCATCATGTGCTGTTCGGGGTGGGGTCGGCTCATCAGATTCGACGCCGGCCGCCCATCTCGAGCAGCCGACGGGCGACTTAGGCCCCGGCGCGCACAATGCGCGTCTCGGGTTCGCGCCGTCGGCAGCACTCGCACCATTGCCACTGCCTAACAGCCGAGCATACCCCGCTCGGCTGTGCTACGCATCGCAGGTCACCGCGTGTAGAGCTTGACCAGCCCCCACACGGCGACTCCCACCACGGTGGCAACCCCCACCACTCCGACCGCAGCCAGCGCCGGGCTCTTCCTCGTGAGCTCTCGCGCCGCAGCCACGCGTTCGCCGGTGGCCCGTGCGACGCGCTTGGGCACATTCGCCTTCTCTTCGATCGCAGAAAGCGCCGCCTTCAGCTCCGCGCGCGCCTTCTGGACGGGGTCCTGGATGTCGATGGGCACCGCGGTGCGGGGGATGACGGAGTCAGAACTCATCGGTCACGTCCTTCACGATCTTCACGTCCTTGGCGACGGCCTGGCCGGGATTCTGGCGTTGGGTGAGCCGGCGGAACCGCAGCAGGCCGAGCAGCGCGAACACCACCGCCAGCAGCAGGCCGATGCCGAACACGACCAGCGCAGACAGCCACACAGGCCACCACGACGAGAGACCCGCGACGAAGAATCCGAGCAGCACCGGCACCGACCAGAACAGGAAGAACAGTGCCACCGCCATCCAGCCCGCGCCGATCCCGGCATCCTTCGCCGTCCGACGCACCCAGGTCTTGGCCGCGTCGATCTCGGCGACGACGAGATTGCGCACGAGTTCGGGCAGATCGCCGATGAGGGTCAGAAAGCCGTCCGCTGACCTGTCGCGATACCTCCGTGACGTGGGCATCTCAGTCCCTGTCGCGGTTGCGGGCGGCACGCCTCGCGTCGTCGGCGATGACCTTCGCCGCCGCCGCGACATCATCGGCGGACTCACGCCCCGCATCGACGGCGGCATCCAGTCGTTCGCCGGCCGTTCCGCGCGAGGATGCGGCCTTGGCGACCTTGACAGCCCCGTCCCACAGCATGCTGGGCACCGCCATCGCAGCCGACTTGCCGAGATCCTTCACCTTGTCGACCTGATCCTGCACGGGCTCAAGGTTCCAGAGCTTCTCGGCCTGCTCCTTGATCTGCTCGTACCGTTCGCGCCCCGCTCGCGTTCCGAGGACGTAGCCGACGGCCAGCCCGATCGCGAGTCCGACTTTGCCCCTCATCGCGTCTCCTCACCTCGTTGCCTCACCCCAGGGTAACGCTGTATGCCGTTTCAGGCATCCACCCTCTCACCCCGGCGCACGATCGCCGAAAAGCGCTCGTCGACGCAGCCGGTCGGCCGCAGCCGAGGCGTCGGGCACCACCCGGGCCAGCCCGCTTCCGCTGACCCACGCCCCTGTCACGGCCAGCCGCGGCAGCGCCTCGACGGCGTTGCGCACCCGTGCGGCCTCGGCCGCGCGTCCGCGCACGGCGGGGTTGGGCGCGAGCACGAAGCGCTGACGCGTCGCCGCGCGCACGGAGGCGGCGTCCAGCTCGACGCCGAAGAGAGCGGATGCCTCGGCCCGCCCGAGCTCGATCGCCGAGGCGTCGTCGAGTGCGGCTGTGGCGGGCGGCGTCGATCCCGAGCCGAACGTGACGCGCAGAACGTGTCGGTGCGGTGCCTCGCGAGCGGCCTGTTCGGAAAGCCAGGCCCATTTCGCGGTCAGGTGCTGGGCGCTCGCGGCCGCTCTCGCGCCGGGAGCGACGACGATCTCGGCACCGCGCGGGGCCTGGTCCAGAGCCGGCGCGTCCACGACCAGGGTGACCGTCTCGATGGCCGTGCCGGCCTCGGCGGTCGCGCCCCCGTCGACCGCAGTGCCGGCCTCGGCGGTCGCGAGCCGGTCGACGACCGGCTCGAGCAGCATCCGCGCCGCGCGCTCGTCGGTCGCGACGATGACGGCGTCGAACTCCTCCGGCTGCCGTCCCTCGTCGCCGGGTGCGGCGGCCTCGGCGGATGCGACCGACTCGGTCGCGGTGTGCACGATCCACCGGGTGCGGCCGCCTTCGGGAGCTTCGAGCGCGGTGGCTGCGGCATCCACCCGCACACGCGCACCGCGAGCCGTCAGGTGCTCTGCCAGCGCGTCGACGAGCCTGCCCATCCCGCCGACGAACGATCGCACGGCGGGCCCATCGCCGCGCTCGGCGGCCAGGATGGCGACAGCACCCGACAGCGAGCCGGCACGGGTGAGGGCGGCGTTCAGGCCGGGCGCGGCGACATCCACATCGATCTGGTCGGGTGTCGTGCCGTACACCCCCGCCGTCAGCGGCGCGACCAGGCGATCGAGCACCTTCTGCCCCATGCGCCGGCTGACCAGCACGTCCAGGCGACGCTCATGACCTATCGTCAGCGGCGGGCGCAGCCGGTCGAGGTACGCGCGCCACATGCCGCCCGCGCCCAGCAGGTGGCGGGCCTCGTCCGAGAACATGTTCTCCGGAATGCCCAGCACGGTGTCCTGCGGCAGCGGTGCCGCAGCGGTCGTGTACACCCATCGCTGCGTGGTGGCAGGCTCCACGACATCGTCGGCAATGCCCAGCTGCGCGATCAGGCGATCCAGCGCACGCGCGCCGAACCCGTCGGCCGCGGCATCCACCCGCAGTCCGTCCAACTCGACCGTGCAGACCGTGCCGCCGAGCCGGTCGGATGCCTCGAGCACCGTCACATCCAGGCCGACCTTCGCGCACTCCCAGGCGGCGACCAGGCCCGCCACGCCGCCGCCGATCACGGCGACATGCCGGCGTGCGGCCTGGGCTGCCAGCGCGTCAAGGGCGATCGCGTCCGCGTCGGGGACGGACGGGTCGTCTGTGCTCACCGGTCCATCCTTTCACCCACACCCTCGCATACCCGTGGCGCACCTGGGAGAGTGCACCGATGGCGCTGAACATCAACCTCCGACACGGCCGTGCGCATATCGGGGTTGTCCAGCATCCGAGCCACGTATGCGCTGGCCGTGGTGAGATCGTGGACGTCGCCCTGGCGGCTCGTCTCCTCGGCATCCTACGAGAAGGCGTCGAGCACCCGATCAGCGTCACCCGCCTGCAACTCCCGATAGACCGTCACATCGGCCGGATTACCTATCCCGACCTCGCATGCCGACTGACAGACTGGTTCACATGGCCCTTCACATCACCGGAGACACCGCCGCCGACGACCTGCTCACGAACAACCCGCTGGCACTGCTGGTGGGGATGCTGCTGGACCAGCAGGTCGCCATGGAGACGGCGTTCACCGGCCCGCTGAAGATCCGGCAGCGCGTGGGGTCGATGGATGCCGCGACCCTCGCCGACTACGACCCCGACGCCTTCGCCGAGGCATTCCGCCAGACTCCCGCCGTGCACCGGTACCCGGGGTCGATGGCTTCTCGTGTGCAGGTGCTGTGCCGGCAGGTCGTGGAGGACTGGGACGGCGATGCCGCCGCGATCTGGACGCGCGATGAGCCCACCGGCGCCGAGGTGTACACGCGGCTGCGCACTCTGCCCGGGTTCGGCGAGCAGAAGGCGAAGATCTTCCTGGCTCTGCTGGGCAAGCAGTACGGGTTCACCGGAGCGGGCTGGCGCGCGGCATCCGGCCCGTACGGCGATGACGGATCGCTGCGCAGCGTCGCCGACATCACGAGCCCCGAGACCCTCGCCGCTGTGCGCGAATTCAAGCGCGAGCTGAAAGCGGCGGCAAAGGCGAAGAAGAGCTGATGTGACCCGGCCGCAAGGGGTCGCCCGAAGCGAGCGCGTGGCCTAGCCTGTGAGCACAGGACCTAGCCGGCCCCAGTGAGCACAGGGAGATCATCATGAGCGACACGATCCTCGTCGGAGTCACGTCCGCCGCTGTGGCAACGCGCGCGGTGGACTGGGCGGCAGCGCGTGCCGCTACCCTCGGACAGCACCTCGAACTGATCGCCGTCGTCGGCGGAGCGGTGGGCGCCGTCGGCGAAGACGACGTCGTGCGCACGGCCGAAGACGCCGCACAGCAGCTGCTGGACGGTCATGCCCAGCGGGCACGACAGGCGGGGGCGGATGTCTCGACCCGCGTCGACCGCGGCAATCCGGTCACCGTGCTGGTGGAGGCATCCCCGTCGGCCTCGGTGCTCGTGATCGGCAGCGACGCGACGGGACCCGGATCCACGCGCGGGTCGCACGGCATCCGGATCACCGCGGCCGCGCAGTGCCCCGTCGTGGTCGTCCCCGACCTGGACGTGGAAGGCCATGGCGTGCTCGTGGGCACCGACGGTTCCGAGGTCTCGGCCGCCGCCCTCGCGTTCGCCGCCGCCGAGGCCGCGCGCACCGGTGAAGCGCTGACGGCGGTGAGCGTGTGGACCCCGATGCCGATCCCGGGGCCGCTGAGCGGATACCCCGAGCCCTACCTCGACGATATGCAGGGCGTCACCGCCGAGATCCTGCGCAGCGCGCTGGCACCGGTGCGCGAGCTGTACCCCGACCTCGAGATCGTCGAGCGGGTCGAGTGCGGTTACCCGTCAACGATCATCACCGAACTGGCGCAGGAGGCCCGTCTCGCCGTCGTCGGCAGCCACGGCCGCGGCGCGTTCGCCCGGCTGCTGCTGGGGTCGATCAGCCACGAGGTGCTCGCGCGACTGGCGACCGTCACCGCGATCGTGCGCTGAGCGCTCGTCGCTCGACCCGCGCCCGCCACGGCCGGTGTCGAACGGAGGACTGCCCGCCGGCGCGAGGACTCTCAGCGCCCGAGCGCCCTCGTCTCGGCCGAGCGCCCTCGCCTCGGCTGAGCACCCTCGTCTCGGCTGAGCACCCTCGTCTCGCCCGAGCGCCCTCGTCTCGGCCGAGCGCCCTCGCCTCGGCTGAGCACCCTCGTCTCGGCCGAGAGCCCTCGGCCGAGCGCGCGGGTCAGCCGCGGGCGCGCAGCTCGCGCTTGAGCAGTTTGCCGCTCTGGTTGCGCGGCAGCTCGTCGACGAATGCGACGCGCTTGGGCACCTTGAACGGGGCGATCATGCGCTTCACGTGTGCGATCAGGTCGTCGGCCGTGGCATCCTGCCCCTCGCGCAGCACGACGAACGCCGTGATCGCCTCGATCCACCGGTCATCGGGCATCCCGACCACGGCGACCTCGGCGACGGCGGCGTGCGTGTACAGCGCGTCTTCGACCTCGCGCGAGGCGACCATGATGCCACCGGTGTTGATGACGTCCTTGATGCGGTCGACCACCGTGATGAACCCCTCGGCGTCGCGGGTGACCATGTCGCCGGAATGGAACCATCCGCCGCGGAACGCCTCGGCCGTGGCATCCGGGTCGTTCCAGTACCCGTCGCACAGCTGCGGCGACCGGTAGAGCACTTCGCCCGCCTCGCCGACCGGCACCTCGTCGCCCTCGGCGTCCACGATGCGCGCCTCGACGAAGAACACGGGGCGTCCGCACGACGCGGGGCGTTCCTCGTGTTCTTCGGGGCGCAGCACAGTGGCAAGCGGGGCCACCTCGGACTGACCGAAGCAGTTGTAGAACCCCAGGTCGGGGTAGCGCTCGCGCAGCCGCTGCAGCACCGTCACCGGCATGATCGAGGCGCCGTACTGCGCCTTGGTCAGCGACGACAGATCACGCGTGTCGAGGTCGGGGTGGTTTGCCAGCGGGACCCACACCGTCGGCGCGAGGAACAGCGACCCGATGCGTTCGGACTCGACCCGCTCGAGGATCTCGGGCACCACCGGCGCCCCCAGCAGCGAGATCGTGGCACCGATGGACAGGTACGGCAGCATGAACACGTGCATCGCCGCCGAGTGATACAGCGGCATGCACACCAGCGGTCGGTCGTCGGGCGTGAAGTCGAGCGCGATGAGGCACGAGACGTATTCGGCGACCAGGGCGCCGTGGCTCATCATCGCCGCCTTCGGCTTCGACGTCGTCCCCGACGTGAACAGCAGCTGCACCAGGTCGGTGGCTTCGGCCTCGTCGGCGAACGAGGGCACCGCGCCGGTGGACGCGGCATCCAGCAGCGAGCCGGGGCCACAGCGCAGCGGGACCACCTGGTCGATGGCGAGGGCGGCGCAGACGGGGGCGGATGCCTCGGCCAGCGCGGGATCGACGAGCACCACGCGTGCGCCCGACGTGGTCAGCAGGTACGAGAGCTCGTCGCCGCGCAGCGCGTAGTTGATCGGCACGTGCACGAGCCCGGCGCGCGCGCAGGCGAGGAACGCGATGACATAGGCGTCGGAGTTCGTGCCATACGCCGCGATCCGGTCGCCCTTCGCTGCCCCTGTGGCCAGCAGCCAGCCGGCCGCGCGCGAGACGGCGTCGTCGAGCGCGCGGTAAGTCCACGTTCGATCTTCGAAGGTCAGAGCGGTGCGGTCAGGATTGCGGGCGGCGCTGCGACGCAGCACGCCGTCGACGCTGTCGGCGCGGGGGTTCATGCCTGAAGCCTAGCGCCGGGATGCCGCGGCCCGGCGGTGTCGGGCGATACCACCCGACAGCCTCAGCAGTCAACACATACGGGTCCGGTGCACGGACGCTGGTCAGAAGTGCCTGCCGAACGGCGCCGCCGGGATTCAACAGTCAACTGATGCGGCTCCTTCACGGCGACACCCGCAGAAGGTGACTGCTGAAGGTCCGCGCGTGCGAGCTCGGACGGAGGCGACCCGCCTACGCGCCCGTGAGCCGCTCGGCCAGGTACTGCTCGACGTCGGCGACCGGCACGCGCTCCTGCGCCATGGTGTCGCGGTCGCGCACCGTGACGGCGTTGTCATCGAGCGAGTCGAAGTCGATCGTGACGCACAGCGGCGTGCCGATCTCGTCCTGCCGGCGGTAGCGGCGGCCGATGGCCCCGGCGTCATCGAAGTCGGTGTTCCAGCCGCGGGCGCGCAGCGTGTCGGCGAGCTCACGGGCCAACGGCGAGAGCTTCTCGTTGCGCGAGAGCGGCAGCACCGCGACCTTCACGGGAGCCAGCCGCGGGTCAAGGCCGAGCACCGTGCGGGTGTCGGTGCCGCCCTTCGCGTTCGGGGCCTCTTCTTCGCGGTACGCGTCCACGAGGAACGCCATCATGGCGCGGGTGAGTCCGAACGACGGCTCGATCACGTACGGGATGTACTTCTGGCCCGACGCCTGGTCGAAGTACGAGAGCGACTGGCCCGAGGCATCCTGGTGATTGGACAGGTCGAAGTCGGTGCGGTTGGCGATGCCCATGAGCTCGCCCCACTCCTTGCCGGCGAAGCCGAACCGGTACTCGAGGTCGATGGTGCCGTCGGAGTAGTGCGCGCGGTCCTCCTTCGGCACATCCAGCCGCTGCATGTTCTCGGCCGACAGGCCCAGGTCGACGAACCAGTCCCAGCACTCCTCCACCCAGTGCTCGAACCACTGCTGCGCATCTGCCGGCGGCACGAAGTACTCGATCTCCATCTGCTCGAACTCGCGCGTGCGGAAGATGAAGTTGCCGGGCGTGATCTCGTTGCGGAACGCCTTGCCGACCTGGCCGACCCCGAACGGCGGCTTCTTGCGCGAGGCCTGCACGACGTTGGCGAAGTTGATGAAGATGCCCTGCGCGGTCTCGGGCCGCAGGTAGTTCAGGCCCGACTCGTCTTCGACGACGCCGAGGTAGGTCTTCATGAGACCCGAGAACTCACGCGGCTCGGTGTAGCGCCCCTTCGTGCCGCAGTTCGGGCACGGGATGTCGGCCAGGCCGTTCTCGGCCTTGCGGCCCTTGCGCGCCTCGAAGTCTTCGATGAGCGTGTCGGCACGGAAGCGCTTGTGGCAGTGCAGGCACTCCACGAGCGGGTCGGTGAAGGTGGCGAGGTGGCCCGAGGCCTCCCACACCCGCTTGGGCAGGACCACCGACGAGTCCAGGCCCACCATATCGCCGCGGCCGCGCACGAAGGTCTGCCACCACTGTCGGCGGATGTTCTCCTTCAGCTCGGTGCCCAGGGGCCCGTAATCCCATGCCGAGCGGGAACCGCCGTAGATCTCACCGGCCTGGAACACGAACCCGCGATGGCGGGCGAGGGCGATGACTTTGTCGAGGCGGCTGGGCTCGGCCACGGTGGCTCCAATGGTCGCAGAAGGGGAAACAGAAGAGGATGCCGCAACCCGCGGCATCCTCGATTCTATCGGCGGGCGATCACCCGGCCCTGCGACGTCACTTCAGGAACGGGATCGACAGCGGATACGTGTACCACTGCCCCTGGTTCGACTTCACGGCCGCGATGATCGAGAACACGATCCGCACGATGTAGACGGCGGCCAGGATCACGAAGCCGATGAGGGCCAGCGTGGTGATCCATCCGATCACCTCGGCGATGAGCATCGTCAGCTGGAAGTTGAGCGCGGTCTTCGCGTGTGCGCGCACGAAGGGCCCGCGATCCTTCAAGACGAGGTAGCCGATCAACGCCGGCAGGAACTCGAAGAAGATGCCGCCGATGTGGATGAGTGTGGCCCAGAGCTTCTCATCGGCAGGATTCAGCGGCTGCTGTGCCGGCTGGCCGTAGCCTTGCGGGGGTCCCGGCGGCTGCTGCGGGGGAACCGGAGGTGTGGTCATGCGGCCAGCCTAGGCGTTGCCTGTGCGGGCGCGCTACGGGGTTATCCCCAGGGCCGTCATCGGCCCTGCTCAGGGCATGCCTGACGGGATGCCGAATTCCTCGGGAAAGATGCCCATCGACGGCACGCCGCAGGATCTCCTGCTGACGGAGCCCTACGCTCAGACTCCGGAGGCGTCGTGTTCAGCGCCCGCAGCATGCAGACTGAGTGCATGGCGAAGCCTCCGATGATCGACGACGACGCCCTGGACGACCTCGAGCGCGAACTCATCGGCCGGGCGCGCGGGCGCGTGCTCGAGCTGGGCGCCGGACGCGGCGAGAACTTCGGCGCGTTCCACCCCGACATCGCCTGGCAGGGTCTCGAGCCCGACGCCGAGCGGCGTGCAGAGCTCGCCCGCCGCGCTCGCGAGTGGGGCCACCACGCCGACCCCCTGGACGCTGTCGCCGAGAGGCTGCCGATGGAAGCGGCATCCATCGACGCCGTCGTGGCGACATACGTGCTCTGCACCGTCGAGGACGTCGCAGCTGCCGTCGCCGAGGCCCGGCGCGTGCTCGTCCCCGGCGGACAGGTGCTGCTCGTCGAGCACGTCCTTGCACCGCACAGCGCGACGATGCGCGGGCTGCAGCGCGTCGCGACGCCGCTCACCAAGCGCTGGTGCGGCGGATGCCACCAGGACCGTGATCCGCTGCCCGCGCTGCGTGCGGCCGGATTCACCGACGTCGAGGTGCGGCACCGCCGCGTGCACGACCGTCCACTGCCACCCGAGTCGATTCTGCTGTACGAAGGCGTCGCGCCCTGACTCGCCGGGTGGCACCGCCGTTCTGTCGACACGCTTCGTGCAGCGAGACCGAAACGCGACGTCGTGTCAGCGGCGCAGCTCGACGCGCTCGACGGTGGCGGCGTCCAGCGCGTCCGGATCGATCTCGACGCCCAGCCCGGGGCCGGTGGGCACAGCGATGTGGCCGTCTTCGAGCACGGCCGGCTCGGTGACGATGTCGCGCATGTAGAAGCGGTCCGATGCCGACACGTCGCCGGGCAGCGTGAAACCGGGAAGAGCGGCCAGCGCGGCGTTCGCGGCCCGGCCGATGCCCGTCTCGAGCATGCCGCCGCACCAGACCGGCACACCGGCATCCCGGCACAGATCGTGGATGCGCACGGCCTCGAGGTACCCTCCGACCCGACCCGCCTTGATGTTGATGACGGATGCCGCACCCAGCGTGAGTGCGTCGGCGGCGGCCTTGGCCGAGGTGATCGACTCGTCCAGGCACACCGGGGTGCGCAGGCGTGCGGCCAGGGTCGCGTGGTCGACGATGTCGTCCTCTTGCAGAGGCTGCTCGATCAGCAGCAGGTCGAACCGGTCGAGCTCGGCGAGCAGGTCGGCGTCGTCCAGCGTGTAGGCCGAGTTCGCATCGACCTGCAGCGGAATCGTGCCGAAAGCATCGCGCACTGCGGCGGTCTCGGCCAGATCACGCCCGGGCTTGATCTTGATCTTGATGCGCACATACCCGGCGTCGAGGTAGCCGCGCACGAGCTCCACGAGTTCGGCCGGGTCGCGTTGGATGCCCACCGACACCCCGGAGGGCACACGATCGACGCTCGCGCCGAGGTACTCGCCGAGCGGGCGACCCTCCGAGCGCAGCGCGGCGTCGATCACCGCGAGCTCGAGCCCCGCCTTGGCCATGCGATGCCCGACGATCGGTTCGAGCAGGCCGGGCACCTCCTCGGGCGCGAGTCTGGCGGGCTCGAGCAAGGCGGGGACCAGAAAGCGCTGCGCGACATCCCAGGCGCCCTGCGTGTACTCGCTCGAATACAGCGGCGAGGACGAGGTCACCATCTCGCCCCACCCGTCGCCGTCGGCGGTCAGAGCCCGCACGATGATCGCCTCGCGCACCGTCTCGGTGCCGAACGAGGTCGTGAACGGCGAGACGAGCGGCAGGTGCACGACGCGCAGTTCGAAGCCGTCGAGGGCGATGGATGCTGCGGCGCGGGCGATCGGCATGTCGACAGGCTACGCCGGGGCGCCGACCACACGCCCGTCGGGATCGCCCGCACGGCGCGGTCGCAGGACGGGCGGCAGCGGCCACGACAGCTCGAAGCGCTCGACGGGTGCATCGATCGCGCCGTAGTCGTCGGTCTGCACGACGATGCGGTCGGGGGTGACCTCGACCATCCGCACGCGCAGGGGTGCGGCATCCTCTCTCTCGAGCATCCAGATGTCGGCGAGCCAGGCGATGCCGCGGGCCTCGAGGGCGGCTTCGGCCTCGAGCCACTCGGTGGGGGCGGATGCCTCGCGCCCGAGCAGATCGACGGCGACCCAGCTGTCGCCATCGGGTCGGATCCACCCGACGAGTTCGCCGTCGTCTCGACGGTGCGGTGTCCAGTCCGAAGGGAGCATCCGCTCACCTTAGCCGGTCGCCGCCGTGGGCCGGAATGAGCGGAGATCAGTCGCGCAGCACTGAATCGAGAAGGCCCGGGAAGCGGGAGTCGAGGTCGTCGCGGCGCAGAGTGAGCAGCCGCTGGCGTCCCTGCGGTTCGTTGCGGATGACGCCCGCCTCGCGCAGCACCTTCATCAGGTGCGATCTGGTCGATTTCGGCAGATTCGGATCGGTCATCTGGCACGCGGCCATGTTCAGCGGACCGCCGGCGAGCTGACGGACGATCGCAAGGCGCTCGGGGTCGCTCAGCGCGAAGAGCACATCCGTGAGCTGCAACTCGGAGCGCTCCGGGTGTGTGAGTTCCGCGACGCCTGGCATGGTTCGATAATAGTTGCACTATCGTGAGATGTCATCTAGGCTCCATCCGTTCGAGTTTTTTCGAACAAAAGGAGCAACCATGACCACGACCTCTTCCACCGTCTCCCGCGGCACCGCGATGGCCGGTGTCGCGTCTCGCGTTCAGCACCGCACGCCCTTCGGCTTCGTGCTGGCCATCGTCGCCCAGGTGGTGATGATGGCCGGCGCCAGCGCGCCGTCGCCGTTCTACCCGGTGCTGGCCCACAGGATCGGATTCGACACCGGGGTCATCGGCACCGTGTTCGCGGCGTACGCCGTGGCCGTGCTGCTGACGCTGCTCACGGCCGGATCGCTCTCCGACCATGTCGGCCGGCGCCCCGTCGCCATCGCCGGGCTCGTGCTGCTGGCGGGGAGCATGTTCGTGTTCTGGCACGCCGACTCGGTTGCGCTGCTGATTCTGGCCCGCATCGTGCAGGGCGTGGCGAGTGGTCTGCTCATCTCGACGCTGTCGGCGGCCACCCTCGATCTCGCCCCTGAAGGCCGCACCGGCCTCGCCGCCCTGTGGAACGCCCTGGCACCCGGGATCGGCCTGGCCCTCGGCGCGATCCTGTCGGGCATCGCGCTGGATGTCACCGGGGCTCCCCTCGCTGAGGTGTTCGCCGCCATGACCATGGCCTTCGTCGTGCTGGCGGCTCTGTTCGCGCTCGTCCCCGAAACCGCTCCGCGACGTCCTGGTGCGTGGCGGTCGCTGCGATTCCGACTGGTGGTGCCCGGCGCGGTCCGCGCCGACTTCTGGCGCTCGGTTCCGGCCGTGGTGGCCGGCTGGGCGACCGGGGGGCTCTTCCTCTCGCTCGGCGCGAACATCGTGCGCGACCAGCTCGGCGCCGGCGGGCACATCTGGCAGGCCCTTCCTGTCACGCTGCTCGCCGGGGCCGGTGCCGTCGCAGCGTTCACCATCCGCCGCCGCACGCCGCGGACCACGCTGATCTTCGGCACCGGCGCACTGGCCGCAGGCACGGCGCTGTCGCTCGTGGCACTCGCGGTGACGTCGCTGCCGCTCTACCTGGCCGCCGTCGTGGTGACCGGGAGGGGCTTCGGCACCGCGTTCTCGGGCGTGCTCGCCTGGCTCTCACCCAAGATCCCGTCGACCGAGCGCGCCGACACGCTCGCCATGATCTTCCTCGTCGCCTACCTCGCCTTCGGCGTGCCGGCGGTGATCGCGGGGATGCTCGTGAGTGCGCTGCCGATCGGCACGGTCTGCCTCGGATACGGCGCCGTGGTCATCGCCTTGGCCCTGATCGCCCTCATCCTGCGCGTGCGGCGCGCCGACTGAGGCGACCCGCAGCGTCGCGTGGCCCCGTCGGCGGGCTCAGCGAGCAGCGACGAACAGGTACCCGCGCGTGTCGTCGAACCCGCCGACGACCAGGCCCCCGGCGAGACGGGCTAGGAACGCGTCACGTACCCGCACGCGCCATGCTGCAGCATCCTGCGCCGACTGCGCCCGCACCGCTTCGATGTCTGCGGGAACGGCGACGGATGCCACGACCCGCGCGTCGTCCGGCGCTGCAGTCGAAGGGCGCGTCAGGTTCCACTCGACCAGCAGCCGGTCGGACGCGTCGCCGCGGTTGACACCGTCGTCCATCGCACCGTAGTGGTCGACGAGATACTCGACCACGTGGGCACCCAGCGCCCGCAGATTGAAGTGCGCGTTGCGGGCGACGAGTGGGTCGAACGTCCAGGTGATGCGCTCGACGCCGTGTGACAGCGCCCACTCCCGCTGATGCCGTTTGAGGGTGTGGCCGATGCCGTGGCCACGATAGACGGGCAGGATGCCGGTGATGTGCGAGTGCATCGACCGGGCGCCGGGCTCGGCGAAGAACGCCGCCGAGGCGCCGATCATGCGGTCGCCGTCATAGACGCCGACCGTGTAGTTGCCCGAATGGGCGAGGGCGCGCAGCAGGTTCGGCGGCATGCCGCTGCCGTCCCCGCCCCACACCTCGCTGAGGACACGGGATGCCGCGAACACGGCATCGACGGTGCGCAGCTCGCGGATGCTGATGTCGGCGGCGGGCGCGGTGGTTTCGGCCATGATCCATGGTCGCACCGCCGGCGCCGCCGCTGTGGCCGCCGTCGTCAGGTCGTCGAGAACGCGGCGTCGAATGCGGCGTCCGGCGGAGTGATCGCGTTGAGCTTGCGCACGTACGCGAGCGCTTCGGGGGCACCCTGAAGGCGATCCATTCCGGCGTCTTCCCACTCGACCGAGGTGGGGCCGTCATAGCCGATCGCATTCAGCGCACGGAACAGCGGCTCCCAGGGCACCTGTCCATGCGCCGTCGAGATGAACGTCCAGCCACGGCGCGGGTTGGCCCACGGCAGGTGCGACCCGAGCACTCCGTTGCGTCCGTCGAGGTTCGTGACCGACTCCTTCACGTGCACATGGAAGATGTGCGGCGCGAAGTCGAGGACGAACGCGATCGGGTCGAGCTGCTGCCACATGAAGTGCGACGGGTCGAAGTTGATCCCGAAGCTCTCGCGGTGGCCGATGGCCTCGAGCGTCGCCTTGGCCGTCCAGTAGTCGTATGCGATCTCGGAGGGATGCACTTCCAGCGCGAAGCGCACACCCACCTCTTCGAACACGTCCAGGATCGGATGCCACCGCTGCGCGAAGTCGCGGTAGCCCGCCGCGATCCATTCGTCCGACGCGGGCGGGAACATCGCCACGGCCTTCCAGATCGATGACCCGGTGAAGCCGGTGACCGTCTTCACGCCCAGGGCGGCGGCGAACCGTGCCGTCATCTTGAGCTCTTCGGCCGCACGCTGGCGCACACCCTCCGGATCGCCGTCTCCCCAGACGCGGTCGTTCAGGATGTCGCGGTGCCGCTCGTCGATCGGGTCGTCGCACACCGCCTGACCGGCCAAGTGGTTCGAGATCGTCCACACCTTCAGCCCGTTGCGTTCGAGGATGTCTCGGCGCGACTGCACATAGGCCGCGTCGTCCCAGCGCCCGACGTCGATGTGGTCACCCCAGCAGGCGATCTCCAGCCCGTCGTATCCCCACTCTCCGGCAAGCCGTGCCACCTCCTCGAACGGCAGGTCGGCCCACTGGCCGGTGAACAGTGTGATCGGACGTGTCATGTCTCCTCCTCGATGTCTGACGGATTCTCACGCCGGGATGTACGCCGCCGTGCGCACCCATCCGGAATTGTCGCGTGCACTCTGCTCGACCGCCGCCAGCACACGCTGCACGCCCAGCCCTTCGGCGAACGAGGGGTGCGGCTGGGACCCGTCATGGATCGCCGTGACCAGATCGACGACCTGATGCACGAACCCGTGCTCGTAGCCCAGCATGTGCCCCGCCGGCCACCATGCGCCGATGTACGGATGCGTCGGCTCGGTGACCAGAACCTTCGTGAAGCCCTGCAGCTCGGCCGGGGCGGTGCGATCGTAGTGATGCAGGACATTCAGCTCTTCGAGATCGAAGGCCAGCGCGCCGCGATCGCCCGAGACCTCGAGCGTGAGCGAGTTCTTGCGACCGGTGGCGAATCGCGTGGCCTCGAACGAGGCGAGCGCACCGCCGGCCAGTCGGCCCGTGAAGATCGCCACGTCGTCGACGGTGACTGCTCCCCGACCGTCGCCGGCGACTCCGGACAGTCCCGCACCCGCTGCCAGCAGCGGCCGCTCGGCCACGATGGTCTCCACGGTCCCCGACACCGCCTCGATCGTCTCGCCCGTGACGAACTGGGCCATGTCGATGATGTGCGCACCGATGTCACCCAGCGCCCCCGAGCCGGCATGCTCGCGCTGCAGACGCCAGGCCAGCGGTGCATCGGGGTCGACGAGCCAGTCCTGCCGATAGGCGGCCCGAACCTGCTGCACGCGCCCGATCCGCCCTTGTGCGATCAGGTCGCGCATGAGGGTGACAGCGGGCACACGTCGATAGGTGAAGCCCACCATCGCAATGCGACCGCGTGCGGCGGCGGCATCGGCCGCCGCCAGCATCTGCGACGCCTCCTCGACCGTGTTGGCCAAGGGCTTCTCGCACAGCACGTGCTTGCCCGCCTCCAGCGCGGCGATCGCGATCTCGGCGTGCAGGTCACCCGGCGTGACGACGTCGATGACGTCGATGTCGTCACGCGCGATGACCTCGCGCCAGTCGGTCGCTGACTCGGCCCATCCCCACTTCTGCGCCGCCTGCGCGACCCCGGCGGCATCGCGGCCCACCACGACCGCCATCTCGACATCGACCGGGAGGTCGAACACCGCAGGTGCCTGTCGCCACCCGACCGAGTGCGCGGCTCCCATGAACCCGTGGCCGATCATGGCGATGCGCAGTTTGTCTCTCACGAACCGTTCCTCCCGGTCGGGGCGCGGGGCGCCGCGAAGCGTCCCGCGCCGTGGCTGATGCTCAGGACTTGAAGGCCAGGTCGATGAACTGGTCGACGTTGTCCTTCGTGACCACCGGAGCGTCCAGCACGACCCGGTTCGGGATGCTGGGGGTGACCAGATCGCTCATCGTCTTGCTCTGCGCGATCAGTCGCGCCATGGCGATGCCGTCGGCCGCCTGCGTCGACGGGTAGATCACCGTCGCCTTCAGCACGCTGTCGTCGGCCTTGATGGCGTCCATCGCGTTCTTCGAGCCCGCGCCGCCCATCATGAAGAACTCGTCGCGGCCGGCCGAGTTGATGGCTGCCATCACGCCGATGCCCTGGTCGTCGTCATGGTTCCAGATCGCGTCGATCTTGGGGTTGGCAGCCAGCAGCTGGGACGCGGCCGACTCGCCTCCGGCGACCGTGAAGTCGGCGGCGACGCGTGCGTCCACGTTCAGCCCGCAATCGTTCAGGGCATCCTTGAACCCCTTCGACCGGTCCTGCGTCAGCGGCAGCGAATCGATGCCGGCGATCTCCGCGACGAACGATCCGGGCTTGTCACCCAGCTGGCTGCAGATGTAGGTTCCCGCGCTGACACCCATGCCGTAGTTGTCGCCGAGGACCGTGGTGCGCGCGGCGAACGGACTCGAGAACTCGCGGTCGACGTTGATCACCGGAATGCCGGCCTGCATCGCCTTGATCGCGACCTCGGTCAGCGCCGCGCCGTCGGTGGGCAGCAGCACGATGGCATCCACCTTCTCGTTGATGAAGGTCTCGACTGCGGCGATCTGGGCGTTGGCGTCGTTCGTGCCTTCGGCCAGTTTGAGCGTCACATCGTCGAACCCTGCGGCGGCATTCTGCGCGCCGGTGTTGATCGCGCCGAGCCAGCCGTGGTCTGCGGCAGGACCGGAGAAGCCGATCACGACGGTGTCGCCGGATGCGGCGTTCTCGTCGCTGGTGGTGCCCTTCTTGCCGTCAGTGCCCGAGTTGCCCGAGCTGGTACAGCCGGCCAGGAGTGCGACGGCGGCGAGCGCCGAAACGCCGGCGACGACGAATCGTGACGCTCTGGTACGGAAGGTGTACATGTGATTCCTCCTTGAATGCGCGTGCAGGTCGACGCCTCGAACTTCGGTCGGACACGCTGACGCGACCACCGTAGCAGAAGTGTCCGACAATTGGTCAGCTTCTGTTTAAAGCCATGCAAAAGCCTCATTCGCCGTCGCAGGGTCGATTTACGCAGAATCTCAGGCGTCATCACGGACCCTTCCGGATGCCTCCCTGGCGCTGAGGACGTCTGGATGCCGAGAGTCCATCATGTTATGGTTATCGTGTGATCAAAGCTGACCATGTCCCGCCAATACTCGAGGTGCGAGGGATCACCAAGTCCTTCGCCGGTGTCCATGCTCTGCGCAGCGTCGACCTCGAGGTGCTTCCCGGTGAAGTGCACTGCATTCTGGGGCAGAACGGCGCGGGCAAGTCGACCCTGATCAAGGTCCTCGCCGGCGTGCACCAGCCCGACAGTGGCACGATCACCTGGAACGGGCAGGCGATCGCGATCGACGATCCGCAGGCAGCCCTCGAGGCCGGCATCGCCACGATGTATCAGGAACTGGATGTCGTGGAAGGTCTCACGATCGCCGAGAACGTGTTCCTGGGGCATGAGCTGGCACGGGGCGGCTTCAGTCGCCGCAGCGCCGCAGCACGTCAGACGCGCGAGCTGCTGGAGCGTCTCGGCCACGGATCGCTGTCACCGCACACCGAGGTCGGCACGCTCAGCGCTGCCAACAAGCAGATCGTCAGCATGGCGCGGGCGCTGTCGCACGACATCAAGCTGATCATCATGGACGAGCCCTCGGCCGTCCTCGACTCCGAAGAGGTCAAGAACCTCTTCCACGTCGTGCGCGACCTCACCTCCCAGGGCATCGCGGTGGTCTACATCACGCATCGACTCGAGGAGATCAGGCAGATCGGCGATCGCATCACGGTGCTCAAGGACGGTCGGAGCACCGCCGGCGGCCTGCTGGTGGCCGACACGCCCACACCCGAGCTCATCCGCCTGATGACCGGGCGCTCGGTCGACAACGTGTTCCCGCCGGCCGTCCCGGTGCCGGTGGACGCGCCCGTCGTCCTCGACGTCGCGGGGCTGAGCCTGCCCGGCGTCTTCACGGACGTGTCTTTCTCGGTGCGCGCCGGTGAGATCGTCGGTCTGGCAGGTCTGGTCGGGTCCGGGCGATCGGAGATCCTCGAGACGATCTACGGTGCACGACGGTCCGGCGCTGGAGCGGTCAGCGTGGGCGGCACACGACTGCGCCCGGGGTCGACCTCGGCCGCGGTCGCCGCCGGCGTGGGTCTCTCGCCCGAGGAGCGCAAGAGCCAGGGCCTCATCCTCGACGAGTCGATCTTCGTCAACGTGACGCTGTCGTCGATGTCGCGATTCGCCAAAGCCGGATTCCTCGACGAGAGGTCGGAGCGTGCGGCGGTGCGCGAGCAGATCGCCGCCCTGGATCTGCGCCCCGCCGACCCCGATCGACCGGCCGCCACGCTGTCGGGCGGCAACCAGCAGAAGATCCTGCTGGCACGGTGGCTCGTGCACGGCACGCGCGTCCTGCTGCTGGACGAGCCCACCCGCGGCGTCGACGTCGGCGCGCGCACCGAGATCTATACCCTGATCCAGCGTCTTGCCGCCGCCGGCAACGCCATCGTGGTCGTCTCCAGTGAGATCGAAGAGGTCCTGGGCCTGGCCGACACCGTACTGGTCATCGCGGAGGGTCGCGTCCTGGCGACCGCACCCGCATCGAGCATCGACGAGCACGGAGTGCTCAATCTGGTCATGAGAGGAGTCGCCGCGTGAGCGAGCAGACCACCACCGGCACCGAGCAGTCGGCGCCGGTCACCCCACCATCGTCCGGATCTCTCCTGCAGCGCACGCTCTCGGGATCGGTGGGCCGCAACCTCGGCCTCGTCGTGGCGCTCCTGGTCATCGTCGTGGCCGGCGCGATCACCGCCGGCGACACCTTCATGACCTGGAACAACACGCTCACGATCCTGCGTCAGGCCTCGATCATCGGCGTGATCAGCGTCGGGACGACATTCGTCATCATCGCCGGCGGGATCGACCTGTCGGTCGGCGCGGTCATGGCCCTCGCCTCGGTCGTGGCCACGCTGGATGCCGTGCAGCAGACCGCGTCGAGCTCGCACTGGATCGTCATGGTCGTGTTCGCCCTCGCCGTCGGCACGGCGGCCGGCCTGGTCAACGGCATCGTGATCGCCTACGGGCAGGTCGTCGCCTTCATGGCGACGCTCGCAATGCTCGTCGCCGCCCGCGGGCTGGCCGAGATCCTGGCCGAGAAGCGCACCCTGGTCATCGAGGAGCGCGAGTTCGTGACGTTCTTCAACGAGGACATCCTGGGCGTCGACATCCTGATCTGGATCTTCGCGATCGTGGCGGTGGCGGGATGGATCCTGCTCAACCGCACGACGTTCGGGCGACGCACCGTCGCGATCGGCGGCAACCCCGAGGCGTCGCGACTGGCGGGGATCAACGTCAAGCGCCACATGGTGTGGCTTTACGTGATCGGCGGGTTCACCGCCGGCATCGCCGCGGTGATGATCCTCGGACGCACCACGGCGGGCACCTCGACGCACGGCACGCTGTACGAGCTGGACGCGATCGCCGCCGTGGTCGTGGGCGGCACCCTGCTCATCGGCGGGCGCGGCACGATCACCGGCACGGTGCTGGGTGTGCTGATCTTCGCCACCCTGTCGAACGTGTTCGTGCAGAACAACCTCTCCTCGTCGGTGCAGGCCGTCGCCAAGGGCGTGATCATCGTCGTCGCGGTGCTGCTGCAGCAGCGATTCGCCAAGACCGCACGACAATCGTCCTGAGGCCTACCCGCGGGTGGGTCAGTGATCACCCGCCAGAAGCGATACGTGTTCGGCCGATGATGCCGAGTGATTGACTGGACGTGTGACACAAATGGCGAATGATTCGTCGACCATGAGCCTCGGCGTGACCGAGTTCCTGCAGCTTCTGCGCGACGGCGCCCCGCGCACCCGCGCGCAGCTGGCGAAGTCCACCGGACTGGCACGTTCGACGATCGCGTCGCGCGTGGATGACCTCATGCATCGAGGGCTGATCGTCCCCGTTGCCGACGCGGCATCCACCGGCGGGCGGCCGTCGTCCCAGTTCGCGCTGAATCCCGCCGCCCGTGTCGTCCTGGCCGTGGACATCGGCGCCTCGCATGTCACCGTCGCGCTGACAGATCTGGCGGCCACCGTGCTGGCCGAACGCACGGATCGCCTTGACATCGCCCTCGGCCCTGAGGCCGTGCTCACACACGTGGTCGAACGCGCACACGCGCTGCTGGCCGACACCGCCCGGTCGGCGGGCGAGATCGGCGCGATCGGCATCGGCGTGCCGGGGCCGGTGGAGGTATCGACGGGGATGCCGGTGCACCCGCCGATCATGCCGGGCTGGGACCGCTTCGACATCCCCGCGTGGATCGCCGAGCATCTCGATGCGCCGGTGCTGGTCGACAACGACGTGAACATCATGGCCATCGGCGAGCGCAGCGTCGCCTTTCCGGACGTCCAGCACCTCGTGTTCGTGAAAGTCGCCACGGGCATCGGCGCCGGGGTCATCTCCGGGGATCGCCTCGTGCGCGGAGCCCAAGGCGTGGCGGGCGACATCGGCCACATCCGGGTCTCGCGCGGCGACGACGTGCCCTGCACGTGCGGCAACCGCGGGTGTCTGGAGGCCCTCGCGTCGGGCCCCGCGATCGCGCGGGTTCTGCGCGAGATCGGCGTGGATGCCGCCGACGGCAACGACGTGGTCGAACTCGTCAAGCACGGCAACATCGATGCGATCCAGGCGGTGCGCCAGGCCGGCCGTGACATCGGCGAGGTGCTCACCGCCTGCGTCAGCCTGATGAATCCGTCGGTGATCGTCATCGGCGGATCGATGGCCCGCGTCGGCGAGCACCTGATCGCCGGGGTCCGCGAAGCCGTCTACACCCGATCGCTCCCCCTGTCGACGGAGCACCTGGCCATCGTGCCGTCAGCGGCAACCGGTGACGCGGCCGTGATCGGCGCCGCGATGCTGGCGATCGACCACACACTCTCGCCGGAAGGCCTGGCCCGGCTGCTCGCCCGCCCCTGAGCCGACGCCGTCGGACAGCGCCCCTCCTTCCCCTCCTGTCACGGACGGTGCCCGCTCGCGCTCGCTCTGCTCCCCGGGTTCGTCGGAGTGGGCGTCGGGCTGATGTCGGGCGTGTTCGCCACGATCCTCAGCGCCAAGCCCGTGCTCGTCCTCATGAAGGGTGTGCGATAGCCGATCGGTCCTCTGTCAAGGCCCTCTGCGTACTGCGCAGGTGGTCGTAGCGTCCTTCCAAAGCAAGGAGATGCCATGTCCACAGGAGCTTTCCCACCACCGTTGCCGTTCGGCGATGACGATCTCGAGCGTGATCGAGAGGAGCCGCTCCGCGACGCAGACGGCGACGACGTGTTCGATGAGGACGTCAACGACGATCTCGTCGACAGCGCCGAAGCCGATCGTGTCGCCTCCCTCGAGGAGGACGACGAGGAGTGAGGGCCGTCACCGCCGCCGAGCGCGGCTGCGCAGGCGTGCGCTGGGCAGTTGCGGCGCCGGCACCTGTGGGCCGACGGCACCGGTGAGTTCGCCGACGCCTTCGATGACCATGCGCACGACGTCGCCGGCCTGCAGCGGCGGGGGCGTCAGCGATCCGTTGCGCCCCCACAGCTCACCGAGACATCCGCCGTTTCCGACCGTTCCCGACCCGAGCACGTCCCCCGGCACGACGCGGGAGTTGCGGGATGCGTACGCGACGAGCTCGGGGAAGGGCCACCCCATGTTCGAGACGAGGTCCTCGCCGATCAGCTCGTCGTTGACGTACACCTCGGCGCGGATCGCGAGGAATCCGTCGGCGTCGAGGTACTGCTCGAGCTCGTCGGCGGTGACGATCCAGGGACCCAGGCTCATGCCGAAGTCCTTGCCCTTGGCGGGCCCGAGGCGCACCTTCATCTCCCGGGCCTGCACGTCGCGCGCCGACCAATCGTTCATGACCGTGTAAC
Source organism: Microbacterium terrisoli (assembly GCF_030866805.1). Classification (NCBI taxonomy): domain Bacteria; kingdom Bacillati; phylum Actinomycetota; class Actinomycetes; order Micrococcales; family Microbacteriaceae; genus Microbacterium; species Microbacterium terrisoli. Next base: position 3,143,682 of record NZ_CP133019.1, read on the forward strand.
CGAAGATGACGGATGCCGCCTCTTGCGCGGTCAGGTTCGCCTGGCCCGCACCCGGTGCACTGCCCTGGCCCGCACCCGGTGCACCACCCGGTGCGGCGCCGATGATCGCGGCCAGCTCCAGCTCGAAATCGAGGCGCTCGGTCACCGGCGGAGAGACCGGCTCGTCCGGGCCGAGCACGGTGTGCGGGTTCGTGAAATAGAAGGTGGGCGCCTGGTACCACTCGGGGGCGACGTCGCTCTTGCCCTCCACTCCCGCACTCACACCCTCCACGTGCTCTTCGAAGGCGACGAAGTCCCGGATCGACGCCGGCGCGAGCGGTGCCAGCAGCCGCACCGACGACAGCGCCTGCGCCCGGGGCGCAGCATCCGCCACGCGCTCATACAGCGCGTGCGCGGCCGCCAGGCCCCGCGCGAGCACAGCGGCGACAGTCAGTCCGTCGGGGAACGCGACGACGCGATCGTCGATCACGAAGCCCTCGTGGACATCGGTGTCGGCGGGGGACCTCCAGCGCGCGATCTTCATGCGTGCACCTCCAGTGCGCGAGAGCCGTTGTAGTCGTACATGTCCTGCCAGGCCGCGGCGAAGTCGACGTTCGTTCCGTCGAGGTCGGCCAAGGCGCGGTGCAGATTGCCGGCGATGCGCTCGGGCTCCAGAAGCCCTGCGAACCGGCCGAGGTCGGCTTCACGCGCTGCCTGCAGCGCGGTCAGTCCGCGCTCGTGCGCGTCGCGGGCCACCTCGGTCAGGAACTGCAGGTAGTCCGCGACCGGCTGCAGCAGCTCGGGTCCGCCCAGCGGTCCGTGCCCCGGCACGACGACGGCGGGCTGCAGGCGCGTCAGCTGCTCGAGCGTCTGCACCCAGCCCGCGGGCGAGCCCGACAGGGCGAACGGGGTGCCCCCGCTGAAGACCAGGTCTCCGGCGAACAGCACTCCGTCGTCGGCAAGCCACACATATGCGTCGCCCTGCGTGTGGGCGGGCCGACCGGGGTGACGCACCTCGATGGGACGCGCGTCGGCGTCGAGGGTGAGCGCATCGTCGAACACGATGGTGGGCTGCCGGGCGTGCACGCTGCCGCGCTCGTAGGGCTCGAAGATGTGCGCGGCCGGGATGTGCGGCTGCCGCAGCTCGTCGGCGGCGACCCGATGCGCGACGACCTCGGCCTCGGGCAGGAGTGACAGGCCGTTGCAGTGATCGGGATGCGAGTGGGTGAGCACGACGCGCCGAACGGGCGCCGGCGTGGCAGCGGCGATCGCATCCAGGTAGCTGCGCATGCGCCGCTGCGTGGAGGTCGCGTCGATCGCGGTGGCCCCGTTCGGGCCGACCACCAGCCCCATGTTGTTGACCATCCAGCCTCCGTCGGGCTGGATGTAGGCCCAGACGCCGGCAGCCACTTCTTTCAGGTCGGGTGCGGAGTTCATGTCGTCCCTCTCACGTGAGCGTCGCGCGCGGTCACACCGTGCGCACGGCGCCCAGCAGCGTATCGGCGGTGTCTGTCAGAATGCGCTGCACGTCGTCGTCGTCCAGCCCCGCACCGCGCACGAACCCGACGGGGTCTTCGGGTCCCATGTCGAACGGGAAGTCGCTGCCCAGCACGACCTGCGACGGCCCGGCGACCTCGACGAGGTGACGCAGCACGGAGTGGTCGTGCACGACGGTGTCGAACCAGATGCGACGCAGGTAGCTGGAGGGCTCGTGCGCACAGCCCTGCGCGTCGGGGCGCACCCGCCACGCGTGGTCGGAGCGGCCGATGGAGGTGGGGAGGTACCCGCCTCCGTGGGCGGCGACGATCTTCAGGTCGGGATGCCGGTCCAGCACGCCCGCGAAGATCAGATGCGACAGCGCCACGGCGTTCTCCACGGGCTGACCCACCGTGTTGGCGAGGTAGAACCGATCGAGCCGCTCATCGAGGCTGCAGCCGAACGGGTGCAGGAACACGATGGCGCCCAGCTCCTCGGCGCGCGCCCAGAACGGCTCCAGCCGCTCGTCCGAGAGTTCCACGTCCCCGGCGAACGACGAGATCTCCACGCCCGCCAGGCCGCGCCCGAGCATCGCGTCATCGAGGCACTCGCGGATGCGCGAGGGGTGCTGCAGCGGCACGAGCCCGAGACCGGTCATCCGCTCGGGCGCGTGGGCGACGTGCTCGGCGACCAGCCGGTTCGCCTCCACGGCGATCCAGACCGCCAGCTGCTCACCGGCCCACGGGTAGAAGTGGCTCGGCGACGCACTCACCCACTGCCGGTCGACGCCCTGGGCGTCCATCGCGGCGAGGCGCTCACCGACGTCGGTCAGCTTCGGGATGCGGGCTCCGACCATCGGGCCCGACACCGCCTGGCTGGTCGCGCCGTTGCGACGCAGGTCCAGCGCCTCGGCGGCGGCGAACCCTTCGGGGTCGCGCCGACGCACGTCGTCTTGCAGCGTCGGCAGCAGCACGTGCGCGTGCACATCCGTCACGCTCATGCCGGCTGCGCCATCTGCTGCGCGATGCCGAAGATCAGCCCGCCGGCGTCGGCGTCGCGGTCGCCGTCGATCTGCCACTGCCCGAGCTGCACGGAGGCATCGACCACCGCCTGTGCACGGGGCAGACGTCGAGCATGGAACGCGTCCCAGAGCGACTGGTCGACGGCATCGGCCGCGATCAGCAGCTCGGTGAGCACCGCCGCATCCTCCAGTCCTTGTGCAGCACCCTGCGCGATCGTGGGCGGGCACGAGTGGGCGGCGTCGCCGATCACGACGATCCGACCGCGGTTCCACGGCGCATCCACGATGTGCTGCGTGAACCACGTGTAGTTCACGTGCGTGCCCGCGGCCAGATCGGCGCGGATGCTCTCCCACGGCCCGTGGTAGGCCTGCGATTCCTCGCACATGACGCGGGCGGCCTCTTCATCGGTCACCGAGAAGCGCTCCTGGGCCTTGCCGACCAAGAAGGCGTACATGGTGTGTTCACCGGTGGGGGTGTAGCCGGCGATGTACATCGGTCCGCCGTAGTAGAGCGCAGTGCGCTCGACGTCGGCCGGGCGCGACACGAAGGCGCGCCAGATGCCCATTCCGGTCGGCTGGGGCTCGGTGGCGATGCCGATGAGCCGCCGCACCGTGGAGTGCAGGCCGTCGGCCCCGATCAGCAGATCGTAGCGCCCGGCCGGTGCGTCGTTCACCTGCACGTCCACGCCGTCGGCGTCGGCTGCGGCACCGGTCACCTTCGCGCCGAAGCGCACGCGCGCCCCCACCGCCTGTGCGTGGGCGAGAAGGATCTCGGCCAGCACCGGCCGCTCCATGCCCATGCCTGCCGGGTAATCCGGGCCGCCGGTCTTCACATCGGGCAGCTCGGCCACGATCGTCGCGTCGGGGCCGGGGGCGCGCAGGGTGAGGCCCTCGAAAGGGTACCCGGCGGGGCGCACCTTCTCCCACACGCCGAGGGCGTCGAAGACCCGAAGCGCGTTGCCCTGCAGGCTGATGCCCGAACCCAGGGGGCTGGGCACCGGCTCGGATTCGAACACGTCCACCTCGACGCCGGCTTTCGCCAGCTGAATGGCCGCGGCCAGTCCTGCCACACCGCTGCCGGCGATGGCGACCTTGCGCACTGCCGTCATGATCTGAACCTCTCTGTTCGTTGCTCGTTGGTCGTTCAGTGTTTGGGGATGCCTCAGCCGGCCTGCTCTGCCACGCAGCGCACGATCTGGGTGCCCAGGCCCCGGATGCTGCCGGTCATCACATCGCCGTCCCGGAGGAATCGCTTCCAGTGCTGGCCGTTGCCGGCCGGGCTGCCGGTGAGCAGCAGGTCACCGGGCAGCAGCGGCATCGTCTGCGACGCGCCCGAGATGAGCGCGGGGATGTCGAAGAGCAGATCGGCGGTCGTGGCATCCTGCATCACCTCGCCGTTGAGCTCGAGTCTGACCTGCGTGTCGGGGCCATCGACGTATTCGGCGGGGACCAGGAACGGGCCGGTGGGCAGAAAGCCCGGTGCGTTCTTGGCACGGTACCAGTCGGTTCCGATCTCTTTCATGTCGGGACGGAAGACGAGGTCGCGCGTGGTGATGTCGTTGCAGATGGTGTAGCCGGCGACGTGGTCCATCGCGTCCTCGCGCGAGACGCGGAACGCCTCGCGGCCGATGACGACGGCGAGCTCGAGCTCCCAGTCGTGCACGTCGCTGTATCCGGGCAGCACGAGCGGCTCGTCGTTGCCTGTGACGCAGGCGGGCAGGCCGATGAAGAAGTACGGTTCGCCGTGCGCCTTGCGCTCGTCCATCATCTGCGCGGCCCATTGGCGGGCCTCTTCCGGTGTGCGGTCGCCGCCCTTCGACAGTCCGGCAGCGACCAGTTCGATGACGTGCTGCCGGTAGTTGGCGCCGGTCTGCAGCACCTGGCGCGGTGTCACCGGGGCGGTCAGCACCGCCTCGGCCAGCGGCATCCAATCGCCCTCGGCCGCGGCGAGCGCTGCCACCCGGGCCCAGTCTCCGCCGGCGAGGAACGCATTCAGATCGGCTGCCCCCAGGTCGGCGGGGGCGAGGTCGCGGATGCGATCGCCGGCGACCAGGGCGAGGCGCACGACGTCCCCGTCGCGCCGGCGGGCCAGCGCGAACGGGGCGTCCAGGTGTGCGGTGCGCACCTCAGCCGCGTCCCTGCTTCGCGTAAGGATTGAGCAAGGCGTCCTTGATCTCGTCGGGCACGCCTTCCTCGGTCGCGGTGGGCGCATCGGCGGGCGGGAACGACTCGGTCAGCGACATCGGCATCGAGCTGTTGCGGTAGAAGTTGTTCGAGCCCATCGACGGCTTCCAGGTGTTCGGCTCCCAGTCGGGAACGTAGTTGCGGTAGCCGCCGGTGTTCAGCTCGATGCGCATCGTCGACGGCTCACGGTAATACAGGAAGTTCTGCTCGCCGATGCCGTGGATCGACGGGCCGTACTCGATGGGCACGCCGTTCTCCATGAGGGTGTCGGCGGCGATGAGCAGCTCTTCGCGGGTGTCGACCCAGAACGCGTAGTGGTTGATGCGGCCGGCGACGCTCGACCCGTCCAGGACGACGCCGAGATCGTGCGACTTCTCGTTGGTGGTCAGCACCGAGAACACCGAGATGGGAGCCTCGTCGAGGATCGTGCGGGCCATGATCCTGAAGCCGAGCACGTCGCGGTACCACTGCGCGAACGCGTCGACGTCGCTGCAGGCCACCGTCACGTGGTCGAGCTGGCGCGGTGCGCCGGCGAAGCTGCTGCGCTTGGAGGGACGGTCGGGGTAGATGGATGCCTCGGCCGGCGCGGCACCGTATCGGGTGACATCCCAGTGCAGGGTCATGCTGTGGCCCCACGGGCCGGTGAACCGATATGCGCGACCGATCTTGTGCACATCGATCCACTCGCCGTGCACGCCTGCGGCCTCGATGCGCTGCGCTGCCTCATCGAGGGCTTCGGCGGTCGATGTGCGCCACGCCATCGTGGCGAGGGACGGCTGGTCGCCCGGGGTCACGACCACCGAATAGGCGTAGTAGTCGCCCCAGCAGCGCAGGTAGACCGCGCCGTCGACGCGGTCGACGACGGTCAGTCCGACGCGTTCTTCGTAGAAGCGGACGGATGCCTCGACGTCCGGGCTGGTCACCGCGATGTACGAGAGGTGGGACAGCAGGTTGGTCATCTTCGATCCTTTCGAGTGCGGAGCGAACCGCTCCCCGTGCTCCCAGTCTGAGCGGTGACTGCTCATCAGGGAAGCTGACATCCTGGATATGGTGCATCACTGCGGCTTATGCTCGAGTCATGGCAGAGAAGCCCTCGCTCGCGCGCCTCGACCTGAACCTGCTCGTTCCGCTGGACGCGCTGCTGACCGAACGCAGCGTCACGCGGGCGGCCGAGAGGCTGCGGCTGAGCCAGCCGGCGCTCAGTGCCGCACTGGCCCGTCTGCGCACGCACTTCAACGACCCGATTCTCGCGCGGCGCGGCAACACCTATGAGCTGACGCCGCTGGCACAGCGGCTGGCCGAATACACGCCCACGGCGCTGGAGACGGCGCGCCGCGTGTTCGACAGCCAGTCCGAGTGGCAGGCCGACAGCTCCACGCGCGAGTTCACGCTCTACGGCTCGGACTATGCGTTCTCGACCGTCGGGGCGGTGGCGTCCCGGCTGGCAGCACAGCGCGCGCCGGGCGTGCGGTTCCGCTTCATGCTGCACACGCCGCCGGTGGTGGAGGATGCCGCGAACCGGCTGCGATCCGTCGACGGCCTGCTGATGCCGCATGGGTTCCTCAGCGACCTGCCCTACGAGGACCTGTGGAGCGACCGCTGGGTGATCGTGGCCGCGGCCTCGAACGAGAGGGCGCAGTCGGGGCTGACGATGGACGATCTCGCGATGGCGCACTGGGTGTTCACCTACCAATCGCTGACCTCCTTCACCTCGGCCACGCGGCAGCTGCAGCAGCTGGGCCTGGAGACGACGGTGGATGCCGTCGTGGAGAGCTTCCTCGCCCTGCCGCGGTATCTGGTCGGCACCGCCCGGCTGGGCCTGGTGCAGGGGGCGCTCGTGCCGTTCGCCACGGAATCCGGCGATGTCATCGCGGTCGAGCCGCCGTTCGACGTGACGCCGCTGCTGAACGCGCTGTGGTGGCATCCCTCGCATCGCAACGACCCCGAGCACGCCTGGATGCGTGCCCTGTTCCGCGAGGCCGGTCAGGTCCTCGGGGCAGAGCACGCATCCAGGTGAGGGCGGTCTCGATCTAGGCCTCGGCGGCCACTTCAGGGACGCTGCGGCGCTGCACCAGGGCCAAGACGATCGCCATGACCGCGGCGGCGATGCCGACCACTCCCACCGCGAACGCCAGCTGGCCGGTCGCCGCGGCCAGGCCGCCCATCAGGATCGGCGTCAGGAATTGGCCGAAGAAGAACGCCGCCGTCCACCAGCCGGTGACCCGGCCGCGTTCGGCGAACCGGCTCGGGGCGACCACCCACACCACCAGCGAGGGAAGGAGGAGGCCCGATCCGAACCCGGCGACCACCGCGCCGATGATCACACCCGCCAGCGCGGGGACGATCCAGACGATGATCATGCCCAGCGCCTGGAGGCCGAACGCGTAGGGCAGCAGCCGGACGGCGCCGATCTTCCCCAGGCGGGCGAACGTCAGACCGCCGAACGCGGTGAACAGCGAGGCGACGGCCGCGACGGCACCGATGGCCGCCGTGTCGCCGGCATCGATTCCGGTGCCGACCACGAGGTAGCTGACTTCGATGACCAGCACATAGAACGTGAAGCCCGCGAACAGCCCCACCAGCAGTCGCACCCAGATGCGCCGCCACGGCGTGCGCACCTTCTCGGCCGGCACGCGCTCCTCGCCGCTGTCGGCCGCCTTCGGCTCCCACAGCGAGAAGATCATCGGCACCACGATCACGAGGCTCAGGGCGTACACCCAGAACGGGGTGTGCCATCCGCCGACACCCAGCGCGCCGCCGACGATGATGAACACGGTCGCCGCCAGCGTCGTGGTGACCGTCTGCAGGCCGAGGTACTTGTCGCGGCGTCGCTCCTCATGGAAGTAGTCGATGATCAGGGCCGTGCACACCGTCATGATCGCGGCCTCGCAGACGCCCACCAGCACCCGGCTGACGAGGATCGCCGGCAGAGCCTCGAGCCACCCCGGAGCGGTACCGACCACCGCGTAGGCGAACATGGCGATGATCAGCAGCGGTTTGCGGCCGAGCCGGTCGACGACCTGGCCGGCGAACGGCGCGAAGATGGCGATCATCAGCGCCGGAATGGCGACGATCATCGGCACGAGCACCTCGGCGCCGGGGAAGCCGGCGAAGTGCTCGGACAGCTGCGGGAGCACCGGCGTGATCAGCACCGAGCCGAGCACAGGCATGCAACTGCCGGCCAGCAGCAGAACTGCCTGCCAGACGCCGGCTCGATGGGTGACGCGTGCGGACGCGTCGGATGTGACATTCGACATTGAATCTCCTCGGGCAGGATGGGTGCCCTGATTCAACTCCATGCAGAACCATAAGCGAAGCTGAGATCTGTTATTCGCGATATCAGCCTGGATGATACCGCTGCAGGATCATCGCATCCTGCCCCACCGATCACACCAGGCGCAGCTCGGCGGTGGCCGCTGCGGCGGTCTCACGCAGCGCGGAGAGGAACTCGCCCCGCACGCGCTCGGCGGTGATCCGGTGCGTGCTCGTGGACACGTTCAGCGCAGCCACCACCGCACCGGTGCGATCACGCACGGGCGCGGCGATGGAGCGCAGGCCCGGCTCCAGCTCGCCGTCGACCATCGCCCACCCCTGCGCGCGCACGCGATCGAGCTCTGCCGACAGCGCATCGCCGACCAGCGCCCCCTCGACGAGGTGATGTTCCAAGGACGCGGCAACCGCCGCGTCACGCTCGGCCCCCGTCATCCCCGCCAGCAGCACCCGGCCCATGCTCGTGGCGTGAGCGGGGAACCGCGTGCCGATGGTGATCCGCACGCTCATGATGCGGCGGGTGTGCACGCGGGCGACATAGACGATGTCACCGCCGTCGAGCACGGCGGCCGACACGGATTCGTCCACCCGGCGCGAGAGCCTCTCGAGGTGCGGCTGCACGATCTCGGGCAGTGACAGCCCGGACAGGTAGCTGAACCCCAGCTCGAGCACGCGCGGGGTCAGCGCGAACGACCGGTCGCCGCTGCGGACATAGCCCAGCGTCTCGAGCGTGCGCAGGAATCGTCGGGCCGCCGCGCGGGGGATGCCCGCCCGGGCGGCGACCTCGCTCAGCGACAGGTGGGCGTGATCGGCGTCGAACGCGCGGATGACGGCCAGGCCGCGGGCGAGCGACTGGACGAAGTCGGCCGAAGCCGGTTCGGGCTGCGGTGCCGGGCGTTTCGGCTCGCTGCGCTCGCTCAACGAACGAGAGCCCTCACCGCTCGAGGACGACGGCCAGGCCCTGCCCGACGCCGATGCAGATCGCAGCGACCGCGACGCCGGAGCCCCGCCGGGCCAGTTCGTGCGCGGCGTGGCCGAGGATGCGACCGCCCGAGGCGCCCAGCGGATGCCCGATGGCAAGCGCCCCGCCGTGGATGTTGACCTTCTCGGGGTCGAGCTCGGGCCACCCCTTGAGGTCGGCGAGCGCCTGCGATGCGAAGGCCTCGTTGAGCTCGACGACATCCACATCGGCCCACGTGCGGCCGGCGCGGGCGAGAGCCTTGTTGGCCGCCTCGATCGGCGCGAGCGGGAAGACGTCGGGCTCCACGCCGTGCACGCCGCGACCGGTGATGCGGGCCAGCGGCTCGATGTCCAGAGCACCCTGCGCGCCCAGCAGCACGGCCGAGGCGCCGTCGTTGATCGATGACGAGTTGCCGGCGGTCACGGTGCCGGCGTCGTCGTCCGCGAACAGCGCGCGCAGCTTGCCGAGCTTCTCCATCGACGTGTCGTCGCGGATGCCCTCATCACGGGCCAGCTCCGCTCCGGGCACCTGCACGATCTCGCCGTCGTAGACGCCGTCTGCCCAGGCCTTGGCCGCCAGCTGGTGCGAGCGCAGCGCATAGGCGTCCTGCTCCTGGCGGGACAGGCCCGCCTCGCGGGCGACCTTCTCGGCCGACTGCCCGTTGGAGACCGTCCATGCGGCGGGCAGCTTCTTGTTGACCATGCGCCAGCCGATCGACGTGTTCCACATCGTCTGATTGCCGGTTGCCGGCCACGGCTTCGCCGACTTCTCGACGATGAACGGTGCGCGACTCATCGACTCGACGCCGCCGGCGAGCACGAACCGCGAGTCGCCGACCTCGATGGCCCGTGAGCCCTGCACGATCGCCTCGAGCGAGGACGCGCACAGCCGGTTGACGGTGACCCCGGTCACGCTCGTCGGAAAGCCCGCGAGCAGGGCGCCCATGCGGGCGACGTTGCGGTTGTCCTCCCCCGCCTGGTTCGCATCGCCGAAGACCACATCGTCGATGGCCGCGGCATCCACCCCCGTGCGCTCGACGATCGCTTTCATGACGACGGCGGCGAGGTCGTCGGGGCGCACCCCGGACAGTGCTCCCCCGGCACGACCGAAAGGCGTGCGGACGGCGTCATAGACATAGGTGGCGGTCACTTCACTTCTCCTTGCGTGGCATCGGCCAGGGTGAGGCCGGTGAGCTCTTCCAGATCCGCGACGGTGTTCTCGCCGAACGCCTCGCGCACCGCGAAGCCGTCGGAGGTGACGTCGAAGACGGCGTGGTCGGTGTAGACACGGGTGACGCAGCCGACACCTGTCAGCGGATAGCTGCACGCCGCGACAAGCTTGGCCTCGCCGGTCTTGGTGAGTAGATCGGTCATGACGTAGACGCTCTTGGCGCCGATGGCCAGGTCCATGGCACCGCCGACGGCGGGGATCGCGCCGGGCGCACCGGTGGACCAGTTGGCGAGATCGCCGGTCTGCGAGACCTGGAACGCCCCGAGCACACACACGTCGAGGTGGCCGCCGCGCATCATGCCGAACGAGTCGGCGTGGTGGAAGTACGCGGCGCCGGGCAGGGCGGTGACAGCCTGCTTGCCGGCGTTGATCAGGTCGGGGTCGACGCTGTCGGCTTCGGGAGCGGGTCCCATGCCCAGCAGACCGTTTTCGGTGTGCAGGATGATCTCCTGATCGGCCGGCAGATAGTTCGCCACGAGGGTCGGCGCGCCGATGCCGAGGTTCACATATGAACCCTCGGGGATGTCGGCGGCGATGCGTGCAGCCAGCTGTTTGCGGGTGATCGTGGTGATCGACGTCATCGCACTGCCTCCTCGCCGGTCGCGGCATCCGCTTCTCGCGGCGCGCCCTCCAGATCGACCCCGCCGACGAATGCACCCCTGTGCAGCCAGCGCCGCTCGCCGACCGAGACGACCCGGTCGACGAAGATGCCGGGGGTGACGACGGCCTCGGGGTCCAGCGCGCCCAAGGGCACCACCTCATCGACCTGGACGACGGTGACGGCGGCGGCCGATGCCATCACCGGACCGAAGTTGCGGGCCGTCTCACGGTAGACGACGTTGCCCCACCTGTCTGCCTTCAGTGCGCTGACGAGCGCGACGTCGGCGGTGATCGGGTACTCGAGCACGTAGTCGCGACCCTCGATGGTGCGGTGCTCCTTGCCCTCGGCCAGCTGGGTGCCCACCCCGGTCGGCGAGAAGAACGCGCCGATGCCGGCGCCGGCGGCGCGGATGCGCTCGGCGAGGTTGCCCTGCGGCACAAGCTCGAGCTCGATCTCGCCGGCACGGTAGAGCCCGTCGAACACCCACGAGTCGGACTGCCGCGGGAACGAGCAGATGATCTTGCGCACCCGCTTCTCGGCTAAGAGGGCGGCCAGCCCTACGTCGCCGTTGCCCGCGTTGTTGCTGACGATGGTCAGGCCGGTGGCGCCGGAGCCGATGAGCGCATCGATGAGCTCGACGGGCTGGCCTGCGCGGCCGAACCCGCCGATCATGACAGTCGCCCCGTCGGGGATTCCCGCCACGGCGGATGCGACATCCGCCACGGTCTTGTCGATCACAGATCCTCCTCGATGCGTTGTTCGCTCTGCGAACAGGTGTGCGAACTACGACCATTGTACCGCGAACGGCCGACGAGCGCAGGTCATCCCTCCCCGTCACGCGGAGTCATCCGCGATGCGGCCGCACGCGGCGGCGGGATAGGCTCACGGCGGACGAAAAGAGGCACCATGTCACAGATCGCCACGACGACGGCCGGGAGCCTGCCGCGCACGCAGGCGCTCATCGATGCGAACGGCGCGCGCGAGCTCGCCGACGACGGGTTCACGCTGAAGGTCACGCCGGAGTTCGACCGGCTGGTCACCGCCGCCGTCGCTGACGTCGTCAGCCGCCAGCGCGAGGCCGGCATCACCCTCGTCGGCGATGGTGAGTTCGGCAAGGCCATGTCCAGCGCCGTGGACTACGGCGCATGGTGGTCGTACTCGTTCCAGCGGGTGAACGGTCTGTCCTTGACGGACGTGAACCCCATCACCGCCGCCCCCGACGCGGGCACAGACCTGGCCGGCCAGCGCGCCGTGCGCTCCGAGCCCGGCAAGATCCGACTGACCTCGTTCGTCGACCGCCGCGATCGGCAGCGCTTCCCCGCCGTCTACCGCGACGCCGAGACGGTGCCCGCCGGACGGATCGCGACCAGGTTCCCGACCACGACCGGGCCGATCTCGTATCGCGGGCAGGACGCGGTCGCCGCCGACATCCGGCACCTGAAGGCCGCGCTGCAGCCGGGCGAGCAGGGCTTTCTCACCGCGATCTCGCCGGGCAGCGCCGCCCGCGTCGTGAACACGTTCTACAGCAGCGAGCACGAGCACATCACCGCGTGGGCCGACGCGCTGCGTGAGGAGTACCGGGCCATCACCGACGCCGGACTCGTGCTGCAGATCGATGATCCGTCGCTGGCCGAGAACTGGGACCAGATCAACCCCGAGCCCAGCGTCGAGGACTATCAGGCGTTCACGCAGATCCGCATCGACGCGCTCAACCGCGCCATCGAGGGGCTGCCCAAGGAGCAGGTGCGGCTGCACCTGTGCTGGGGCTCGTGGCACGGTCCGCACACGACCGACATCGAGCTGCGCCACATCCTCCCCGTGGTGCTGCAGGCGAAAGTGGGCACGATCTCGTTCGAAGCGGGCAACGTGCGGCACGAACACGAATGGTCGGTGTGGAAGGATGCCGCCGTCCCGGCCGACCTGGTGCTGGCGCCCGGTGTCGTCAGCCACGCGACGAACGTGGTCGAGCACCCCGATCTGGTGGCCGAGCGCATCCGCCGCTTCGCCGACATCGTCGGCCCGGACCGGGTGATCGCCTCGACCGACTGCGGGCTGGGCGGGCGTGTGCACCCCGACATCGCGTGGGCGAAGCTGGCCTCACTCGGCGAGGGCGCCCGCCGCGCGAGCTGAGCATTCAGCCCTCGGTGAAGACCTGCTGCGCGATGCGGAACGCCGTGTTGGCGGCCGGCACGCCCGAATAGATCGCGGACTGCAGGATGACCTCCTTGATCTCATCGACGGTGAGGCCGTTGCGCAGACCGGCACGCAGGTGCATCGCGAGCTCTTCGTGATGGCCATGCGCGATCAGCGACGTGATGACGGCCACCGAGCGCGACCGGCGGTCAAGGCCGGGCCGTGACCACACGTCGCCCCACGCCACGCGCGTGATGAAGTCCTGGAAGTCGGCGGTCAACTCGGTGAGGTTCGCGTTCGCGCGATCGACATGCTCGTCCGAGAGCACCGCGCGACGCACGGTCATGCCCTGGTCGAATCGCTCCTGGTCGGTGAGGCGCTCGGTGGTCATGATCGATGTCCGTTCGTTCGAGGAGGTCGTTCCCACGCGCTGCGCGCGCTCAACGACCGGCGGGGGTGAAGAAGTCGAGCAGCAGACGGATGACGGTGTCGGGATCGTCGACGGGCGCGAGGTGCGAGGCATCCTCGATCCCGGTGGCGCTGCCTCGCTGCACGCCGTCGGCGATCTCGCGGGCCGAAGCCTCGGGCGTGACGAGGTCGTGCGCGCCCCACACCGCCAGCAGCGGGGTGGCGATCTCGCCGAGGCGCGAGCGCACGTCATGGCCGGCGAGCGCTTCGCAGCAGAGTGCATAGCTCTCGTCGTCGGCGTCCTGCAGGGAGTGCAGCAACCGGCCAGTCAGTTCGGGATGCCGCGCCATGGTCTCGGGGGCGAACCAGCGCTGGGCCGAGCCGATGATCATCGACGACGTGCTCTCGGCCCGCACTTTCGCGGCACGCTCATGCCAGCTCTGGGCGGTGGCGATGACTGCGCCCGATGCGAAGACGGCCGCCGCCTCGACGAGGTCGGGATGCCGCAGCAGCAGCTCGAGTCCGACCGCACCGCCCAGCGACACCCCGGCGTAGTGCACGCGCGACGCGCCCAAGCGCGCGGCGGCCTCGGCGACGGCGTCGGCCAGCTCGGCGACGCTGAACTCCGCGCCGGCCGCAGGCGATGCCCCGTGCCCGGGCAGGTCCCACGCCGCGACCCGGAAGCGCTCCGTGAGGGCGGGAGTCACCGCCTCCCACAGGATCGTCGAGGTGCCCAGCGACGGACCGAGCAGCAGCAGCGGGGCATCGACTGCTCCGATCGGTTCGGTCACGGCCAGTGCGGGGGTCATGCGTATCCTTCGGCGGTGTCGGCGGCGGAGTCGGCTTCGGTGGAGTCGGTCACAGGCGCTGCCTCGTCGACCAGACGGCGGGCGAGCCCCGTGTAGCCGGCGGGGTCGAGCAGGGCATCGACGTCGAGTCCGGCCGCTTCGGGCAGTGCACGCACGGCCTCGGCGAGCTGCGCGCGATCGGCGGCTGCCGCGACGAGCTCGGCCACCCGCGGGCGGCCGATGAGCGGGCCGAGCACGATCGACAGGCGTTCGGCGAGCATGCCCACCCCCTGCGCATTGCGGGCGACGGCTGCGGAGTCGATCTGCAGTCCGCGCACGAGTTGTTCGGCGTGGGCGCTCGTGCCCAGTGCCAGCCGCAGCAGTTCGCGCAGCGTCGGCCACTCGGCGTGCCAGGCGCCGTCGGGGCGCTCGTCGACGGTGAGGGCGGCGGCCAGGTGCAGCGTCGCACCCAGCTGCGGGGCGCGCAGAGCCGCCGAGCGGATGAGCACGGAGCGCACGGGGTTGTGCTTCTGCGGCATGGCAGAAGAGCCGCCGCCTTCACCCTCGGCCATCTCGCCGATCTCGGTGCGGCTGTAGGTGGCGATGTCGGCGGCGATCGTGCCGACCGCGTCGATCGACTGCACGAGCGCGTCGCCGAGTTCGGTGATCGGCCACCGGGTGGTGTGCCACGGGGCGTCGGGCGCGGCAAGGCGCAGCTCTTTCGCGAATGCGGCCGGCAGCGCGGCGGCGGCATCCTCGCCTCCCACCTCGACGAACGCGGCCAGGGTTCCGGCCGCACCCCCCAATTGCACCGGCAGCACGGCTTCTTGCAGCCGCTGCATGGCCCGGCGAACTGCGCGCAGCCACACGGCCGCACGCAGGCCGACCGTGGTGGGCACCGCCTGCTGGGTCAGGGTGCGGCCGGCGGCGACCTCGTCGCGGCGCTCGCGTGCGATGCCGCCCAGCGCGCACGCGACCTCTTCGAGCGAGAGGGCGATGCGCGTGAGCGCGCCGCGGGCGACGATCATCAGCGCGGTGTCGACGATGTCTTGGCTGGTCGCCCCGCGATGCACCCAGATGCGGGCCTCGTCGGCAACGCGCTCGCGCAGGAGCCCGACCAGCGGGATCACGGGATTGCCACCGGCGGGGGATGCCGCCGCCAGCGCATCGACCTCGATGCCGTGGCCGCGCACCCGGGCGCCGGCGCGTCGCCACCCCAACGCCTGCGAGATCGCCGCAGCTGCGGCATCCGGCGCCACTCCCACCGTGTGCCAGGCGCGCGAGAGCGCCGCCTCGGCCGTGACCAGCGCATCCACGACGATCGCGTCGGAGACGACCTCGTCGTGGCCGACCGTCACCGGTGAGAGCAACCCCGCATCCACAACCGCCACGGCAGTCCCCTCTTGCGTCTCACCCGCCGCCATCGGCTAGAAGGTGAGGAACACCGTCTCGCGCTCGCCCTGCAGACGGATGTCGTGCTGCAGGGACCCGTCGGGCAGGCGCGTCGCGATGAGCGTAGCGCGCTCCTGCGGTGACAGCGTCGCCAGCAGCGGGTCGGCGGCCAGCGCCGCCTCATCATCGGGCAGGTAGATGCGCGTGTGCAGCTTGTCGGGCAGACCTCGGGCGAACACGACCACAGCGAAGAAGGGCGCCTTGCCCGCGGCCGCGCCGGGGTTGCGCGTCCAGAACTCGTAGTGACCCTCATCGTTCGTGAAGGAGCGGCCGAACCCTGTGAACGTGTGGTCGTCGCGGTGGAACGACCCCCGTGCCCGCGGCACGCTGCCGTCGCCGTCGGCGCCGAAGATCTCGACCATCGAGTCCGGTACGGGAGCGTCCGCGCCGTCGTACACGGTGCCGCCGAGCACGACCGCGCCGGGGCTGTGCGGGTGGGCGACCTCGTGCATCTTCGGATACACCGTGCCGTACGCGTAGAACGGGCCGATCGTCTGGCCTGCGGTCTTGGTCAGCACCTTCTCGGGTGACGTGTTCTCGGTCATCAGTGCTCCCCCTCGGGCTCGCTCCAGGTGGCGTCGGGGCCGTCGATCACGATGTCCCAGCGGTACGCCATCGAGAACTCCGGGACGGTCAGGTCGTGGTCGTACGTGCTGATCAGTCGCTCGCGGTCGGACTGCCGACGGATCGAGTTGTAGATCGGGTCCAGCGCGAACAGCGGGTCGCCGGGGAAGTACATCTGCGTGATGATCCGCTGCGTGAACGCACTGCCGAACACCGAGAAGTGGATGTGGGCCGGACGCCAGGCGTTCTGGTGGTTCTTCCACGGGTAGGGGCCGGGCTTGATCGTCGTGAACAGGTACTCGCCGTTGTCGTTCGTGATCACGCGGCCGGCGCCGGTGAAGTTCGGGTCGAGCGGGGCAGGATGCTGGTCGCGCTGGTGGATGTAGCGGCCGGCCGAGTTGGCCTGCCAGATCTCCAGCAGCTGATTGGGCACCGGGCGTCCCCACGAGTCGAGCAGGCGTCCGCGCACCGTGATGCGCTCGCCCAGCGGCTCGCCGGAGTGCTGCAGCGTCAGGTCGGATTCGATCGCGGCCACATCGCGCTGCCCGAATGCCGGCGAGTACAGCTCGATGGTCTCGGGGTCGACCAGCTTCGGGTTCTTGGTGGGGTGGCGCAGCAGGCTCGACCGGTACGGCGGGAAGTCGTGCATCGTGAGGGGCAGCTGCTCACCGGCCGCCTCGCGGCGCGCGTAGTCGGCGTGCAGGTCCTGGATCTCACGGGTGATCTGCGCCTGCGGCGGGAAGTCCTGCGAAGCCAGCAGCGACTCGGGTGCTGCTGCGGTGCTCTGCGCGCGGGGCCGCTCGGTATCGGCATCGGTCATGGTGTCTCCTTCGACGCGCCCGTGAGTCATGAAGCAGCTCCATCGTGGGCGTCACTGTGTCCCAGAGTGGCAGGGCACGGCATCCACAGCCGCGTCGAGTCTCACTCAGTGAGAGTCTCGCAGATCATGGTGCAGATCGCGCGCCGCCTGCACCACCAGCGGAGACAGCCTGCGCACGTCGGCGTGATCGAGGTGCACGACCACTCCCAGTGCGATCGGGGGCAGACCCTGCACCGGGGGGACCGGGGCTGCCACCGACACATTGCCGAGCGTCATCTCTTCGCGGGTGGTCGCGTACCCGCGCGCACGGGCGCGGACGATCTCGGCCCGAAGGACCGCCGGGTCGGTGATCGACCGGGTCGTCTCGCGCTGCAGCGGCGCGTTCACGAAGCGGTCCAGCCACTCGTCGTCACGCGTGGACAGCAGCGCCTTGCCGACACCCGTGGTGTGCAGGGGCTGGCGCCCGCCCATGCGGCTGAGGGTCGGAATGGAGTCGCTGCCCGAGACGCGCCCGACGAACAGGGCGACGGATGCCTCGGGTCCAGGACCATCGAGCACCGCGAGGTGCACGTTCTCGCCGGTGGCGTCGTACAGCCGGGCCATGTGCGGCAGCGCGGTCTCGCGCAGCCGCAGCGACAGCGGCGAGAGCTCGCCCAGCTCCCACAGGCGCGCGCCGATCGTGTAAGTGCGACCGGGCGCGCGAGCCAATAAGCCCTCGGCGACCAGGTCGGACAGCAGCCGGTACAGCGTCGAGTCCGGGATGCCGGTGCGCTGCCCGATGCGGGCGGCGCCGACCGCCGGCTCGTCGTCGGTGAAGCACGACAGCACGCTCATCGTGCGCGCGAGCATGCCGTCGGCCATCATCGCCCCCGAGCGATCGGCCCGGCCGGCGGGGTGACCGACGAAACCGGCGGCTCATCGGCAGACCTGTCCGCCGGCCGATCCAGCAGCCCGCGCAGACCGCGGTGCAGTCCCTCCGCATCCCCGGTCGCCATGTGCGCCGTCAACCGACGCTGCAGATCATCCACCCGCGGAGCGAGCCGAGTGCGCTCGGCCGCCCCCGCCGCGGTGAGCGTGACCACGTTGCGTCGCGCGTCCTCGGCGGAGCGACGGCGCTCGATCAGGCCGCCGTGCTGCATGCGCCGCACGAGGTCGGCCACCGTCGACCGATCCAGGTCCACGTCATCGCACAGCTCGCGCTGGCTCGCCTCTCCGCGCCGTTCGAGCACGAGCAGAATGCTGTACTGCGCGCTGGTGGTCTCGGTCGAGACCAGCTGCGCCCACATCGCCAGGTGCAGCTGCTGCGCGCGCCGGATGAGATTGCCGACGTGGGCCTGCGGCTCGGGCAGCGGCGCAGCGGTGGACACGGCATCCATCATCTCCTACCGGGTTGCGGCACCCGCACCGGAAGCATGAAACCGGCGAAGAAGGCAGTGAGCTCTTCGCGCGCCGACAGCGGCAGCACCGTCGCGACGTATTGGTCGGGGCGCACGATCACGATCGCCCCCTCATCGGCGATGCCGCGCAGGTCGAAGACGTCGACGTCGGGGTCGGCCGCCCAGGCCTTCTCCCAGTCCTGCAGTCCGAGCGGCCCAGTGCGCGGCAGCAGGATCTCGGGCAGGTCGGTGACCTCGAGGTCGTGGCACGAGCCGCGGAACACGCCGTGCACGTCGATCACGCTGTCAAGGTCGGCTCCGACCGGTGTGAATCGGCGGATCGGCGAGCCTGCGGCATCCGCCAGCCATCGCGCGAGCGCCGGCAGCCCGGTGCCGGCCGCATCGGCGAAGGCATACAGCCGCCAGCGCCCGTCGGCGAGGTGGGTGTGTCCGAGCTGTGTGCGCCGCGCGTCGGCCACACGCTGCACCGGCGCGGAGTGGAAGCGGGTGCCGATGGCGAATCCGGATGCCGCAGCCTGGTGCTCTCCGGTGCCGGTGAGCACCGACGGCGTGTACATCGTGGCCAGCCCCGCCGTGTATCTCCCCTGCCGCGCGAATTCCGCCTGCATGTCGACGCTCGCCACGCCTCCGCGCTCGGGGTGGGCGGGATCCAGCGCCGGCTGCGCGATGAACGCCGACCAGAACTTGTCGAACTCGATGAGGTCGTGGGCCACCGCGTGCCGCTCCTCGGAGTACGTGCGCAGCAGCCCCTCTCCCGATCGCCCCTGCAGCACGGCGGCGAGCTTCCAGCCCAGGTTGAACGCGTCCTGCATCGACACGTTCATCCCCTGGCCCGCCTTCGCGCTGTGCGTGTGGCACGCGTCACCGGCCAGGAACACCCGGGCCGAGGCACCGGCAGGCGCGTCGGCAGACAGATCGTCGAACCGGTCGGCCAGTCTCTGGCCCACCTCGTAGACGCTGGACCATGCCACCGAGCGCACGTCGATCCGGTACGGGTGCAGGATGGCGCTTGCCACCGCAGTGATGTGCTCGACCGTCGTGTCGCGGATCGTCTTGTCGCCGGCGGGCGCGGTGCCCAGGTCCACGTAGCAGCGCACCATGTTGCCGCCCTCACGGGGGATCATCAGCAGCGAGCCTTTGCCTGCGGACTGGACGACGTTCTTGGTGCGCCAGTCCGGGAAGTCGGTGACGGCCAGCACATCCATGACGCCCCAGGCGTGATTGGCGGTGTCACCGCGCAGTTCGCGGCCCAGGGCGTGCCGCACGGCGCTGCGGGCGCCGTCGCACCCGACGACGTACTTCGCCCGGACGGTGAATTCGTCACCGGCATGGTCTCCCCCGGTGCGCCGCAGGGTCACCGTCAGCGGATACTCGCCGTCGCCGCGCGTGTACCCGACGAACTCGATGCCGTAGTCGGGCTCGAGCCGGGAGGCCGAGGTCGCGGCGCGCTCGAGCAGGAACTGCTGCATGCGCGCCTGATTGACGATGACATGCGGGAACTCGCTGAGCCCGGGCGGGGTGTCCTGCACCCATCCGGTGCGCACGATGCTGTCGCGATCGGTCTCTCCCGGTCCCCAGAATCGCACCTCGTTCACCCAGTACGCCTCGCGCAGCAGTCTCTCGGCCAGTCCGAAGGCCTGGAACATCTCGACCGTGCGGCACGCGACGCCGTCGGCCTGCCCGACCTGCAGCGGTCCGCCGCGTCGTTCGATGATGCGCGTGTCGATGTCGGGGAAGGCCGCCAGCTGCGCGGCCAGCACGGTGCCGGCAGGTCCGGTGCCGACGATGAGCACATCCACGCTCTCGCCGATCTCGGCGGCACGGGCCAGCGCTTCGGCGGCGGGCTGCTGCAGGTCGGGGTCGCCCGGACGGTATCCCTCGCGGTAGAACTGCACGTGATCTCCTTCGACCGGCGTGTGGAACGGATCTGAATTAGTTGGGTCCCCAACGATTGTAGCCGGGATGCGCGTGAGAAGGTAGCCCCATGGCGAATTCCCCGTCGGGTGAATCGGTCACCGAACGACTGCTGCGGGTGCTCGAGACGTTCACCCCGACGCGCACCGTGCAGACCGCGTCCGAGATCGGGCGCCGCGCGGGCCTTCCCTCGTCGACGGCGCACCGGTTCATCGGCGAGCTCGTCCAGACCGGCCTGCTCGAGATCGACGAGGGTCGGAGGGTGCGGGTGGGAATGCGCCTCTGGGAGCTGGCGACCCGATCCTCGGCGGCGCTCCGACTGCGGCAGGCGGCGATGCCGGCGATGGAGCGCGTGCAGGCCCGGATCGGCGAGCACACCCAGCTCGCGATCCTCGAGCAGGACGAGGCGCTGTTCCTCGAGCGGCTGTCGAGCCCGGATGCCACCTCCAACGTGACGCGGATCGCCGGCCGGCTGCCACTGCACGCGTCGAGCTCCGGCTTGGTGCTGCTGGCGTTCGGTGCCGCCGAACTGCAGGAGCGCGTGCTGGCGGGGCCCCTGGTCGCTCTCACCCGGGCGACGATCACCGACCCGGCCGCGCTGCGGCGCAAGCTCGCCGAGATCCGCCGACTGGGCCACGTGGTCGCGCCCGGCTACATCGAAGACGTGGCAACCGGCCTGGCCGTGCCGGTGCGGGACCGGGTAGGCGTCGTGGCCGCACTGTCGGTGATCATCGAGCGCCACGCCCCGGTGGAGCCCGGCCTGGATGCCCTGCATCGCGCGGCCCGCGACATCCACTCTCGCCTCGACAGCTGACCCGCCCGCTGCTCGGCGGCCATCTTGATTCCCATTGAATGGGCAACCAGCAGTCGACGGCACAGGGAGTCGGCCACAATGAAGTCACCCGCTGTGCCCGTCGAAGGAGACGCCCATGACCACCACCGTCCGTACGCGCGTTGCCATCGTCGGCGCCGGTCCCGCCGGGCTGCTGCTCGCGCAGCTGCTGCGACAGGCCGGCATCGAATCGGTCGTGATCGACAGCCGCTCGCGCGCCGACATCGAGCAGACCATCCGCGCCGGCATCCTCGAAGAGGGCACAGTGCAGGCGCTGCTGGCCGCCGGTGTCGACACGCACGCGCACCAGGTCGGCCAACGCCACGACGGCATCGAACTGCGCTTCGACGGGGTCGGGCACCGCATCGACTTCGCCGAGCTCGTCGGCCGCGGCGTGTGGCTCTACCCGCAGCACCTGGTGCTGCAGGACCTGCTGGCGACCCTCGTGCCGGCCGGCGCCGACATCCGCTTCGAGACCGCCGCCGTGCGCATCGAAGACATCGACGGCGACCGGCCGCGCGTCATCGCCACCGACGCCGAGGGCGCCGAGGTCGAGATCTGCGCCGAGATCGTCGTGGGCGCCGACGGGTCGCATTCGGTCGTGCGCAAGGCCATGTCGGGCTCGCGCGCCGGCCTGTACCGCGAGTACCCGTTCGCCTGGTTCGGCATCCTGTGCGAGGCACCGCCCAGCGCCCCCGAGCTGATCTACAGCAACTCCCCGAACGGCTTCGCCCTGATCAGCCAGCGCAGCGACACCGTGCAGCGGATGTACTTCCAGTGCGACCCCGACGTCGACCCCGACGCGTACACGCAGGAGCAGCTGTGGGAGATCCTGCAGTCGAGGGTGCCGGGCACGACGCTGCACGAGGGGCCGATCTTCCAGCGCGACGTGCTGCAGTTCCGCAGCTTCGTGGCCCGGGAGCTGCGCCGCGACCGGATCGTGCTGGTGGGGGATGCCGCGCACACGGTGCCGCCCACGGGCGCGAAGGGGATGAACCTGGCCATCGCCGATGTGCTGCTGCTGCACCGCGCGCTCGAAGCCTTCCTGCTCTCACAGGACGCCGGCCCGCTCGAGGGCTACGAGCAGGCGGCGCTGCATCGCATCTGGAAGGCGCAGAACTTCTCGTGGTGGATGACGAGCATGCTGCACCGGATGCCGGGAGCCTCCGAGTTCGACCACATGCGCCAGCTCGGCGAGCTGCGCAGCGTCACCGACTCGCACGCCGGGCGCACCTACCTCGCCGAGGCCTACACGGGTTGGCCGATGGAGTCGCTCGTTCGTTGAGCGAGGCGGCGCAGCCGACCAGTCGGGATGAGTCGCGCGAACGTCGCTGCGACGCGCTCGGCATGCTCACCGAGCGCCACTGACCCCCTCGGTGGCCAGCCAGGCGGCGTACGCGTCGAAGGTGTACGGGCGGCCGAGGAAGTCGGCGACCAGGGCTGCGGCATCCTGCGACCCTCCCGGCGCGAGCACGCGGTCGCGATAACGCGCGGCGACGTCGAGGGCGAACAGGTCGGCGGTGTCGAACGCGCTGAACATGTCCTTGGCGATCACGAGCGACCACATGTAGGTGTAGTAGCCCGAGCCGTAGCCGTCGAGGTGGCCGAATGCGCAGTGGAAGTGCGTATCGTCGACGTACGGGAACACGGAGTAGCGCGCCTGCGCCTCGCGCACCGCCTGCGTGAGATCGTCGGGGACCTCGCGATGGATCTCGAGCGACAGCGCCGCATAGAACATCTGGGTGCGCGCGAGGAAGCCCTTGCCGAAGTCGTCGGCGGTGCGCATGCGCGCGACCAGATCGGCAGGGATCGTGCGCCCCTCAGCGTCGGTCGCGAAGGTCGCCAGAACGGCGGCATCCCACGCCCATTCTTCGAGCATCTGGCTCGGCGCCTCGACGAAGTCCCACTCGGTCGCAACGCCCGAGAAGCGCACCCACTGCTGGTCGCCGCCGAGCACGTGGTGGATGAGATGACCGAACTCGTGGAACAGCGTGACGACCTCGTCGTGCTCCATGAGCCCGGTGCTGAAGTTGCACACCAGCACGCCCTCGGGCAGCTGGCGACCGCGCACGCCCGGCACCAGGTCGAACTGCGCGGCGTGCGTGTACTTGCCCTCACGCGGGTGCAGGTCGAGGTGGATGCGGCCGATGCGCTCGCCTCCGCGCAGCACGTCGTACGAGGCGACGGCCTCGTGCCAGACCGGCACGTCCACGCGCTGCCAGGTCAGGCCGAACAGGCGCCCGGTGACATCGAGCAGCCCCTGACGCACCTTCTCGAAGGCGAAGAACGTGCGGATGCGCTGCGCGTCGACGGCGAACTGCTCCTTGCGCACGAGTTCGGAGTAGTACGGCACATCGACGGCGTCGATGTCGGTGGCCTCAGGCACATCCTGCTGCAGCCTGCGCACCAGCACGGCCTTGTCGCGCAGCGCGCTGTCGGCCGCGGCATCCGAGATCCTGTCGATGAACGTGCCGATCGCCCCGCCGTCGCCGATCATCTTGACCTCGGCGTCGTAGTCGGCCCAGTCGGCATAGCCGAGCAGCCGCGCGTGCTCGGCGCGCAGCGTGAGCAGCCGGTGCAGCACGCCGTCGTTCTCGGGCCAGGCGATGTTCAGTCGCTCGTGCGTCATGGTGCGGCGCGTCGATGACACGGTGCAGTACGTGCTCAGCGGCACCGAGTCGGGGTAGTCGGTGGTCACCGCGATCAGCCCGTCCTCGCCGGGCCGATGGGAGGCCATCCAGTCCTCGGGCATTCCCGCCAGCTCGTCGGGACGCACGTGCATCGTGCGCACCCCGGCGCGGATGTTCTTGCTGAACTCCTGGCCGGCCAGCACCTCGCTCTGGGCGAGCTCGCGGAGCCGGTCCCGCGTGGCCTCGTCGCGGTCCACGCCCGCGCGACGGAAGTCGCGCAGTATCCTCGCCAGCAGCCGCGCGGCATCGGCGTCGCCGTCGAGCTCGGCGCCGTCGACGGCGCTCACGATCTCGTAGAGCTCGCGGTCCAGACCCAGGTCGGTGCCGAACGCCTCAACGCGCTGCAGAGCTTCGTCGGCGGCGTCGCGCACGGCCGCGTCGGGGTGGGTCTGCGCGTAGAGGGATGCCGCAGCTGCGGCGTTGGCCGACGCGATCTCGATCTCGTTCCAGGCATTCAGCACGGCACGCGCGTCACGCCGGGGCTCGGCGCGCAGGCGTGCGACCAGCTCGGCGGCGCGGGCGAGTTCGCCGTCGCAGCGCTCGCCGATCCAGGCGAGGGCCGAAGAGGCAGCGGGCAGGCGGAGGGGCTCGAGAGTCGTCACCGGATGAGACTACGACACGGGTCGCGCCGCACGCAGGTGTCGGGCGACCGCCACGCCGGGGCCGAGGAAGAGCAGGACGGCCACGAGTTCGACCAGCAGCGGCACGGTCCACGCGCCCGTCGCCTCGTGCAGGGCGCCCAGCACGAGAGGACCGGTCGCCGCCACGGCATAGCCGAACCCCTGGACGACGCCCGAGCGGCCGGCGGTGGTGTGCTCGTCGTCGCCGAACGCGTTGATCATGATGAACACGATCGTGATGCCACCGCCCTGCGCCAGGCCGCCGACGATGCACCAGGCCAGCCACAGTGACGGCGCGAACAGGAACCCGAGCGGCACCGCCAGCCAGCCGATGCCGACGTAGAGCGTCCCCACCAGGATCGACGAGCGCAGCGTGACGATCGGCAGCAGCAGACTGCCGATCATGCCGCCGACCTGGAAGAGCGACGCGATGGCTCCGGCGGCGGTGGTGTCGAACCCCTGGGCCGACAGCATCGTGGGCAACCAGGCGGTGATCGCATAGAACGCGAACGCCTGCCCGCAGAACGCCGCCGCCAGCAGCCAGGTCGGCCCGTGCCGCAGGACCGAGACACGCGGCGCGTCGGCGTCGGGGCGGGTGCCGGGCGTCGGAGCGAATGCCGCGCGCACGCCTCGCAGCGCGACCCATGCCAGCAGTGCGACCAGGGCGAACACCGACCACGAGGCGATCGCCCAGCGCCAGCCCACCGCATCCGAGAAGGGAGCCGTGCCCAACGTCACGGTCATCGTGCCGACGTTCAGTGCCGCGGTGTAGACGCCCGTCATGGTGTGCGCGCGGCGCGGGCTGAACTCGCGGGCGATGATGATCGGCAGCACGACGTTGCCGATCGTGACGAACGCGCCCAGCACCGCGGTGCCGATCAGCGCGAGCACGATGCCGTCCAGCGAGCGCAGCACGCTGCCGATCACGACGCCGGTAAGGGTCAGCGAGAGCGCGACATCCGCCCCCGCCCGGCGGATGATCGCGATCGCCAGCGGCGCGCACGCCGCGAAGCACAGCACCGGGATCGTCGTGAGCAGTCCGACCACCCCGGCACCCACGTGCAGGTCGTCGCCGATCTCTCCGGCGACCGGCGCGACCGCGAGGATCGGTCCGCGCAGCATCGCCGCCGCCAGCACGATGACCACGACCAGCAGCGGCAGGGAACGGGATGCTGCGGTGCGGTCGGCCATGGGCGACAACGCTACCCCGGCTAAGGCGGCGACCACTCCACGTCGCCCATGCCGGTCCGTTCGGGCCCGTCCGCTCAGGGACCGATGGCGAGGCGACGCAGCAATGCGGTGAAGGTGTCGAACTCCTCGTCGTCGAACACGGCGAAGTGCGCGCGCTGAGCTGCCTCCACAGCTTCGCGCGCCCGTGCGCAGGCGGTGCGTCCCGCCGCGGTTGCCACCACGACGTTCACGCGGCGATCGCGGGGGTCGGGCTCACGGCTGACCCAGCCGCGCCGCTCGAGGTCATCGAGCAGGCTCACGACCTGGCTCGGATCCAGGCGCAGGAACTCGCTGAGCTCACGCTGGGTGGGGCGCAGGTCGCCGCACGCGAGCGCGAGCACCGAGTACGAGCGCACCTTCAGTCCGTGCGAGGCGAGGGCGGCGGCGGCATCCGCGAGCGAGAGCGCGTTGGCGCGCGCGAGCAGGAACGCGGGATCGCTGCCCACCGACGTCTCCCACAGCGATGTCGTCGTGTCTTGCATGGCACCTCCCCTTGGGCCAATACTGCCAGACGGCAATCATTGACATTTTCAATGATGTGCGATTTCATCTGAGTAACGCAAGAGCGAAGGAGCAGGGATGTCACTTCACGGCAAAGTCGCCATCGTCACCGGATCGGGCCGCGGGCTGGGGCTCGCCTACGCGCAGGAACTCGCCCGGCAGGGCGCCGACGTCGTGGTCAACGACGTCGACGAGGTGACGGCCACCGAGGCCGTGGCATCCATCACCGCCGCCGGCGGCCAGGCGACCGCCGTCGTCGCGCCGGTGGGATCGACCGAGACCGCACAGCTGCTCGTGAAGACCGCAGTCGACACGTACGGGCGCCTGGACATCCTGGTGACCAACGCCGGCGTGCTGCGCGACCGTGTGCTGTGGAAGATGAGCGACGACGACTTCGACACCGTCGTGAATGTGCACCTGCGCGGAACGTTCACGTGTGTGCGTGAAGCGGCCTCCTACATGCGCGAGCATGAGATCGCCGGCCGGATCATCTGCATCGGCTCGCCGGCCGGCCAGCGCGGCAACTTCGGCCAGACGAACTACTCGGGCGTGAAGGCCGCCATCGTCGGCATGGTGCGCACGTGGTCGATGGAGCTGAAGAAGGCCGGGATCACCGCGAACGCCGTCATCCCCGTAGCCTCCACCGCCATGACCGCCACGATCCCCTACTTCGCCGCCGCGGTCGAGGCCGAGCAGTCCGGCCGGCAGCTGCCGGCGTTCTTCCGCCACGACCTGGGCTTCGGCACCGCCGGCGATGTCGCAGGACTGGTCGCCTACCTCGCATCGGATGCCGCAGCCGGCGTCACCGGTCAGGCCGTCGGCGTCGGCGGGGACCGGCTGCAGATCTGGTCGCACCCCGAGGCCGTCTTCAGCGCCTACCACGAGGGCGGCTGGGACGTCGCATCGCTCGAGGACGCGTTCGGCGACATCATCGACGCGCACCGGCAGTCGGTCGGCGAGACCTTCCCGCCGCTGCCCGAGGACCTGCAGCGGTGACCCACTACGAGCCCGCGATCGACGTCGACGCGCTCGACGCGATCGACACGCACGTGCACATCGAGGTCGACGCGCACGGACACTCCTCGATGCCTGCCGAGCTCAGCGAGGCCGCATCGAAGTACTTCAGCACGAGCGGTCCGCGTCCCGATCTCGATTCGATCGCCGCGTACTACCGTCAGCGCAAGACGGCCGCAGTCGTGTTCACGGTCGACGCCGAGACGCAGCTGCACCACGCCCCCGTCGACAGCGCCGACATCGCCGAGGGAGCCGCCCGCAACAACGACATCCTGATCCCGTTCGGGTCGGTCGATCCGCGCAGGACGGATGCGGTCGACCGCATCCACCGGCTGGTCGAAGACAGCGGCGTGCGCGGATTCAAGTTCCACCCGACGGTGCAGGGCTTCGACCCGAGCGACGAGCGGTACTACCCCGTCTATGCCGCGGTTCAGGATGCCGGGGTCCCGGCCCTGTTCCACACCGGCCAGACGGGAATCGGCGCCGGCATGCCGGGCGGGTACGGCTTCCGCCTCGGGCTGTCCAACCCCATGCTGCTGGACGGTGTCGCCGCTGACTTCCCGACGCTGCAGATCATCATGGCCCACCCCTCGGTGCCCTGGCAGGACGAGGCGCTGTCGGTGGCCACGCACAAGCACAACACGTGGATCGACCTGTCGGGGTGGAGCCCGAAGTACTTCCCCGCGCCCCTCGTGCGTGCGGCGAACTCGTATCTGCGCGATCGCATCCTGTTCGGCTCCGACTTCCCCCTGATCACACCCGACCGGTGGATCGCAGACGCCGAGAAGACCGAGCTGTTCAAGCCGGAGGCGCTGCCGGGGATCATGAAGGGCAACGCCGTGCGTCTGCTGGGGCTGCGAGGCTGACATGTCCTCGATCGACGCGGACTCCGCCATCGGCATCGACCCGTTCGGCTTCGCCCAGACGCGACTGAGCGAGCCCGCCCAGGCTGCGCTGGGCGGACTGCGCGAGGTGCTCGAGCGCGACATCCACCCCCTGCTGGCCGAGGCGTGGGAGACGGCGACGATGCCCGACGCGGTGCTTCAGACGCTGGTGCCGCTGCACCTGATGGACCCCGACGGGGTCGACGAGGCCGAAGCCACCTCGTCCCTGTACTCCGGCTTCCGCACCTACGTGCTCGCGCGCACGGACGCATCGGTGGCGACGATGTACAACGCGCAGTCGGGGCTGTTCCGGGCGATCGTCGAGCAGGGCGGATCGGCCGCGCAGGTCGCCGAGCTCGAGCCGCGCATTCGCTCGTTCGACCTGAGGGGCGTGTTCGCCCTCACCGAGCCCGACCACGGCTCCGACATCGCCGGAGGCCTTGCCACCCGCGCCCGCCGGGTAGGCGAGGAGTGGGTGCTGGACGGCGCGAAGCGCTGGATCGGCGGCGCGATCACTGCCGACGTCATGGCCGTGTTCGCCCGCGACGACGCCGACCGCGCGGTCAAGGTCTTCCTCGTGCCGCGCGACGCAGAAGGCGTGACGATCCGCACGATCACCGGCAAGGTGTCGCTGCGCCCGATGCAGAACGCGCACATCACCCTCGAAGGCGTGCGGGTGCCCGAATCCGCCCGCCTGCAGAAGATCAACGGCTGGCGCGACGTTGCCGCAGTCCTGCGCATGATGAGGTCGGATGTCGCCTGGATCGCGGCGGGCCTGCAGGCCGGAGCCGTCGAGGCCGCGACCCGCTACGTGCGCGAGCGTGAGCAGTTCGGACGGCCCATCGCCGCGTTCCAGCTCGTGCAGGAGAAGCTCGCGCGCATGCTGGGCAACGCCACCGCGTCGCTGGCGATGGCCGTGCAGCTGTCGGCTCGGCAGGATGCCGGCGACTACCGCGACGAGAACTCCGCGCTGGCCAAGATGCAGACCGCTCGCCTGGCGCGCGAGACGGTGGCGCTGGGCCGGGAGGTCTGCGGCGGCAACGGCATCCTGCTCTCCTCCGACGTCGCGCGCTACTTCGCCGACGCCGAAGCCGTGTACTCGTACGAGGGCACGCACGAGATCAATTCCCTCATCGTGGGACGGGCCCTGACCGGCTCGTCCGCCTTCGTCTGAGGTCAGACATCCCCACATCCGCTCGAATCAGGAGAGAACATGACCACCACCGTCGACTACGCCGATCTGCCCAGCCTCGTCGGGAAGGACCTCGGCTACACCGATTGGCTCGAGATCACGCAGGAGCAGGTGAACACGTTCGCCGACGCGACCGATGACCACCAGTGGATCCACACCGACCCCGAGCGCGCGAAGGACGGACCGTTCGGCGGCGCGATCGCGCACGGCTTCCTCACCCTGTCGCTGCTGATCCCGCTGTGGACCCAGCTGCTGGAGGTCGAGGGGGTGTCCACCAAGGTCAACTACGGGCTCGACAAGGTGCGGTTCGTCTCGCCGGTCAAGGTCGGCGCGCGCATCCGGATGACCGCGACCATCGCCGAGGCGCACGAGGTCACCGGCGGCTACCAGCTGGTGGTCGACGCGACGATCGAGACCGAGGGCGGCACGAAGCCCGCCGTCGTCGCGCGCAGTCTGCAGCGCCTGTACGCCTGAGCCACGGCGGATCCGGCATCCACTCTTCAACGACGAAGGACACACATGCTCAACTACGGCATCGGCACCTGGGTGAATCGGCGTGCGCAGCGCATGCGCGAAGACGCGGCGATCGCGTTCCGCGACCAGCGGATCGGCTACAACGAACTCGATGAGCGCATCCTGCGGCTCGCCGATGCCCTGCGCACGCGTGGCGTGCAGCACGGCGACCGGGTGGCCTACCTGGGCAACAACCACCCCTCGTTCGTGGAGGCGCTGTTCGCGACCACCATGCTCGGGGCGATCTTCGTGCCGCTGAACACGCGCCTGGCCGCCCCCGAGATCGAGTTCGCCGTGGACAACTCGGGCGCCGAGACCCTGATCTTCCAGAACACTCTGGGCGAGCTCGCCCGCGCGGGCACATGGTCGACGGCGGCCACCCGTCGCATCTGCGTGGGCGAGACCGATCTGCCGGGCGTGGAGGACTACGACGCAGTGGTCGCCTCGGGCGCCGCCGAATACCGCGACAACGCGGTGTCGCTCGACGATGCCGCGCTGATCCTGTACACGTCGGGGACGACCGGGTACCCGAAGGGCGCCGTGCTCACGCACGGCAACCTCACCTGGAACACGTTCAACGCGCTCGTGGACTACGGCCTGGGCTCGGGTGAGGTGGTGCTGCTCATCTCGCCGATGTTCCACGTCGCCTCGCTCGGGATGGGGGCGCTGCCGATCCTGCTGCAGGGCGGCACCGTCATCCTTCGCGAGAAGTTCGATCCCGGCGATGTGCTGCACACCATCGAGAGCGAGGGCGTCACGATGCTCTCGGGCGTGCCCACCACGTACCAGATGATCGAGGAGCACCCCGACTGGGCCGCCACCGACCTGTCGAGCCTGCGGCACCTGACCTGCGGCGGCTCGACGATGCCGCAGCGGATGCTGGAGGCCTACGAGAAGCGCGGACTGCACTTCTCCTGCGGGTACGGCATGACCGAGACCTCGCCCGGGGCGACGGCGATGCCGCCGCACATGAGCATCGAGAAGATGGGGTCTTCGGGTCTGAAGCAGTTCTTCACCGATGTGAAGGTCGTCGACGAAGACGGCGGGATGCTGCCGCCCGGCGAGGTCGGCGAGATCCTGGTGAGCGGGCCGAACGTGATCCACGAGTACTGGCTGCGGCCGGAGGCCACGGCCGAGGCGATCGTCGACGGCTGGCTGCACACCGGAGACCTCGGCTACCTCGACGAGGACGGATACCTGTTCGTGGTGGACCGCCTCAAGGACATGATCATCTCCGGCGGCGAGAACATCTACTCCGCCGAGGTGGAGGGCGCGATCATGCAGATCCCGGAGGTCTCGGCGGTCGCGCTGATCGGGGTGCCCGACGCCAAGTGGGGCGAGGTGCCGCTGGCGGTCGCGACGCTCGACCCGGGCGCCACGATCACCCCGGCCGACGTGATCGCGCGGCTGCAGGGGCGTCTCGCGAAATACAAGATCCCGCGCGAGGTCGTGTTCGTCGACGAGCTGCCGCGCACGGCCAGCGGCAAGATCCGCAAGGCCGAGCTGCGCAAGGCATACGCCTCCTGACCGAACCGAGACCCTCCCGTCCAGCAGTCAGTATCTGCAAGCGCGCCCACGGCCCGACCGCAGAAAGCGACTGCTGAACCCGGCGCGCGAGAATCAGCAGTCAAGATCTGCGGGCACGGCGGCGATCGACCCGCAGAACGCGACTGCTGAACCGGGCGCGGATGTGAGCGAGCCGGCCTGTCGTCAGGACGCGGCGGCCGCCAGCGTGACGCGGCAGGCGTGCAGCAGCTCACGCAGCAGTTCGACGTCGTCGCCGGTGAGGGCCGCCGTCATCTCGTGCTCGATGTCGGCGGCCGGTTGGCGCATCTCGTCCAGCAGGTCGTGGGCGGCCGGTGTCAAGAAGATGCGCTGCTGACGCCGCGACGACGGATCGGGCACGCGCTCGACCAGCCCACGGCGCTCAAGCGCGTCCAGCAGCTGCGTCATGCTCTGCGCGCGCACGAACGATGTGCGCGCCAGCTGCGCCGCGATCACTCCGGGGTGCCGCTCGAGCACGGTCAGCGCCGTGTACTGGATCGTCGTGATGCCATGGGCCGTGGCCAGCTCGTCCAGTCGGGAGCGCACCGCGAGCTCCACCTGCTTGATGAGGTACAACAGGGTCACCGGTGGCGCGTCGGTCGCCGAGGTGACGGTCGACCGTGCGCTATCGGGCATCGACAGGCGTCTCCTCATGTTCGTCGGCCGGGAGCGGCGGAATCTGGCGGCGGAGGGCCCATCGGTCCACCACGCTCGACACCGACGGCACGATCCCACGCGGCAGGAGCAGCAGGACCACGACCAGCACCAGGCCGTAGCCGGCGTACTGCAGGATCGGACCTGCCGTCGGCGGCAGGCCGGGCAGCGCCGCCAGGGCGCTGAGCAGCTGCAGCCACAGGCTCAGCACGACCGCGCCGACCACACCGCCCCAGAGCGTGCCCAGCCCGCCGACCATCGCCATGATGACGTAGCCGAACGAGGCCAGCGGCGGGTAGGTGTCCTGGCTGACGAACGGCGTGAAGAACGCACCGATCCCGCCGGCCAGGCCCGCGAACGCGCCCGCGATGGCGAAGACGACGATCTTGCTGCGCAGCACCGGCACGCCGCTGGAGGCCGCAGCGCTCTCACTGCCGGCGATGGCACGGATGCCGCGGCCGAACCGCGAGTTCACCAGGTTGTGCGCGACCGCCATGGCTCCCGCCAGCACGGCCAGCGCCAGGTACGCATACGGCAGCTGTCCGCTGAAGACGATCGGCCCGACCGACAGCGGCGGAATGCCGAAGATCCCGATGCCGCCGCCGAGGAAGGGCACCGTCGCCATGACGGTCTGGATGATCAGCAGCACCGCAAGGGTGCCGAAGGCGAGGTAGTGTCCGCGCAGTCGCAGCAGCGGCCAGCCGATCAGCGCGGCCACGGCCGCGCCGAGGACCGGCGCGAGCACCAGCGTCACCAGCGGCGGCACACCGAGGTTGACGGTGAGGGCGGCGACGGTCAGCCCGCCGACGGCGACGAACGCGCTCTGGCCGAGTGAGACCTGGCCGGCGTACCCCATGAACAGCGACAGACCGGTCACCACGACCGCGGCCAGCACTGTCTGCACGAAGAACGTCAGGTCGTTCAGCATCAGCGGGATCACGCCGAGGATCACGAACACGACGATCGCCGCGATCCAGCGGGCGCGGCGCAGCACCGGGCGCACCCGAATGGCTGTCGTACTCATTTCGCCTCCTCCGTCGTCATCCGTCCCGCACGCACGATCATGATGATGAGCATCATCAGCAGCGCGACCGGAGTCTGGTACGACCCGTTGCCGTACGCGGCCACGAGCTGCCCGACCACCCCGAGGATCACCGCCCCGAGGAAGGTCATCCATGGGCTTCGCAGTCCGCCGAAGATGGCCGCGGCGAACCCGCTGAGCACCAGCGGCAGGTCCGATGAGACCGACACCGCCGTGGTCGGGGCGATGAGGACGCCGGCCAGACCTCCCAGCACGCCCGCGATCGCGAAGGCGACCAAGCCCATCGCGAGCGTGTTGATGCCGACCAGCCGCGCCGCATGCGGGTTGGATGCGGCCGCGGTCAGCGCCTTGCCGATGTCGGTGCGCGCGAAGAACAGGCTCAGCAGCGCGAAGGTGACCAGCGCCACGAGGAAGACGAGGATGCGCTGGGTGGCGAGGTTGACGCCGAGGATCTGGATGCTGCCGGTCACACCGGGCGGCGAGATGGGGTTCTGCCCCCAGATCGCCACGACCACGGCCTCGGCGATCATGCCCAGGCCCAGCGTGATCAGCAGCGAGATCATCGGCGGCGTGCCGGGCTTGCCGATCGTGATGATGCCGATGATCAGTCCGATCACGCCGCAGCACAGCACGGCGACCAGTTCTGCGACGCCGTGCGGGAGCAGCCCGCCGCCCAGCAGCGAGAACGAGATCATCGCACCGAAGACGGCCAGCATGCCCTGGGCGAAGTTGAGCACGTGGGTGACCCGGTAGACCACGACCATGCCGCTGCCCACGAGGGCGAACGAACCGGCCAGCGCGAGGCCGGAGATCACATACGTCAGGAAGGCCTGCATGTCACTCCCCCGCCCCGGACAGGTCCAGGCCGCCGAAGTAGGCGTCCTGCAATTCGGGTGCGTTGCGCAGTTCGCCGGTGGGGCCCTGAGCCTTGATGTGGCCCGTCTCGAGCACGTACGCGCGCGAGCACAGTTCGAACGCCAAGCCGATCTCCTGTTCGATGAGCAGCACCGCGGTGCCGCGGGTGCGGTTGAGCGTTGCGAGGTGCTCGACGAGCTGGGCGGCCACCATCGGCGCCAGCCCCAGCGACAGCTCGTCGACGACCAGCAGGTCGGGCTGGGCCATCAGCGCCCGGCCCACTGCGACCATCTGCTGCTGCCCGCCCGAGAGCGTGTCGGCGCGCTGCTTGCGCAGGCGCTGCAGATCCGGCAGCAGTTCGTAGACCGGGGCCGTGTCCTTCGGGCGGTGCCGCCAGGCACCCAGGCGCAGGTTGTCTTCGACGCTGAGCTCACCGAACATCTGCCGGCCCTCGGGCACCTGGGCGACGCGGCCGCCGACCTGGATGCGGCCCGATGCCGGCTTGACGATGCCCGAGATCGCGTTGACCAGCGAGGTCTTGCCGGCCCCGTTGGGGCCGACCAGAGCCACCAGCTCGGAGTCGTCGACGGTCAGCGACACGCCGTCGAGCGCTGTCGCTGCGCCGTAGCGGACGACGAGGTCCGCGATGTCGAGCATCATGTCGCCGCCGCCGTCCCCAGATATGCGGAGATCACCTTCGGGTTGCGCCGGATCTCGTCGGGCGTGCCGTCGGCGATGACCTCACCGAGGTCGAGCACCGTGATCCGATCGGCCAGACTCGTGACCATCGACACGTCGTGCTCGATCAGCATGATCGTCATCCCGTCGCGGTGCAGCTCGCGGATCAGGTGCGACAGTTCGCGCCGCTCGCCCGATCTCAGCCCCGAGGCCGGCTCGTCCAGCAGCAGCAGCTTCGGCCGTGCGGTCAGCGCACGGGCCAGCTGAAGCCTGCGCTGCTGTCCGAGGGGCAGCTGCTCGGCATCGCGGTCGGCCCAGTCGCTCAGCCCGACGCGCGCGAGTGCCTCGTGCGCGTCGGCGAAGATCTCGCGCTCCTCCCGCCGGTGCCGCGGCAGGCGCAGGGCGGCGCTGACCGCGCCCGCGCGGGTGCGGGCATTCGCGCCCACCGCGACATTGGCCAGGACCGACATCCCGGGGAACAGCCGCGCCCCCTGGAACACGATCGCGACGCCCAACCGGGCCCGCTGGTGCGGGGCAAGCCGGTCGATGTGCTCGCCGTCGAGGGTGATGCGACCCGAATTGGCGTGCAAGTGTCCGCTGATCATCGTGAACAGCGTCGACTTGCCCGCACCGTTCGGGCCGATCACACCCCGCAGTTCGCCGTCGGCGACGCTGAGTGTCACATCCCGGTTCGCGTACACGCCGCCGAACGCCCGGGAGAGCCGGTCCACCTCGAGCATGACTACTTCGGCGCGTCCGTCTTGAACTTGTCGATCTGCCAGTCGGTGGCCTTCCACACGCCGTCCTTGACGATCATGATGCCGATCGCGCTGGCGTCCAGACCCATGTGGTCGGTCTTGGAGTAGTGGTAGTGCCCGTTGGGGGTGAGCAGATCGGTCTGCTCCAGCGCATCCCGGATCTTGCCGCGGTCGGTCGAACCGGCCTTCTCGATCGCGTTCTTCAGCAGCTGGATGGCCGTCGCGCCGCCGTAGGCGAACTCCGGCGGGTTGACGTTCTTGTTGGCCGCACGCCACGGTGTCGCCACAGCCTCGACGAGGTCCTTGTACGCTCCGGCGGGCAGTGCGTCAGGGTCCAGCGCTGCGGTGGTCGCACCGATCACGCCTTCGGCTGCCGCGCCCGAGGGCTGCAGCCACAGGTTCGAGGCCTGCGAGCCGGTGACATAGAAGGGCACTCCCTTGCCGGCGATCTGCTTCGTGATGATGACGGGGGCCGGGCCCGATCCCCACTGCACGAACGCGTCGGGGTGAGCGGCGACCACCTTGGTGATCAGCGGCGTGAAGTCGGTGGCCGCCGGGTCATACGCCTCGCTGAGCACGATCTTCATGCCCGCAGCCTCGGCGAGCTGCTTGGTCGAGGCCGCACCGGTCTGTCCGTACAGGTCGGTGCCGGTGTAGGCGACGGCGACGTTCTTCACGTCCTGCGTCTTCCAGTAGTTCACCAGCGCGGCGGCGTAGATCTTGGTGCTGCCGGGTGAGGTGAACGCGTAGGCGTTGCTGCCGTCGACGTACTGGTCGACCGGGCTCAGCGCGATCGTGGGGATCTTGTACTGCAGGATGCTCGAGCTGACCGCGGCGGCCGCCGAGGTCATCGAGCTTGCCAGCATCGCCGAGTAGCTCTTGTCGGCCGCCATCTGGTTGAACTGCTTGACGGACTCGGTCGGGTCGGTCTTGTCGTCGGCGACGGTCAGCTCGATCTTCTTGCCGTCGATGCCGCCGGCCTTGTTGATGTCGGCCACCGTCTGTTCGGCGGCCTCTTTGTCACCGGTGCCGAGCGCGGCGAGCGGCCCGGTCAGCGGCATGACCGCGCCGATCTTGATGACGCCGCCGGCGTTGCCGGACGGTGACGTGCCTCCGCCGCCGGAACAGCCGGCCAGCGCGAGGACTGTGACGGATACCGTCGCCAGGGCAGCGAGGGCATGCAGGGTCTTGGACTTCATCGTCGCTCCGATTCATCGGTGAATGCAGGTGCCGGGTAATTGTCAGGAATCCTGACTATCAGGAAGTATCACCGCCGAGACCCGGCACGTCAATACCCCATGTGCGAACGATGCCGGGATGTGACATTGATCACCGCACCCCCCTTGCGGATTCATCAGGCTGGCTGATATCCCTGAACCGCATCACCTCGCCCGGAAGGAGTTCGCATGACCAGAAGGATCGCACGCGCCCTCACCACGATCACCGCCTCGGCGGCCCTCGTGCTCACCGGAAGCCTGGCCGCCCAGGCAGCCCCCCTCCAAGCCCCGAGTGCGCCGACGGCGACGCACTACAGCGGCGACCTTTCCGACGGCGCGACCTGGATCGCCGACAAGCCCGCACATTGGAACGGCGTGCTGGTGCTGTACAGTCACGGCTTCGGCCCGCTTGCTCCGGTCGATGCCCCCGACCCCACGACGAAGCAGGCGCTGCTGGACTCCGGCTACGCGCTGGTCGGATCCTCCTACAGCGGCCCGTCCCTGTGGGCTCTGGCATCCGCCGTGGACGACCAGTTCGCCTCGCTGAGCGCCGCGAAGAAGGTCATCGGCCAACCCGAGCACGTCCTGGCGCTCGGCACCTCGATGGGCGGGCTCATCAGCGCACAGGAGGCCGAGCGCGGCGACGGCCGCATCGACGGGGCGCTGACCACCTGCGGCCTGCTCGGCGGCGGCGTCAACCTGAACAACTATCAGCTGGACGGCGAGCATGCCATCGCGCAGCTGCTGGCCACCGACCCCGACATCAAGCTCGTCGACTACGCCAACTTCGACGAGGCACAGGCCGCCACAGCGGCGCTGTCAGACGCCGTGACCGCCGGGCAGCAGACCGCCGAAGGCCGCGCGCGCATCGCCTTGGCCGCCGCCCTCCTGCAGGTGCCCGACTGGTTCCGCGGCGACCAGCCGCCCACGTCGTTCGCCGAGCAGGAGGCACAGGAGGCCGCGTGGCTGCCGCCGATGCTGCAGTTCGTCATCTCCGGACGCCCCTGGATCGAGGCATCCGCGGGCGGCAACGCCTCGTGGAACGTGGGCGTGGACTATGCCCAGCTCATCCGCCAGTCGGCGCACTACCCGCAGGTCCGCGCGCTCTACCGCGAGGCAGGACTGAACCTCGATGCGGACCTCGCCAAGCTCACCCGCACCGCGGACATCACGCCCGACACAAACGCCCTCGCGTCGTTGACGGCGACATCCACCCTCACCGGGCGGATCACGGTGCCTGAGCTGACGATGCACACCATCAGCGACCAGCTCGCCCCGATCACGTACGAGAACCTGTACCGCGACCAGGTCGTCAAGACCGGCAACGGACACCTGCTGCGGCAGGCGTTCACCCAGTCGATCGGGCACTGCAACTTCACCCCGGCCGAGATCGTCGGGGCGCTGAACACGGTGCACCAGCGGGTGGTCAGCGGCCACTGGCCGAGCACGACCGCGCAGGCGCTCACGCGTGCGGCCGATGCCACCGGCTTCGGCGACAGCAGCTTCATCCACTACAAGCCGGCGAAGTTCATCAACGCCCGCACCTACACGGTAGCCGGCGCCACGCTCGTGCGCTGACCCCTCCGACACCGGCCGACGCGTGAGGGCTGTGGCCAGACTTCGGTCCTGCCACAGCCCTTTCGCCGTTCATGACGAATTTCCCTCTTGCCTTTACCTATGCGCATAGGTAATGTGTGGCACAGGAGCGCAACGCAGCGCTCCACCCGAGGAAGGACCCTCCGTGGCACACATCGCGCCCGCGCCCGACCAGACTGCAGCCCTGCGGCTGGTCGACGGTTTCTCGTTGGAGATGACCGGCAAAGACATTCCCAGCCTGCAGGATGCGGCATCCTCGATCCCCGCGGGGACGAAGATCAACGTGACATTCCTCGGCAACGAAGACCTCGAGATGCGGGTCGCGGCCGCGAAGGCCGTGAAGGATCTCGGCTTCACGCCCGTGCCGCACATCTCGGCTCGGCGGCTGGAGAGCCAGGCCCAGCTCGAGGAGTTCCTCGACCGGCTTCAGCAGATCGGCGCCACCGAGCACGTGTTCAGCGTGGGCGGCGACCCGAGTGAGCCCGCCGGCCCCTACCCCGACTCGCTGAGCGTGATCCGCACCGGCCTGCTGCAGAAGTACGGCGCCAAAGAGGTCTCGATCGCCGGCTACCCCGAGGGCCACCCCGACATCGCCGACGACGTGCTGTGGCGGCACCTCGAAGACAAGTCGCAAGCGCTGAAAGAGCACGGGCTGGATGCCGTGGTCCTCACGCAGTTCTCGTTCGACACCGACCCGGTCACGACGTGGATCGACCAGGTGCGCTCACGCGGCATCGCCAGCGAGATCCGCATCGGCACTCCGGGACCGGCCGGCATCAAGCGCCTGCTGGGGTTCGCCCGCCGGTTCGGGATCGGCGCCAACGCCATGATCGTCAAGAAGTACGGTTTCAGCCTGACGAACCTGATGGGCACCGCCGGCCCCGAGCGCTTCGTGTCGGACCTGTCGTCGCTGACCGGCGCAGACCCGGCCCGGGAGCCCGTCAAGCTGCACTTCTATACGTTCGGCGGGCTGCGAGCCAGCGCCGAATGGGTGCACGAATACCGGTTCGCACAGTCCTGAGGACCGAACATGTCACCACACATCGAGTTGAACCACGACCGCGCCTGCCTGATCGTGCACGGCCCCGACCAGGCGGGCCTGGTGGCCGCGATCACATCGCTGATCACCCGCAACGAGGGCAATATCATCAGCCTGGACCAGTACTCCGACAACCCGCAGGGCGGGGCGTTCTTCCAGCGGGTGGTGTTCCACCGCGCAGATCTGGCGGCCGCGATCGGCGACATCGAGGCCGACCTCGACACGACGCTCTCGCCGTACGGCATGCAGTGGCGCCTGACCGACCAGTCGATCCCCAAGCGCATGGGCATTCTCGTCTCCACGAGCGACCATTGCCTGCTCGAACTGCTCTGGCGGCACCGTCGGGGTGAGCTGCCGGTGACCATCCCGATGGTCATCAGCAACCACACGAACACCGCCGAGGACGTGCGCAGCTTCTCGGTCCCCTTCTTCCACGTGCCCTCGCAGGGGCCCGACAAGGCCGAGGCCGAAGCCAAGATCATCGAACTGGTGCGCGGCAACGTCGACTTCCTGGTGCTGGCCCGCTACATGCAGATCATCAGCGAGGACTTCCTCGAGGCGGTCGGCGTGCCGGTGATCAACATCCATCACTCGTTCCTGCCGGCCTTCATCGGCGCCGCTCCTTACCGCAAGGCCAAGGAGCGCGGGGTGAAGCTCATCGGCGCCACGAGCCACTACGTCACGAAGGACCTGGACGAGGGCCCGATCATCGAGCAGGACGTCGCCCGCGTCGACCACTCGATGACCGCCGCCGATCTGCAGGCCCGCGGCGCCTACGTCGAGCGTGCCGTGCTCTCGCGCGCTGTGCAATGGCACGCCGAAGACCGGGTGATCCGCCAGGGCAACCACACCATCGTCTTCTCGTGACCGGGACGCCGCAGCCCGCGGCATCCCGTCCTCCCACCACAACCCAACATCATGAAACAGAGAGGTTCCCATGGCTGACAACCTTCAGCAGCTCATCGACGCGACCAACCCCGTCGACCTGCTGCGCAACTCGCAGATCGGGTCGTACATCTACCCGGTCGTGCCGGCCGACTTCACGAACTGGATCAAGGAGCAGAGGGCGTGGCGCGACACCGCGGTCCTCTACGACCAGACCCACCACATGGACAACGTGTTCCTGAAGGGCTCTGACGCGATCAAGCTCATCAGCGACACCGCCATCAACTCGGTCGCCACCTTCCCCGTCAACCGCGCCAAGCAGTACGTGCCCACGACCTCACAGGGCTACGTCATCGGTGACGGCATCCTCTTCCACGAGGCCGAGGACGAATACGTCTACGTGGGCCGTGCGCCCGTGTCGAACTGGCTGATGTACCAGGGCGAGACCGGCGGTTACGCCAACCTCGACCTCACCGTCGACCGTCGCTCGCCCTCGCGCCCCTATGGACACGCGGTCTCACGCGGGTACTACCGCTTCCAGATCCAGGGACCGGCCGCCTGGCAGGTCATCGAGAAGCTCAACGGCGGCCCGCTCGAGCAGCTGCGCTTCTTCAGCATGTCGACCATGACCATCGCGGGGCGCACCGTGCGCACGCTGCGGCACGGCATGGCCGGCGCTCCGGGCCTGGAGGTCTGGGGCCCCTACGAGGACCACGACGCCATCGCCGCTGCGATCGTCGAGGCCGGCGCCGAGTTCGGCATGCTGCCGGTGGGCTCGCGCGCCTACCCGTCGAACACGCTCGAGTCGGGCTGGATCCCCTCGCCGCTGCCGGCCATCTACACCGGTGAGGGCGAGCGCGGCTACCGCGAGTGGCTCGGCACCGACAGCTATGAGGCCACCGGAACCCTGGCCGGGTCGTTCGTCTCCGACAACATCGAGGACTACTACCTGACCCCGTGGGAGCTGGGCTACGGCTCGTTCGTCAAGTTCGACCACGACTTCATCGGCCGCGACGCGCTGGAGAAGATCGACCCGGCCTCGCAGCGCAAGAAGGTCACCCTGGCGTGGAACGCCGACGACATGGCCAAGCTGTACGCGTCGCTGTTCGATGTCGAGGGCCCCAGCTACAAGTTCTTCGACCTGCCGCTGGCCAACTACGGCTCGGCGAACTACGACGCGGTGCAGGATGCCGCGGGCAACACCGTCGGCTACTCGATGTTCACCGGCTACAGCTCGAACGAGCGCCGCGCCCTGTCGCTGGCGACGGTGAACCCCGATGTGCCCGAGGGCGCCGAGGTCACGGTGCTGTGGGGCGAGGACCCGAACACCTCGAAGGCGACGGTGGAGCCTCACGTGCAGGTGCCGATGCGCGCCGTCGTGAGCCCCGTGCCGTACTCGACGGTGGCGCGCCAGAGCTACCACGGAGGATGGCGCACCGGCTACACCGAGTCCTGACCCGCCCGCGGCCCGTCCGCGAGAGAACATGTGGCGGACGAGAGCGTGGGGTTTTCCCATCCTCTCGTCCGCCCGCTGTTCTCTCGGGGTCGGTGCCACACGGTCGGCGCGTGCGGCGGACGTGGGCCGTGACGGCCGGTGACGGCGAACACGGCGGTCGTGCCGCCGCCCGGTAGCCTCGACACAGAAGGAGATGCATGAGTCTGCGCTATGCCCTGCTGGCCATCCTGCGTGTGGGACCGCTGTCGGGCTACGACCTGCAGAAGCAGTTCTCGCAGTCGGTGGGGCACGTCTGGCACGCACCCGACTCCCAGATCTACCCCGAGCTGCGCAAGATGCAGACGGCGGGCCTGATCGAAGGAGAAGAGCAGGTGCGCGGCGCCCGCGGCACGCGGCGCGTGTATCACGTGACGGCCGCGGGGGATGCCGCGTACGAGGAGTGGATGCGGACCCCGCTGGACTATCAACGGGTCCGCGATCCCGCACACCTGCGCGCCGCATACCTCGAGAACACGTCACCGGAGGCCGCCCGCGACTTCCTGCGCCGGCACATCGCCTACTGGCAGAGCGAGCTCGAGCAGTTCCAGGGCGAACTGGACCATATCCAGCGCATGGACAGC
The DNA here is from genome assembly GCF_030866805.1 of Microbacterium terrisoli. Classification (NCBI taxonomy): domain Bacteria; kingdom Bacillati; phylum Actinomycetota; class Actinomycetes; order Micrococcales; family Microbacteriaceae; genus Microbacterium; species Microbacterium terrisoli. Next base: position 3,185,701 of record NZ_CP133019.1, read on the forward strand.
GCGATGCTCAATCGCCGTCTGGCCGTCACCGCCGATGAGGCGCGCGAGCGCACCATCGCCTACAAGCAGTTCTCCTACGAAGGCCTGGCCGAACGCGCCCGCGGCGAGATCGCCTGGGCGCAACAGGGTCTGGCGCTGGTCGACCGGCTCGAGTCCGCGGGCTGACGGGATGCCGCGGCCGCGGCATCCCGAACTCAGCGCCGCGACGGGTCAGGGCGAGACCTCCTCGAACACGCGGTTGCGCGTGTGCGGGGCGAACTGGGCCAGGATCGACGCGATGATCAGGAACGACGAGATCAGCAGCAGCGCCCCAATGACCGACAGGTGCGGAATCAGCGGGGCGAGGATCAGGATGCCGATCCCGCCGCCGATGTGGCCGACACCGTCGACGATCGCGAAGCCCGTCGAGCGCGCCCGGGTGGGGAAGCTCTCGACGGTCATCGCGTAGCTCGGCGAGACCCACAGGTTGAAGCCGGCGAAGATGATCATCGCGCCCAGGAACACGACCAGCAGCGAGTCGCCGCCCACCGCGACCACGACCGCACCGATGAAGGTCACCACCGTGCCGATCGGCAGCCAGTAGCGCCGTTCGAGCTTCTCGACGATGAACGACATCACGACCGCTTCGATGATGAATCCGATCGAGCCGACCGCGGCGATGATGCCCGCTTCGGGCGGGCTGTACTTCAGCGATGTGAGCACCGTGGTGAATCCGGCGGCGTAGGCGTAGACGGTGATGTAGCCCACGAACCACATGAAGAACAGCAGGATCACGCGGCGCAGGTACACCGGGTTGCGGAAGATGTCGCCGTAGGGCACGCGCCGGGCCGGCGGCCAGTGCGTGGGTGTGCCGGCCAGGCTCAGCTCGGCGAGCGGGCCCCTGCGCAATGCGCGCTGCTCCATCTGGTCCGCGAGGACTGCGGCGTCCGTCGCACGCCCCCTCTGCAGCAGCCACCGCACGGACTCCGGCAGCTGGAACCGCAGGATGATCGCGATGATGGCGAGGGCGGCGCCGACCACGTACATCCATCGCCAGCCGCTCTCGGCTCCCACCGCGAACGGCAGGCCGGTGGGCCACGGTGTGGGCGGGGTAGTGAGGATCAGCCCGAGCCAGATGCCCACGAACGCCCCCACGGCCGACATGATGAACACGACGGTCGTGAACTTCGCCCGCGACTGCTTGGGCGCCACCTCGCCGACATACGTGTTCACGATCGCGAGGTCGGCGCCGATGCCGATGCCGGTGACCGCCCGCGAGACCACGAAGTTGGCGTAGTCGGGCGAGAGCGCCGTGTACAGCGAGCCGAGTCCGGTGATCAGCATCGTGATCAGCAGCATGTTGCGCCGGCCGATGCGGTCCGACAGCGGGCTGAGCACGAGCGTGCCCACGACGTAGCCGAGCAGGTTGAGGATCGTCGGCAGCGCCAGGTAGTTCAGCGCCGTCTCCGGCGTGCACCCCGGCACCAGCTGCGTGCACGTCTGGACGAACGACACGTTGATGTCGAAGATGTCGTAGAACGTGAACAGGAACCCCAGCCCGATGATCACCAGGAACGCCGGCGACAGCGACCAGGTGCGGATCCTGTCCAGCCGCGCCATCACCCGACGCGACTCCTCGGGTATCGGCTCGCCCTGCTCGCCGCGGCCCCGCCGGCGATTGTCTGCGGCGCTCGGCGGCTGTGCCGCCATGCCGCTCATGATGCCCTCCGTGTACAGACCATGACCTTGCCCCATTTCACAGCTCTGTGATCGGTTCCGTCCGGTGCGGCGGGGCGAGGGCGGTGAGGGATGCGAGTCGGACATCGCCGGCGACACAGCGCGCGCCTGGCGGTTGGCAACTTACCACCGGGCCCGCAGCGGAAATCGGCTCATAGGATATTCATCGAGAACGCTCGGTTCGCTCAGGCACGGCAGAATCGAACCATGCCCCTGCACCCTCTCCCCTCCGACCACGCCTGCCTCATCGTGTACGGCCGGGACCGGCCGGGGATCGTCGCCGCCGTCTCGGCGCTGATCACCCGCAACGGCGGCAACATCGTCGCACTGGACCAGTACAGCGACGACCCGATCGGCGGCGCGTACTTCCAGCGGGTGGTGTTTCACCGGCCCGGCTTCGCGGCGGCGGCGCCCGAGATCGAAGCCGACCTCGATGCCACGCTGGGCGCCGGATTCGACCTGAACTGGCGGCTGAGAGACCAGTCGGTGCCCAAGCGCATGGCGGTCCTCGCCTCCCAGCAGGACCACTGCCTGCTCGACCTGCTGTGGCGGCATCGCCGGGGCGACCTGCCGGTGACCGTGCCCATGGTCATCTCCAACCACACCGACGCGGCCGACGACGTGCGCAGTTTCGGCATCCCGTTCCACCACGTGGCCTCAACGCCCGGCCCCGACAAGTCCGCCTCCGAGGCAGAGCTGCTCGAGCTGCTGGTCGGCAACGTCGACTTCGTCGTGCTGGCGCGCTACATGCAGATCCTCTCGCAGGACTTCCTCGACAAGCTCGGGGTGCCGGTCATCAACATCCACCACTCGTTCCTGCCGGCGTTCGTGGGCGCAGAGCCCTACCGCAGGGCCAAGGAGCGCGGTGTGAAGCTCATCGGCGCCACCAGCCACTACGTGACCGGCGACCTGGACGAGGGACCGATCATCGAGCAGGACACTGTTCGCGTCACGCACGCCGACTCGGCCGCCGAATTGGCCCGTCGCGGCGCCGACGTCGAGCGACAGGTGCTCTCACGCGCTGTGCTGTGGCATGCGCAGGACCGAGTGATCCGCCACGGCAACCACACGATCGTGTTCTAGAACACGTACTCCATCAGCTCGACGCCCAGCGTGCGGAACGCTTCGTGCGCGCGCAGCCGGTGCATGATCGACAGGTCGTCGAAGCACACGATCAGCGCATACGCGACCCCCGCCCGAGGTCCGGCGAGCACCCCTGCTTCGACACGGATGCCGTCGTCCCGGCCGGTCTTGTTGATGAACAGCAGCCCGTGCTCGTCGTTGAAGTGTGCGAACGGGTCCAGGCCCGTCGCCGATGCCACCAGCGACAGGTCCTGATTGAGGCTGAGCCACTCGGCGACCTGGGCGCTGACCCCGGCGGTGACCGCCTCGGAGTTCACCAGCGCGGCGAACATCTGCGCGAGCTCCCGTGTGGATCCGAGGGCCACCTGGGGCGCGTCATCCGGCCCGCGGTGATCGCGGAAGCGGTCCAGCAGCGCGGAATGCGACATCCCGAGCTGTTCGATGCGCGCGCGCACGGCGGGCAGTCCGACGCGATTGATCAGCGCGTTGGATGCCGCGGCATCGCCCGAGGAGGCCGCGAGCACGGCAAGATCGACCACCGGCAGCGCCGGCGCCTTCAGGTGCTGCCAGACACCGCCGACCTCGACGCGCTCGATCGAGGAGCGGTCGATGATCTCGAGCGGATCGAGGGTTCCCGCCTCGATGGCGGCCGCCACCTCGATCAGCAGCGGCACCATGCCCAGGCCCGCCACCGGCAGGGTGACGAAGTCGTCGCCGCGCAGGACGGTGCTGCCGCGGTCGAGGTCATTGATGCGCACCGAGACCTTCGCGCCGGCCTGGGCGAGGTCATCCAGCGCCTTCAGCGTGGATGTGAACGTTCGTCTGCCGACCGCCGCCCTCCTCGGCAATCGCCTGTTGCTGCGTCGCGACCCCCGAAGCGACGCTGTGTCCCGTTTGGGCTCTGGGGGCGTGCCCACGGCATTCCTTCCACTGCGCAGGGCTCATGCGCACGGCGCGCGCACGAGTATTCAGTTGTGTCTGCAGGATGCCGCGACCTGATGTCCCAGACGAGGACTGCGGCATCCGCTCACCAGATGGTGACGCGCTGCTGCTCTGGCAGCCAGAGCGCGTCGGACTCCGTCACATCGAATGCATCATAGAACGCGTCGACGTTGCGGACGATCTGATTGCACCGGAACTCGTTCGGCGAGTGCGGGTCGATCGTCAGCAGGCGGATGGTCTCGGCATCCCGGCTCTTCTGCCGCCAGACCTGCCCCCAGCTCAGCAGCAGCCGTTGCGGGGCCGTGTAGCCGTCGAGCTCACCCGTCGGTTCGCCGGCGGTGGCCAGCGCGTAGGCCTTGAGGGCGATGCCCAGTCCGCCGAGGTCGCCGATGTTCTCGCCGATCGTCAGCGCACCGTTGACGTGGTGCTCGTCGGACAGACCCTGCGGCACGAGCGCGTCGTACTGGGCGATGAGGTTCTTCGTGCGCTTTTCGAACGCCGCCCGGTCCTCGTCGGTCCACCAGTCCTGCAGCTTGCCGTCGCCGTCGTAGCGGCTGCCCTGGTCGTCGAAGCCGTGCCCGATCTCGTGGCCGATGACCGAGCCGATGCCGCCGTAGTTGGCCGCGGCATCGCGCTCGGCGTCGAAGAACGGGTACTGCAGGATCGCCGCCGGGAACACGATCTCGTTCATGAGCGGGTTGTAGTACGCGTTCACCGTCTGCGGCGTCATGAACCACTCGTCGCGGTCGATGGGTCCGCCGACCTTCCCCAGCTGCCGGTCGTGCTCGAACACGTGCGCGCGCCGCACGTTGCCCACCAGATCGGTCGCGTCGATCTGCAGCGACGAGTAGTCGCGCCAGCTGACCGGGTAGCCGATCTTGGGCGTGAACGAGTCGAGCTTGGCCAGCGCGCGCTCACGGGTGTCGGGGCTCATCCACTCCAGCTGCGAGATCGACTGGCGGTAGGCCTCGATGAGGTTGCCCACCAGCGCGTCCATCGCCTCTTTGGCCGCCGGCGGGAAGTGCCGCTGGACGTACACCTTGCCGACGCCTTCGCCCATCGCCGCCTGGACGATGCCGACACCGCGCTTCCACCGCTCGCGGTTGACCGGCACGCCCGTCAGGGCCGTGCCATAGAACGCGAAGTTCGCCTCGATGAACGCGTCGGGCAGGAACGGGGCGGCGGAGTGCACGATCTTGAAGCGCAGCCAGTCCTTCCAGTCGGCCAGGCGCTGTTCGGTCACCAGCGCCCCGAGTGCTTCGAAGAAGCTCGGCTGGGTCACATCGACCTCGTCGAACGCGCTCTCGCGGCCGGGCGCGAGAGCCGCGCGCCAGGGCCCGAGGTCCAGGCCTGCCAGCTGCTGCAGCTCGTCCCAGGTCTTGAGGTTGTAGGTGGCCACCGCATCGCGGCTGCGCACGTTGTCCCAGTGGTGCGATGCGACGTCGGTCTCGAGCGCGAAGATCCGCTCGGCGGCGTCGGACGCCCCGGCGATGCCGGCCAGGTCGAGCATGGTGGCGATGTGCGCACGATACTGATCGCGCACCTCGGCGAAGCCGTCGAGCCGGAAGTAGCTCTCGTCGGGCAGCGTGATGCCGCTCTGCACGAGGAACGGCACGTACCGCTCGGGATTGCCCGGGTCGGGCTCGACGTACACGTCGATCAGTCCGCCCACGCCGTCGCGTTCGAGGCGGCCGATGGTCGCCAGCAGCGACGGCACCGAGTCGATCGCGTCGACGGCGGCGAGCTGTTCGACGATGGGCGCGATTCCCCGCTGTGCGATGCGCTCGGTGTCCATGAAGCTCGTGTACAGGTCGCCGATCTTGCGGGCCTCACTGCCGGCCTCGGCCTGCTGCGACTCTTCGACGATCGCCCGGACGTCTTTCTCGGCCTGCTCGGCCAAGAAGTGGAACGAGCCCCAGCGGGCCTTGTCGTCAGGGATCTCGGTGTTCTGGATCCACGTGCCGTTCACGTGGCGGAACAGGTCATCCTGCGGCCGGATCTGCGGGTCGAATGCGTCGACCTCGAGGCCCGAGTGGGGGGAATCGGTCATGCTCTCCAGGATAGGCCGCCGGGCACCCGCCCATGCACGCTCGGGATGCCGCATCCTGGTCGTGATCGCATCGTGATCGGCCGTCAGGCGATGCGCGTTCCCGGTGGCAGCCGGCGGGCGGGAGTGCGTGTGCGCGACCATGTGCTCCGCCGTCGGCGGCACCGTCTGCTGCTGGCTGCCGGGCCGGCACTCGTCGTAGCGCTCGCTCGACGCCGGGGCTCTCTGCGCGCTGCGGATGCAACGGATGCGGCGGCCCCCATGGCTCCACCGGACGTGCCCAGGACGTGCCCAGGACTCACCCAGGACTGTCTGAGGACTCACCTAGGCTCGAACAGTGAGCACTCCCGGCGCCGTGAACCGCGACATCCTGCGCCTCGCGGTGCCGGCGCTGGGTGCCCTGATCGCCGAGCCGATGTTCCTGATCGTCGACTCCGCACTGGTCGGGCACCTCGGCGTCGTGCCGCTGGCAGCGCTGGGCATCGCCTCGGCCGTCTTGCAGACGATCGTCGGGCTCATGGTGTTCCTCGCCTATTCGACGACTCCCGCCGTCGCCCGCCGGTTCGGTGCGGGCGATCGGTCACGCGCCGTGTCGGCGGGCATCGACGGCATGTGGCTGGCGCTGGGCCTGGGCGCCCTGCTCGCCCTCGTCGGTTACCTCGCCGCACCGGGGCTGGTGGCGCTGTTCGGGCCGGGGCCCGAGGTGGCCGCCGAAGCCCGCATCTACCTCGGCATCTCGATGTGGGGGCTGCCGGCGATGCTCATCGTGTTCGCGGCGACAGGTCTGCTGCGCGGCATGCAAGACACGGTGACGCCCCTGTGGATCGCCGGCATCGGCTTCGCCGCCAACGCCGCCCTGAACGCGCTGTTCATCTACGGACTCCGCTGGGGCATCGCCGGCTCCGCCGCCGGAACCGTCGTCGCCCAGTGGGGCATGGTCGCCGCCTACGCAGTCGTAGTGGGAAGGCTCGCACGCCGGCACGAGGCATCCCTGCGTCCTCAACGCGAAGGAGTGCGCAACACCGCCCGTGCGGGCGGTTGGCTGTTCCTGCGCACAGTGTCGCTGCGCGTCGCGCTGCTGGCCACGGTCGCGGTGGCCACCGCATTCGGCACACCGGAGCTCGCCGGCTGGCAGGTCGCGTTCACGATCTTCTCGACGGCGGCGTTCGCGCTGGACGCGCTGGCCATCGCCGCACAGGCCCTGATCGGCAAGCAGCTGGGGGCCGGGGCGACATCCAGTGTGCGCCTCGTGCTGCGACGCACCCTCGCGTGGGGTGCGGGCTTCGGCGTAGTGGTCGGGGTCGTCATCGGCGGCCTGTCCGGCTGGATCGGGATGCTGTTCACCGGCGATCCTGTCCTGGCCGCCCTCGCACAGCCCGCGCTGATGGTGCTGGCGGTCGCCCAGCCGGTGTGCGGCGTCGTGTTCGTGCTCGACGGCGTGCTGATGGGCGCCAACGACGCTCGCTACCTCGCAATCGCGGGCGGCCTGAACCTCGTCGTATATGTACCGACCCTGATCGCGCTCTGGCTGTGGCATCCCGGCGGCGCGGCCGGACTCACGTGGCTTGCCGTCGCGTTCTTCGGCGTATACATGCTCGCGCGGCTGGTGACACTGGGGTGGCGCATCCGTCGTCCGGAGTGGATGCGCCAGCCAGCATGACCGCGCGAGACTGCGCTGCCGCGGACTCAGTCGCGCGGCCTCAGTCGCGCGGCCTCAGCCGTACGACGGGGATCACCCGCGACGTGCGCTTCTCATACTCTGCGAAGCCGGGGGACGCGGTGGTGAACTGCTTCCAGGCGGCATCGCGCTCGGCGCCCTCGAGCACTGTGGCGTGCACCGCGACGGTACCGTCGTCGGCCGTCTCGATCTCGACGTCGGGGTGGGCGACGAGATTGTGGAACCACCCCGGATTGTCGTCGGCGCCCGCCTTGGACGCGGCGACCAGCCAGCCGCCCTGTTCACGGATGCCCCTGACCGGCGTCACGCGCGACGCGCCGCTGCGCGCCCCGACGTGGTGCAGCAGCACAAGGCTGCGACCGAAGTTCGCCACGGTTCCACCGGTGCGGTGGAACTCCTCGATGATCGCGTCATTGTGTCCCGCGTACGGACTGCTCATGGGATTCCTCTCGTTCACGTCTCAGATTCGAGCATCTCACCCGAGCTCCCGGTCAAGCCCAGCGGCGGCACCACTCGTACATGATCACCGCGGCGGCCGCCCCGGCATTGATCGAGCGCGTCGAGCCGTACTGGATGATCTCGACGTGACCGGATGCCGCGGCCAGCGCCTCGTCCGAGAGCCCGGGGCCCTCCTGCCCGAACAGCAGCACGCACTTCTCCGGCAGGTCGGCGTCGTACAGCGACCGCGACCCGGTGACGTTGTCGACCGCGACGATCGGTAGGGATGCGGCATCCGCCCACTGCGCGAAGGCGGCGATGTCGTCATGATGCTCGATGTGCTGGTAGCGGTCGGTCACCATCGCACCGCGCCGGTTCCACCGCCGGCGCCCGATGATGTGCACCGCCTCAGCGCCGAACGCATTGGCGCTGCGCACGATCGAGCCGATGTTCATGTCGTGCTGCCAGTTCTCGATCGCGACGTGGAACGGGTGGCGCCGCGTGTCGAGGTCGGCGACGATGGCCTCCATGCTCCAGTACCGGTAGCGGTCGATCACGTTGCGGCGGTCGCCGTGGGCGAGCAGATCGGGGTCGTATCGCGGGTCGTCCGGCCACTCGGCCTTGCCGCCCGGCCACGGCCCGACGCCGTAGTCGGGTTCGGGCGCGTCGGGCTCAGCAGTCACCGATCCAGGCTAGTCGCCCCCGGCTGCCCCTCGCCCCGGGCGAGGACCACCAATCTTTCGGTGCACCGAAAACAGGAGTAGAATGTCGGCGTGCCCAAAGCAGCGGCCGTGAGCCGCGAAGCGACGTTTGGTGCCCGCTCTGCGACTTCCGGGCCGGGCCGCAGGGCATGGATGCTGGGGCCCGCCCTCGTGGCCGGTGTCGCCTACCTCGACCCGGGCAATGTCGCCAGCAACATGACCGCCGGCGCCCGGTACGGCTACCTGCTGGTGTGGGTGGTGGTGCTGGGCAACCTCATCGCCTGGCTCGTGCAATACCTGTCGGCCAAGCTCGGAGTGGTCACCGGTCGCAGCCTTCCCGAACTGCTGGGAACCCGCTTCCATCGCAAGGGAACCAGGATCGCATACTGGGTGCAGGCCGAGCTCGTCGCGATCGCCACCGACGTGGCCGAAGTGATCGGCGGCGCCGTCGCCCTGCAACTGCTGTTCGGGCTGCCGTTGGTGGCCGGCGGGGTCATCACGGGCGTCGTCTCGCTCGGCCTGCTGGCCGTGCAGCGACAGCCGCGCACGTTCGAGTTCGTCATCATGGGCCTGGTCGCCGTGATCGCGGTGGGATTCGTCGCGGGTGTCTTCGTCGCACCGCCGCACCCACACGACGTCGTCGCCGGGCTCGTCCCCCGGTTCGACGGGTCGGGGTCCGTGCTGCTGGCAGCCTCGATCCTGGGGGCGACGATCATGCCGCACGCGGTCTACGCCCACTCCGCGCTGGCCCGCGACAGGTTCGCGCTGACGCAGCTGCCCATTCCGCGCCTGCTGCGCGCGACCCGGTGGGACGTGTCGATCGCGATGGCCGTGGCAGGCGCCGTCAACGTGTGCATCCTGCTGCTGGCCGCCACCGCCCTGTCGGGTGCGGGCGGCACCGACACGCTCGAGGGCGCGTACGCGGCGCTGCGTGACGGCATCGGACCGGTCGTGGCCACCCTGTTCGCGGTGGGGCTTCTGGCCAGCGGCCTTGCCAGCACCTCGGTCGGCGCGTACGCCGGGGCCGAGATCATGCACGGGCTGCTGCGCACGGGCATCCCCCTGCTCGTGCGCCGCGCCATCTCGCTGGTTCCGGCGCTGCTGCTGCTGGTCGTCGACGCCGATCCGACCCAGGCCCTCGTGCTCAGCCAGGTGGTGCTGTCGTTCGGCATTCCGTTCGCGCTGATCCCGCTGATCTCCCTCACCGCGCGGCGGGAGGTGCTCGGCCGATACCGCAACCGGGTGCTGACCAGCGCCGCGGGGGTGGCGGCATCCCTCTTCCTCATCGTGTTGAACGGGATGCTGCTGGTGATGCTGACCGCGGGAGTCTGAGCCCACGCGGCTACCCTGGGGGGATGCCCAGCCCCGCTCAGACCTCGAGCCCCGCGGCCGACGACTACCTGAAGACGATCTACCACCACACCGAGTGGCAGGACAGGCGGATCACGCCGTCGCAGCTGGCCGCCGTGCTCGGATTGGCGCCTTCGAGCGTGACCGAGATGGTCAAGAAGCTCGTCGCGCAAGGGCTCGTCGCGCACCGGCCGTACGGCCCCATCGCGCTGACGGCCGACGGCGAGCGGCGAGCGGCCGCGATCATCCGGCGGCACCGTCTGATCGAGACCTGGCTGGTGCGCGAATACGACTACACGTGGGACGAAGTGCACGACGAGGCCGAGGTGCTCGAGCATGCGCTCAGCGACCGACTGCTGGACCGCATCGACGACCGGCTCGGCCGCCCGCGGGTCGACCCGCACGGCGACGCGATCCCCGACGCCGACGGACACGTGCGCCGCGAGCGGTTCGTGCTGCTGCGGGATGCCGAGCCGGGCCACCGCGGCAGCGTGCTGCGCGTCAGCGACCGCGACCCCGAGCTGCTGCGCGCCCTGGAGAACGCGGGGCTGCATCTGGGCTGCCGCATCGAGGTGCTCGGGGCGCACGAGGTGCGCATCCAGGATGCTGCGGCCATCACGATCCCCGATGGTGCGCTCGACGCGGTGTGGCTGACCCTCTGACCGCCGCCGACTTCAGCGGAACCGTCGACGCGCCCGCGCCGCCTTCTCGAACGGCCAGCGCACGCGGGTCGCGTTCTCGCAGTACTCCCACAGGCGGGCGCCCAGCGCCGGGTCGCGCGTGAGCCTGACGGGCGTGGCACGGCGCGGCGTGCCGTGCACGATGAACCGTGGGCCGACGAACTGCCCGCCCTCGATCTCGGGATCGACCAGCGCCCGCACGAGGCTGTGCGCGCCGCTCTGCTTGGACTGCGAGATGGGCGTCTGCAGGTTGTCGACGAAACGCTTGAACCGCGCCGGTTCGTTGACTCCGCGCACGCCGGGCGAGCGCCCGCTGATCGAATACCCGGGGTGGGCAACGACGCTGGATGCCGGCACCCCGGCGGCCCGCAGTCGCCGGTCGGCTTCGAGCCCGAGTACGGTGGTGGCCACTTTCGACTGCACATACGCGCGCCACGGCGTATATCCCTCCACCAGTTCAGGGTCGGTGGGGTCGGTGGCGCCCATGGCGGTGGACATGCTGCCCAGCCACACCATCCGCCCGCCGACCACCGCGAGATTCTGCAGCAGCTCGCCGGCCAGCGAGAAGTGGCCGAGCACGTTCGTCGCGAACACGAGTTCGTGGCCGCCCGCGGTCTGACGCTGCTTGGGCGGATGCACGATCCCGGCATTGAGCAGCACACCGTGCAGCGGTCCGCGGGCGCGTGCCGTGGCTGCGGCCGCCCGGATCGAGCCGAAGTTGCTCGTGTCCAGCAGCAGCGTCTCGACGGTGCCGGGCTCGGGCGACCAGTCGTCGGCCGCGGCATCCGTCACCCGCCGTTCGACTGCGGCGTGCGCAGCGGCGAGGCGTTTGGGATGACGCCCCGTCATGATCACGTGCGCTCCGGCCGCGACGAGCTGCTCGGAGGCGAAATATCCCAGACCACGCGTGGACCCCGTGATCAGGTAGCGCCTGCCGCTGAGGTCCGGCAGACGCCGCGTGTCCCAACCGTCGCGTGCCACACTCCGAGCCTACGCGTGCCGCCGTTCGCCGATGCGGAACAGCGACGGCGACGCGCGCAACGTTCCGACAGTCGTGGTCGGCCCGATACGCTGGCCCCATGCGGACCCGTGCCGATATCGACTGCTGGCTCACCGACATGGACGGCGTGCTCGTCCATGACAACCGACCGATCCCCGGAGCGGCCGAACTGCTCGCGCAATGGCGGGATGCCGACATCCCGTTCCTCGTGCTGACGAACAATCCGATCTTCACGCGGCGCGATCTGTCGGCCCGACTCGCGCAGTCGGGCCTGGACGTGCCCGAGGATCGCATCTGGACCTCGGCGCTGGCGACCGCGCAGTTCCTGAAGACTCAGATGCCGGGCGGCTCGGCGTTCGTGATCGGCGAGGCGGGGCTGACCACGGCCCTGCACGAGGCCGGATTCATCATGACCGAGACCCAGCCCGACTACGTCGTGGTCGGCGAGACCCGCCAGTATTCGTTCGAGGCGATCACCCAGGCGATCCGGTTCATCGGCGCCGGCGCCAGATTCATCATCACGAACCCCGACGCGACCGGACCGACGCCGTCGGGCATCGTCCCGGCGACCGGATCGTTCGCCGCGCTCATCACGAAGGCGACGGGCCGCGAGCCGTACGTGGTCGGCAAGCCCAACCCGATGATGTTCCGCTCGGCCATGAACCAGATCGGCGCGCACTCCGAGAACACCGGCATGATCGGCGACCGCATGGACACCGACGTCATCGCCGGCATCGAGGCAGGACTGCACACGGTGCTCGTGCTCACCGGCATCAGCGACCGCTCCGAGGTCGAACGCTACCCGTTCCGCCCCGACGAGATCGTCGATTCGGTGGCCGACCTCGTGCAGTGACCTCTCCGCGATGAACGGGCTCGAACAGAATCTGATGCTCGGCGCCACGGCGCTCGCGCTGGCCGGCACACTGGTCGTCTTCGTGGCGCAGTACGTCCGCCGGTACGGCAAGAAGAAGGACCACGACCGCGACCACGGGAACGACCGCGACGACCACGGAGACGATCCCTCGGGCCGCTGACCGGCGGAACGGGGATGGCCTGCCACCGAGCGATGAGCCGAGACTGCAGAGACTGCGGGTCGTCGGCGCCATCGAGCGCAATTCGTGCCGTCTCGATCCGGGAGAGGTCCGCCCGGCCGCCTCAGCGCAGGGCGAGGGCCGCGGCGCCGACCAGCGGACCGTCGCCGTGCAGGCCGCTGCGCACCACGGGGACGGCGGCCGCGTACGGCAGCGACGCCGCGTCGCGAAGCGCGGCGCCGACGAGCTCGACGTAGTCGCCCGAGACGCTCGAGAACCCCCCGCCGATCGCGATCATCTCGACGTCGACGAGCGCTGCCACGTCGGCGAGGCTCCGGCCCAACGCGCGGGCCGACCGCTCGATCGCGGCGCGGGCGACGACGTCACCGGATGCCGCGGCCGCGCCCAGCTCTTCTCCGGTCGAACCCACCCACCCCTGGGCACGGGCCCATGCGACGCTGGCCGGCCCGGCCGCCACTTCTTCGAGCGACAGGTCGTCGTCGGAGTGCATCTGGCCGATGTGCCCGGCGTTGCCGGTGGCACCCGCGGCCAGTCGGCCGTCGAGGACGAATCCGCCGCCGATCCCCGTCGACACGACGAGCGAGAACGACGACCGCGTCTCACGCGTTGCACCGACCCATGCCTCGGCCAGGGCCAGGCATCCTCCGTCGTGCCCCAGGTGCACCTCAACCTCGGTCACCCCCGCACGCGCTGCCGCATCGGCGACGATGTCTTTGAGTGGCATGCCGTGCAGCTGCGGCAGGTTGACCGGGGCGATCGTTCCGGCCGCATGGTCGATGGGCCCGGCACTGCCCACCCCGATGCCGACGACCCCGTCGGGCGCACCCGACAGCACTGTGCGCACGATCTGGATCAGCTGCGCATGCAGCAGATCGGGCGTCGCACGCGGTCCGGTCGGCCGGCGCGACCGCGAGCCCGGCAGCACCGCACCCGATGAGTCCACCAGGGCGGCCTCGACCTTCGTGCCGCCCAGATCGACGGCGAGAGCGAGTTGTGTCACGACGTGAACGTTCCGCTCATGAGGCCTCCGATGAAGTACTTGCCCACGCCGACACGGATTCCTGCTTCGCGTCCGGGCAACGGCGGCAACGGGATGACGCGCCGATACGATCCGAGCATAGCGGCACCGGTCGACCACACGGGCCCGATGTCAGCCGGCCCGATGCGGCCCGATGTCAGCCGGATGTCAGCCGGCGAGCCCCTTGCTCTGGGCCTGGACGAGCGCGTCCTGAAGGGCCCCGACGTCCTTGCTGGAGACGAACTGACCGATCGCTGACGTGACGTCGTTCAGCCACGAAACCTTCACGGCGGCACCGTCAGCCAGGGAGCTGACCAGGGTGTCATTCGCGAACGAGGCCATCGCGCCCTGCTGGTACAGCGGATAGTCGGTGGCGGTCGCGTCGGCGCGTGCGGGGATGGAGCCGTTGGCCAGGTTGAACGCCTTCTGCCCGTCGGCCGAGCTGACCGTCTTCAGCCACGACGTCGCGGCGCCGGGGTGCGGCGCACCCACCGGCAGGGTGAACGACTCGGCCACGAAGTCGAACACCCCGTCGGTTCCGGGAGTCGGCCAGGTGGTGTACTCCTGGCCGTACGTCTTGCCCTTGGCGTCGAATTCGGCCAGGGCCCAGTCGGCCATCACGTTGTAGGCGGCGTCGCCGTCGATGACCCTGTCGGTCGCGGCCGGCCAGCTCTGCCCGGCGCCGTCGGTGTTCGCGTAGGCCAGCAGCCTGTCGTAGTAATCGATCGCCTTCGTGACGCCGGCGGAGCCGAACGGCGTCGAACCGTCCCACAGTCCCTGGTAGTCGTGGGCGCCCAGCACCGAGAGCAGCACGTTCTCGAACAGCTGCACCTGGGCCGCGTCAGCGGCCACCGACAGCGGAGTGCCGACACCCGAGTCCTTCAGTTTCTTCATGTCGCCGAGCCAGGCGTCCAGGTCGGCCGGGGCTTTGGTCGGGTCGATGCCGACCTTGGTGAGCAGAGCGGTGTTCAGCCACACGACGTTCGCACGGTGGATGCTGCTGGGCACCGAGTAGATCTTGCCGTTGAGCGTGAGGCGATCCAGCAGCGCCGCCGGGAAGACGTCGGTCAGACCGTTCTGCGTGTAGAACGAGGTGAGGTCCTCGAGCTTGCCGGCATCGACGTCGTCGGTCAGCTCGGCACCGGCGTGCGCCTGGAACGAGTCCGGCGGATCGTTCGCCTTCAACCGCGAAGCCAGAACATTCTTCGCGTCCGAGCCTGCGTTGCCGGCTGCGGCCGCATTGACGAACTCGATGCCCGGGAACTGCTCGTCGAAGACGGCGACCAGGGCGTCCAGACCCGTCTTCGCTGAGCCGGATGCCCACCAGGTGAACACGTCGACCTGGCTCGTGTCGCCGCCGTTCTCGCCCGTGTCGGTGCTGCCGGTGCACCCGGTGAGGGCGAGACCCGCCACGATGAGACCGGCGATCGCCGCGAGCGTCTTGCGCATGTGATCCTCCTCCGGATGTCTTCAGTCTGCGTGATGCCGGCCCGTCTGTGTCAGCCGCTTCTGTATCAGCCGCTTCTGTTGGCCGGTGCGCGGACTTCTGGCATCCCCTCCACCATCCGAATCTCCCACCCGCTGAAGTCGATGGTGCGGTGATGCCACCAGCACAGCGGCACTCCGTTGTCGGTATGGGTGGGACCGCCTTTCGCATGTCCCTGCACGTGGTGGATCTCACACCAGGACGCGGGGAGGTGGCATCCAGGGATGATGCAGGCACCGTCACGGGCGGTGATCGCCCGCCGCTGGTGGCCGGAGAAGGTGCGGTTCGGGGATCCGACACCGTTGTCTCGGTTCAACTCGTCGGCCGAGATCGTGACCGGCAACGTTGGCGGCAGACCGCCCAGAGTCGGGCTTTCGGCGGATCGCGCCGCGACCCCCAGGATCGTCGCGAACTTGTTTTCTGTGGATAATCCGTCGGCGACCCGCCCTGTGGAGGAGGCGCTGCGGCTCAGGCGGCGGTGACGCCGAGCGAGGCGAGCAGTTCGCTGCGATTCGTCCCCGGCTCGGGCAGGAACCGACCTTCGCGCAGCACGATGATCCGGTCGGCCAGGCGCAGCGCCTCATCGACGTCGTGCGTGACCAGCAGCACGGCCGGGCCGTGCCTGCGGCAGAGGTCGCCCACGAGGTCCTGCATCTTCAGGCGGGTCAGTGCGTCGAGGGCCGCGAACGGCTCGTCCAGCAACAGCAGTTCGGGGCTGCGCACGAGCGCCCGAGCCAGCGCGACGCGCTGCGCCTCACCGCCCGACAGTGTCAGCGGCCAGGCGCGTTCGTGCGCGGCAAGACCCACCTCGGCCAGCGTCCGACGGGCGGCGTCCGCGACGGCCGCGCCGCCCAGACCGATCGTCACGTTCGCCAGCACGCGCTGCGAGGGGAACAGTCGCGGCTCCTGGAAGACCACCGTCCGTGCCGGGGGCACCAGCAGCTCGCCGCCGTCGACGCTCTCCAGGCCGGCGAGCATGCGCAGCAGGGTGGTCTTGCCCGATCCGCTGGCACCCAGCAGCGCCACGAACTCGCCGCGGCGGATGTCGAGGTCGATCCCATCGAGGATCACCCGGTCGCCGAAGCGCTTCTGCACGCCCCGCAGCCGCACGGCCTCGGCCCCGATGGCACCCTCAGAGGCGCCGCCACCCGCGACGCTCGCCTCCCGGGGCGCGACGCTCGGCCCGTGCTCCGCGGCATCCACCGCCCCGCGCTCCGCGGCATCCACCGCCGTCCCCCTCACGCCCGCACCGCCCGGGAACGCAGCCACGGTGTGCCCACCCGCTCCAGCCCGCGGATGAGGGTGTCGGCGACGAGGCCGAGCAGCCCGTAGATCAGGATGCACACGGTGAGGATGTCGGTGCGCGAATAGTTCAGCGCCTGCGCCATGAGATAACCGAGGCCGGCCAGGGCGTTGATCTCTTCGGCGGCGATCAGCGCGATGATGCTCAGTGTGGCCGACAGTCGCAGGCCCGAGAACAGTCCCGGCAGGGCGCCGGGCAGGATCACCTGGCGTGCGGTCGCCCAGCGCGACAAGCCGAAGACGGATGCCGCTTCCAGCAGCTTCGGGTCGGTCGCACGTACCGATCCCGACGCCGAGACATACATCGGGAACGTCGTGGCCACGGCGATCAGGGCGATGCGCGCCGTCTCGCCGATGCCGAACCAGACCATGAACAGCGGCACGAGAGCGAGGAAGGGCAGGGCGCGCAGCGTCTGCATGCCGGAGTCGAACACTGCCTCGCCGGAGCGGGTCGAGCCTGCGATCAGGCCGAGGAACAGGCCGATCGACACACCGATCACCAGGCCCGCGCCCGCACGGGCGAGCGAGACGGCCAGAGCCTCGGGGAGCTGTCCGTTGTTCCACAGTTCGACGGCTGCCTGCCCGACCTGTGCGGGCGAGGCCAGCACGTCGGGGGTCAGCAGTCCGGTCGCCGTCGCCAGCCACCAGATCGCGACGATGGCCAACGGTCCGCCCAGCCGCGCCGCGACCGCGCCGACGGTCGACCGGTCGCGGTGCCGGCGCACACGCGGAGTGACCAGTGCGGTCAGTGCAGCGGCGGGGCTGGCGCCGCCCGGGCCCGCGCCGGGGGTCCCGGCCGCGGCATCCTGCACTGCCGCCGGGTCCACGCGGGCGGGCCCTGCGGCCCCTTCGAGCACGTCGGTCATGGGTTCAGCCCTTCAGCTTCGTGACGTCGATGACGTACTTCGACACGTCGACCGCACCCTTGGTGATGCCGCGATCGGCATAGAACTTCGCGACCTCGGCGAAGTCGGCCACCTGCTGTGCGCCGATCGGCTGCAGCGGGTGCGACGCCCGGTACTCCTGCGCGGTCAGCTTCACGGCGGCGCCGGTGACGGCGTCGGGCCCGCTGGTGCGGAACACGTTGATGTAGGGGTCGGGGTTCTTCTCGCGGTCGAGATCCTTCGCGTTGACATAGTCGTACAGGGCCCGCACGACGGCCGGGTGCTGCTGGGCGAACGCGCTGCGCACCGCCAGCACGCTGTAGTTCTGCGACCCGACCTGCTTGCCGTTGACCAGGAAGTGCTCGTGCTGCACCGCGCGCTCGGTGGTCGAGAACGTCGACCAGGTGGCCCACGCGTCGACCTGACCGGAGTGGAACACGGCCGCGCTCTGCGCCGGCTGCAGGTACACGCGCTGCACCGCGTCTTCGGAGATGCCCGCCTGATCCAGCGCCTTCAGCAGCAGGTATTCGCTGGTCGACCCGTGCCACACGGCGACCTTCTTGCCGACGAGGTCCTTGACGGTGTCGATGCCCGAACCGTCCTTGACGAGGATGCCTTCGCCGTTGTCGTCGGGCGCGGCCGCGGCGAACAGCTCGAAGCTCGGACTCTGGCCGAGCGCCATGATGGCCGACGTGATCGAGCCGGTCGCGACATCCAGCTCGTTCGCATTCAACGCGAGCGCGGCGGGTGCGAACGCGCCGGCCGTGCCGGTCCACTCGACCTTGGCGCCCACGGCGGCCAGCGCCCGCGTGAGGCTGCCGTCCTTCTTGCCCAGGGCGAGGCTGCCGGCGTTGCCGGGGTCGGGAATGCGGATCGTGACGGTGCCGGCGTCGCCGGAGTCGGCGGCGGATGCCGCGGCGCAGCCGGCGAGGGATGCGGCGGCCAGCGCGGCCAGAGCGAGAGCCGCGATCGTGCGTGACAGAGTCAACGACAGGGGCAGGCGGCGGGTCATGACGGGTCCTTCGGGGTCGATGCGGAGCTTCGTGCGACGACCGCGTGGCCGTCGACGTCTGCGCTCAGGCGCAGGGTGGGGGTCTTCTCACCGGCGGTGACAGGCACGTCCAGCCGGTTCTCGGCCGGCGGCAGCGGGCAGGTGCCGAAGTCGCTGTAGGCGCAGGGCATGTTCACGGCGCGGGTGAAGTCGACGACGATCGCGACGCCGGACGCGCCGTCCGATTCCGCGCCCGCTTCGCCGCCCGATTCCGGCAGGTCGACGATCACGTTGCGGCCGGCGCCGTAGGTCGTCAGCGCGTTGGTGGCATCGCGGAACGGCAGTCGCACCGTGCCGGGCACGAACCCGGCGAAGGCGGTCAGTTCGTACGCCTGGCCATCAAGGGTCAGGCGCACGGTGCCGACGGCGTCGAGCTCATGCGTGAAGCGCCCGGTCGCGGCATCCACCGCCACCCGGCGGGCCTGATCCCACGGCTCATAGCGCGCGGGCACGACCCACGCCGCATCGGGGGCGTATGCCGGAGTGCCGTCGAAGGCCGCCAGCAGGGGCGAGTAGGCCGACCGAGGGCGGGCGATCACGTGGGCGCCGCGACGGGCGATCTCGACCTCGCCGTCCGCGAAGGTCAGCACGTGCGGCGTCAGAGTGCCCAGCACCGTGATGCCGTCGAGTTCTTCGGCGTCCCCTTCTGCACCCTCTCGTCTACCCAGCCGCAGACCGTCGGCGGCGGTCGCCTCGATGACGACGTCGTGCGTGCCGGCGGGCACGGAGAACAGCCCTGGCACCTCGGCGATGCGCTGCGGCTGCGCGGTCAGCCACACCAGGCCGGTGAAGGCCAGCACCCCGTGCGGATCGCGGCGGCGGCGGTCCGACTCGTCATGCCAGCTGCGCCAGGATGTCGCGAATTCGTCGTCACCGACGCGCGAGTCGCGCTCAGCCGACGAGGGGAAGGACGTGTTCGCCGACACGGTAGGCCTCCTCGAGGTGCGGGGTGGATGCGAGGATGAACGAGTCGACGCCCAGATCGACGAGGCTCTGCAGCTGCGCGGCGACCTGCTCGTACGAGCCGACGAGGCCCAGTGCGGGGCCGGCGCGCAGAGTGTTGAAACCGGCCCACACGTTCGGCTCGATCTCGAGGTCGCGCCAGTCGCCGCTGGTGGGCACGATGCCCGCCTGCCGCGAGACGCCCACCGAGTCGCCGCCCGCCGGTGACTGCCCGCCCAGCGGCTGCCGCCAGGCGCGGTCGATCTCGGCCCACGCGAGCTCGGGTGTGGACCGGGCGAGGATCTCGATGCGCAGCGCGAACTTGGGCGTGCGGCCCGCCTCGGCCGACTTCTCGCGCACGCGGTCGAACTTCTCGGCCAGCTGCGCACGCGGTTCAAGCCACGACAGGTAGAAGTCGGCGTGGGCGCCGGCGGCCTCGATCGCGGCATCCGATGACCCGGAGAAGTACAGTTCGGGAAAGTCCGCCCCGGCCAGCTGCGGCGGCAGGGCCCACCGATCGGTCTGGAAGAAGCGCCCGTCGTATGTGAACGGGGCGCCCGACCACACGCCCTTGATGATGTCGAGGAATTCACGGGTGCGCGCGTACCGGTCGTCGTGACCGACGCGATCGCCCCACCACAGCTGGGCGGGCCCCCCGCCACCGGTGATGACGTTGAACACGAGCCGTCCGTCCGACAGCTGCTGGTAGGTCGCCGAGGCCCGGGCGACCTCGAGCGGGTGCAGGAATCCGGGCTGATAGGCGACCATGAACCGGTAGGTGCCAGTGCCGGCCAGCAGCGCACTCGCGTACGCCCACGGGTCATCGGTGGAGGGGAACGACGGCAGCAGTCCGCCGGTGAACCCGGCCGATTCACTGGCCTTGGCCACCAGCAGGGCGTGGTCGATGTAGCTGAACGTGTCATCGACCTCGCCCTCGCGGCGGAACGGCGCGACGTTGCCGGTCGTCACACCGCGGGCGTTGCCGCGGCCGTACTTGTGCGGCGTCGAAAGGCTGGCGTGGTCGCCTTCCATCGCGATGCGCCAGAAGAACTCGGTCATGCCGCTGCCTCTTCTTTCTCGGTGTCGGTGTCTTT
Source organism: Microbacterium terrisoli (assembly GCF_030866805.1). Classification (NCBI taxonomy): domain Bacteria; kingdom Bacillati; phylum Actinomycetota; class Actinomycetes; order Micrococcales; family Microbacteriaceae; genus Microbacterium; species Microbacterium terrisoli. The sequence continues at coordinate 3,206,165 of NZ_CP133019.1, forward strand.
CTCGGTGTCAGTTCGGGTGTCGGCGGGCTCGGTCGCCTCGGCGTCGCCGACGCGGCGGCCGGCATCCAGCGCCGGCAGCACATTCTCGGCGACGCGGTACAGGTCGGCGATCGGATCGGCGGCACGGAACACGATCTCGGTCACGCCGTCGCCGATCGCTTCGGCGAGCGCGTCGATGGTCTGCGCGTGGCTGCCGACGATGCCGTCATTTACACCCGTCTGGGCGGCGTCGGCGCGCGCTTCGGCCTCGCTCACGCGGGTCAGGATGCCGACGGCCAGCGCGTGCCCTGCCGTCGGCCGCTGTGTGATCACGGTGCCGTAGACCGTGGCATCCCCCGTCTGGTCGGCGGGGCGGTACAGGCGGGGAAGCCGCTGTCCGGACAGGATGCCGCGCAGCCCGCCGGCTTCGACCTGGAAGAACCGGCCGTCCACGTCGAAGCGCACGGTGTCGTCGTCCTGCGCGACGGGCTGTTCGTTCCACACCCCGCGGAACACCCGGGCGAACTCGACCAGTCGGGCCGCGGCATCCCGTTCGTCCAGGGCCTTCTCGTGCGGCGCACGTGCCCGCAGAGCAAGGTCGAGGCGCCCCGACGCCGCGCGCTGCGCCGTGGCGAACAGCTTCGCCAGGTACACGGGGCTGCCGGCGCCTGCATGGGTCTCGACGATGATGCGCGTCTGGCGAGTGGCGCGGGCGAGGATGCCGGCGACGACCAGCGTGCTGTCGCCGGCATCGTCCCACGGGAGATAGAGGGCGTCGAATCCGGCCTGGTCGGCGCCGCGGGCGATCTGCTCGTAACGCGACACGGCGGCCGTACCGGTGATCCCGGGGTGCCGGGTGGGGACGGTCCATGCGAACTGCGTCGCCGGCCGGGACAGTGACCTGGACATGGTGCGTTCCTGTCTGTGGAGGGGTGGTGCCAGGCACGCTATGAGAGCCTCCGACCGGCCGCACACGGTGACGACACATGACGACACGTCTCGTCACACTTCGTCGGACAACGACATTTCGCGTCTTCTCGCGTCCTCGACGGCGACGCGGGGCGGGATGCTGCGGCATCCTGACGGCACCGCCGCAACCCGCGGCACCGGCCGCACCCGCGGCATCCACACACCGCCGCGACCGCGGCATCCGAACAGGAGCACCATGCCGACGCAGACCGCACCCGCGGCTGAGGCCGAGCTCGCACAGCCGGTGGCGACGCACGCGCCGAGTCCGGCACTCAGCGACGTCGTCTACACCGACCGCGCCGGCATCGCCCAGACCTTCGACGTGCACCCCGCGACGGGTCGGTGGGCGCCGCTGTACGACGGAGCGGTGTTCGTGCACCTGCACGGCGGCGGCTGGCGCGTGGGCGACAAGGCGCGCCTGAGCGTGGCCGGCCGCCTCGCCGCGCTGGGCGTGACCACGATCAGCGCGAACTACACGCTCACCCCCGACCGGCCGTATCCGCGCAACATCGACGATGTCTTCGACCTGGTCGCCTTCGTGCACGAACGACAGGCCGAACTCGGTCTCCACGCGCAGCGCATCGTCCTCGGCGGCGCGTCGTCGGGCGGTCATCTGGCCGCCCTGGCCGCCACCAAGGGCACGGCCGAAGACCGGCTGGCCACGCCGCTGGGCGGTGTCGTGTCGTGGTTCGCACCGTTGAGCCCCTCCTCGCGCTACCTCACGCACCGCTACCCGCCGCAGCAGTATCCGGGCGGGTTCTGGGACCGCGGCCTCGCCTCGGGCGCGCGCGGTGACGACCCGTTCCGCGCGTTCATCGGCACCGACGAGTTCGCCGAGGTGTCGCTGCGCGACGCGTGGGATGCCGACCCCCGGTTCCATCTCGACCGGGTCGAGGCATCCGCCCTGCCGCCGTTCCTGCTGCTGTCGGGCACGCGCGATTCGATCGAGATCCAGTCCTCGCAGCGACAGCTGTTCGACGCGCTGAGCTGGGTCGGCGCCGACGTCGAGCTGCTCACGATCGAGCAGGCCGACCACGAGAGCCCCCGCTACCTGAGCGACCCGGCCCAGGGAGCGGTGACCGGATTCATCCGCGGAGTGCTCGATGCCGCCCGCAGCGAAGCCCCCACCCCCACCCCCACCTCGAACACCTCGAACACCCCGAAGGAGCACTCATGACCGCCCTGGCCCCCGACCTCACCGCCGCACTGCCGGCCTTTCCCGACCCCGCCGACGCGCGCGTGTACGACGACGCGTTCGCCCTGGTCGGCAACACCCCGCTGGTGCGCATCAACCGGGTGGCGCCGGATGCCGCAGCCGCGGTGTACGTCAAGCTCGACCAGTTCAACCTGGGCGGATCGAGCAAGGACCGCATCGGCATCAACATCGTCCGCGAGGCGATCGCCTCGGGCCAGCTGCGCCCGGGTCAGCGGATCGTCGACTTCGGCGCCGGCAACACCGCGATCGGCTACGCCCTGGCCGGGCAGGCGACCGGCCACCCGGTGACGATCGTGGCCAACCCGACGCTGTCACCCGAGAAGGCGAACCTGCTGCTGCTGCTGGGTGTGGACATCGTCCCCGGCCGCAGCGACGTACCCGCAGGCCACCCCGATCACTGGGCGGCGATCTCGGAGCGCTATGAGCAGGAGGACCCCTCGAACTGGTGGGCGCGGCAGGAGTCGGCGACCTCGAACCCGCACTCGCACGCGCTGTCGACGGGGCCGGAGATCTGGGCGCAGACCGGCGGGCGCGTGACGCACTTCTTGGCGGCCGTGGCCACCGGCGGCACCGTCAGCGGCACCGGCGCATACCTGAAGTCGCAGAACCCGGACGTGCAGGTGATCGCGACCGACTTCGCCGAGAAGGCCGACAAGACCAACGCGCGCGCATACATCGAACGTCGGCCCGGATACGAGCAGCTCGAACGCGACTTCCCCGCGAACTACGACCTGGACGTGATCGACCGGCTCGAGACCCGCACCAAGGCCGACGTGATCGCGTTCGGCTGGGAGGTGGCGCGCACCGAGGGTCTGCTACTGGGCACGTCGTCGATCCTCAGCCTGCTCGCGGCCCTGGACATCGCACGGGATGCCGCACCCGACGACGTGATCGTCTCGTTCGCCGCCGACAGCGGCCGCGACTACCTCACGCGCGAGTACAACGCCGGCTGGCTGCGCGAGAACGGCTTCGCCGCCGTCGCCGATCGCTTCGCCTGACTCGGTTGACGGCGCGCGTGCCGCCCCGGCGCGGCGTTCACAGACTTCGGAGGATCTGACCGATCTCGGACGATGTGGGCGAAATCGTCCGAAGTCCGCGCGACCCTCCGAAGCCTGTGAGCGATCGACGGCCTACTGCGGGTCCAGTGCCAGGTCGTCGAGGTCGATCGCGGCCAGCCAGGTCAGGCCCTCTGCCTCGACGGCGGCCTGGGCACCGGTCTTGCGGTCCACGATCACGGCGACGGCGACGACCTCGGCGCCCTCGCGGCGCAGCGCCGCGACCGCCTTCAGCGCCGACTGGCCGGTGGTCGAGGTGTCTTCGACGACCACGACGCGGCGACCCGCGACATCCGCCCCCTCGATCTGGCGGCCGCGGCCGTGGTCCTTGGGCTCTTTGCGCACGACGAACGCGTCGAGCGGGTGGTCGGTTGCCACCGACTCGTGCATGACGGCGTTGGCGATCGGGTCGGCGCCGAGGGTCAGCCCGCCGACGGCGACGACGTCGAGATCACGCACCAGGTCGTACATGATGCGTCCGATCGCGGGGGCGGCACGGTGGTCGAGCGTGAGCTTGCGCATGTCGACGTAATAGGTCGCCTTCTTGCCGCTGGACAGCGTGAAGTCCCCGTGGAACACCGCCTCGTCGGTGATCAGGCCGATGAGGGCCTGGCGGTCGGCTTCGAGCGCGGGCGTGGAGGCGACGGTCATGCGACCGAGTCTACGGGCCGAGGCTCACACGCCCCATGCGCTTCCTTCCCGCGAAATTCCGCGTGTTCTTTCGGCCGCGATCGCCGCCAGGATTCGGAGGTCCTCTCAGCCGGGCGCATATAGTCGGTCTGAGATGTCCCTGCGGCCTCGATCCCTCGGGGTCGCACACCCGATCACCCGATCACCCGACCGATCACGGAGCATACGTATGCGCATCGGCATCGTCGCTGAGACCCCTGGGGAGAACCGCGTCGCCGCGACCCCCGTCACCGTCGCAAAGATCCGAAAGCTCGGCTACGACGTGGCCGTGCAATCCGGAGCGGGGGCGGCATCCTCGTTCCCCGACTCCGCATTCGCCGACGCGGGCGCTGCCATCGTGCCCAGACAGGATGCCTGGGCCTGCGACATCGTGCTGAAGGTCGCAGCTCCCACCGACGATGAGATCGCGCTGCTGCACCCGGGCGCAGTGCTGGCAGCGCTCCTCGCCCCCTCGCTCAGCCCCGATCTGCTCGCCGCCCTCGCCGCACGCGGGGTGACGGCACTGGCGCTGGACGCGGTCCCCCGCATCTCGCGCGCGCAGTCGATGGACGTGCTCAGCTCCATGGCCAACATCGCCGGCTACCGCGCGGTCGTCGAGGCCGCCCACGAATTCGGTCGTTTCTTCACCGGACAGGTCACCGCCGCCGGCAAGGTGCCGCCTGCCAAGGTGCTCGTCGCCGGCGCCGGCGTGGCGGGCCTCGCGGCCATCGGCGCGGCCTCGAGCCTGGGTGCGATCGTGCGCGCCACCGACCCCCGCCCCGAGGTCGCCGATCAGGTTCACTCGATCGGCGGCTCGTACCTGCCGGTCGACGTCGCCGTCGAGCAGTCCACCGACGGCTACGCCAAGGCGACCAGCGAGGCGTACGACCGCCGCGCCGCCGAGATCTACTCCGAGCAGGCGCGCGAGGTCGACATCATCATCACGACCGCGCAGATCCCCGGCCGCGCAGCCCCGCGCCTGATCACGGCGGCCGACGTGGCGAGCATGAAGCCGGGCAGCGTCATCGTCGACATGGCTGCGGCCAGCGGCGGCAACGTCGAGGGGTCGGTGGCCGGGCAGCGCGTCGTCACCGACAACGGCGTAGTCATCCTCGGCTACGCCGACCTGGCCGGGCGCCTGCCCACGCAGGCTTCGCAGCTGTACGGCACGAATCTGGTGAACCTCCTCACCCTCCTCACGCCCGAGAAGGACGGCGTGCTGGCGATCGACGACGACGACATCGTGCAGCGGGCGGTGACCGTCGCGCGCGACGGCGCGGTGACGTGGCCGCCGCCGCCCGTGCAGGTCTCGGCGGCACCGGCGAAACCGGCTGCCGCCGCCGCGGCATCCACCCCGGCCAAGCCCGAGAAGCAGCCGATGTCGAAGGCGAAGAAGACCGGCCTGGTCGCCCTCGGCATGGCCGCACTGTTCCTCGTGTGCACGTTCTCTCCGCCGCCGCTGCCGCAGCACTTCCTCGTGCTGACCCTGGCGGTCGTGGTCGGCTTCTACGTGATCGGCAACGTCACGCACGCGCTGCACACGCCGCTGATGAGCGTGACCAACGCGATCAGCGGCATCATCATCGTCGGCGCCATGGTGCAGCTGACGGTGCCGCACCTGGCGGTGCAGCTCCTCGCGGCCGGGGCCGTGCTGCTGGCGAGCATCAACGTGTTCGGCGGGTTCTCGGTGACCCGCCGAATGCTCTCGATGTTCGTGAAGGGAGCTGACCGGTGAGCGCTCAGGCTGTGGCCGGCGCGGTCGCCGGCGGTGCGTACATCGTCGCCGCCCTGCTGTTCATCCTGTCGCTGGCGGGGCTCAGCCGACACGAGCGCGCCCGCGGTGGCGTGGTCTACGGCATGGTCGGCATGGCGATCGCGCTGGTGGCGACGCTGTGGCTGATGGTGGCCGACGCCTGGGGCGACCACACCGCAATGCTGGGGCTGATCTTCCTGGTCGTGGCCGTGGTCATCGGGGCGGCGATCGGGCTGTGGCGGGCCCGCACGATCCCGATGACCGGGATGCCGGAGCTGATCGCCCTGTTCCACTCGTTCGTGGGCGCGGCAGCCGTGCTGGTCGGCTGGAACGGAGCACTGTACACCGAGGGGATCCCGGCGAACCTCGAGGGCATCCACCACGCCGAGGTGTTCATCGGCGTGTTCATCGGCGCGGTGACCCTGACCGGATCGATCGTGGCGTTCCTCAAGCTCTCGGCGCGGATGTCGTCGCGCCCGCTCATGCTGCCGGGCAAGAACATCATCAACGTCGGCGCGCTGGTGCTGTTCATCGCGCTGACCGTCTGGTATGTGATCACTCCGGAGCTCTGGCTGCTGGTGGTCGTCACGGTGCTCGCGCTTGCTCTGGGCTGGCACCTGGTCGCCTCGATCGGCGGCGGAGACATGCCGGTCGTGATCTCGATGCTCAACAGCTACTCGGGGTGGGCGGCGGCCGCTGCCGGCTTCTTGCTGAACAACGACCTGCTGATCGTCACCGGTGCCCTCGTGGGCTCCTCCGGTGCGTACCTGTCGTACATCATGTGCAAGGCGATGAACCGGTCGTTCATCTCGGTCATCGCCGGCGGGTTCGGCATCGAGGCGCCCACCTCGACGAGCGACGAAGAGCAGGGAGAGCACCGGGAGACGGATGCCGCAGCCGTCGCAGATCTTCTGACCTCGGCATCCAGCGTCGTGATCACCCCCGGCTACGGCATGGCCGTCGCCCAGGCGCAGTACCCGGTCGCCGACCTCGCCCGCCGGCTGCGCGAGCGCGGCATCGATGTGCGCTTCGGCATCCACCCGGTCGCCGGACGCCTGCCGGGACACATGAACGTCCTGCTGGCCGAGGCGAAGGTGCCTTACGACATCGTCCTGGAGATGGACGAGATCAACGACGACCTGGCCGCGACCGACGTCGTGCTGGTGATCGGCGCGAACGACACGGTCAACCCGGCCGCCGCCGAGGACCCGGGTTCGCCGATCGCCGGGATGCCGGTGCTGCGCGTGTGGGAGGCGCACAACGTCATCGTGTTCAAGCGCTCGATGGCGTCGGGATACGCGGGCGTGGCCAACCCGCTGTTCTATCGAGAGAACACGCGCATGCTGTTCGGCGATGCGAAGGATCGGGTGCAGGACATCCTGGCCGCGCTCTAGTGCGACGCGCCGCTCGCTCCGGGTAGCGTGGGGCTCAGACTGCGACGAAGGAGGACGGGATGTTCGAGTACGACCCCTATGCGGAACTGGCCCGGCTGAAGGACTTTCCCGCGATGACGCTCACGAGCGCCGAGTTCGAGCATGGGCAGCCCTTGCCCAAGGAGTGCTGGGGCTCGGGGATGGGCGGCGCCGACCGGTCGCCGCAGCTGAGCTGGTCGGGCGCCCCCGAAGGCACCCGCAGCTTCGCGCTCTCGGTCTTCGACCCCGACGCTCCGACCGGATCGGGCTACTGGCACTGGGCCGTCTACGACATCGACCCGTCGGTGACCTCGCTCGACCCCGACGCCGGCAACGGAGCGCCCGACTCGCTGCCCGGCGGCGCCGTCACGCTGCCGAACGAGGCGCGCAGCGAGCGCTACATCGGCTCCGCGCCGCCGGCGACCACCGGCACGCACCGCTACTTCTACGTCATCGACGCGCTGGATGTCTCGCACCTCGAGATCGCACCCGGTTCGACCCCGGCCGTGCTGGGGTTCAACCGGCACTTCCACTCGCTGGGCCGTGGCATCCTGATCGGCACCGCTTCGAGCGACTGACCGCGATGCGGGGTGTCGCCGGGTCGCCGTAGGCTGAATGCCATGCGCCTGGCCACGTGGAACGTCAACTCGATCCGTGCCCGCGTCGTCCGCACCGTCGAGTTCGCCGAGCGCGAGCACATCGACGTGCTGGCGATGCAGGAGATCAAGTGCCGACCCGATCAGTTTCCCTATGAGCCGTTCGAGCGGGCCGGCTACGAGGTGCACGCGCACGGCCTGAACCAGTGGAACGGTGTGGCGATCGCCAGCCGTCTGCCGGTGGACGACGTGCAGACCGCGTTCGACGGCATGCCCGGGTTCGCGAAGGGCATGGAGGGCCCCGACCAGCCGCTGGAAGCGCGTGCGCTGGGCGCCCTGATCGACGGCGTGCGGGTGTGGAGCCTGTACGTGCCCAACGGCCGCGGGCTCGACAACCCGCACTACGCGTACAAGCTGGACTGGCTCGCGGCGCTGGCCGAGCACACGAAGGGCGAGCTCGCGCGCGACCCGAACCTGCCGATGGCGCTGGTCGGAGATTTCAACATCGCCCCCACCGATGCCGACAACGGCGACCCGACCGTGATCGAGGGCGTCTCCACGCACGTCTCACCTCCTGAGCGCGAGGCGTTCCGTGCCCTCGAGGCGGCGGGGCTGTCCGACGTCGTGCGTCCGCGCGTGCCGACCGGGTTCACCTACTGGGATTACAAGCAGCTGCGCTTCCCCCGCAACGAGGGGATGCGCATCGACTTCATCCTGGGCTCGCGCGCGTTCGCCGACGCGGTTGCCGGGGCATCGATCCACCGCAACGAGCGCAAGGGCGAGATCCCCAGCGACCACGTGCCGGTGGTCGTCGACCTCGACCTGCACGGCGACGATGCCGACGACGACGTGCCCATGATCTTCGGTTGACGCGATCGCTCAGGTCATGTCGCCGGTCTCGGGCGTGCCGTCGGGCGCGTAGCGCAGCTGCACGACCCCGACCTCGGTCGGCGCGGATGCCGCCACCAGTCGCAGCCGGGCAGGCACCGCGCCGTCGGGGAACACCTTCTTGCCTTGCCCGAGCACGATCGGGTAGACCCACAGCACGAGCTCGTCGTACAGTCCGCGGTCCAGCAGCGTGTGTGCGAAGTCGATGCTGCCGATCACGTGCACGTTGTCGTGCCTCTCGCGCAACGCCGCGATCTCGGCGTCGAGGTCGCTGCCCAGCAGCTCGCTGCCCTGCCAGTCCAGCGCCGGCGCGCCTCGTGAGGCGACATACTTCGGAACAGCGTCGAACAGTCGACCGATCGGGCCCTCTGGACCGTCGGTGTGGTGCGGCCAGTACGCCGCGAAGATGTCGTACGTGCGCCGCCCGAGCAGCAGGGCGCCGAGCTGCTGCATGCCGGTGTCGACCTGCCGCCCGACACCTTCGTCCATCAGCGGCGCCTGCCAGCCGCCGAATGCGAAACCCGCGGTCGGGTCCTCTTCGGGTCCACCCGGTGCCTGCGCCACGCCGTCGAGCGTCGTGAACAGGTCGATGACGATGCGTCCGGTCATTCGGTTCTCCTTGGGTCTGGCCCCACTCACCGATCTCTTGACAAGGGTGTGCTCTGACGACGCACAGGTCAAGACCTTCGTCGACCGTGCCCCGGCGCTCGAGAAGCGGGTGGATGCCGCATCCACCCGGAGTCGGAATCCGTCACGCGGCGGAGGCGCACTCGTCGTCTCCCCTCTACGGTGGAAGGATGTCCGTCGACCCGACGCCGCCTCGAAGCGAACCAGCGCAGCAACGCACCGATACGGTGCTGGCCGCCGCGATCGGTGTGGGAGCGCTCATCAGCGCGGGCCTGGGCACGGTGGCGGGGCTCTACGGCGACAAGCAGGCGCCGCTGGGGTACGCGGTGGTCTATGCGCTGGTGCTGGGCGTCGCCCTCGCGTTCCGCCGCCGGTACCCGACCACGGTCGCCATCGTCACCGCTGCCGCGTTCTTCGCGGTCGGCACGCTGCATGTGCCCGAGATGTTCGTGGGCACCGTCGCGATGTTCCTCGGCTTCTACACCGTCGGGGCGGTCTCGACCGATCGGCGCCGCGCGGCGTGGGTGCGCATCGCGATCGTGATCGGCATGTTCGTGTGGCTGCTGACAGCGACGTTCGTCGAGGCGACGCAGCCGGCGACGATCGACTCCACACTGTCGCGCGCGGGCGCGTTCTCGCCGTTCGTGGCCTATGCGCTGCTGAACATCTTGATCAACGTCATGTATTTCGCCGCCGCGTACTACTTCGGCGAGCGCGCCTATGCGGGCGCCCGCCAGCGCCGCGCGCTCCAGGAGCGCACCGCCGATCTCGAACGCGAGCGAGAGCGCTCCGCCACGCAGGCCGTGGCACTGGAGCGTGTGCGGATCGCCCGCGAACTGCACGATGTCGTGGCCCACCACGTGTCGCTGATGGGCGTGCAGGCGGGCGCCGCGCGCGCGATCATGGCCAAGGACCCGGATGCCGCGGCCCGCACTCTCACGCAGGTCGAGACATCCGCCCGCACGGCTATCGACGAACTGCACCAGCTGCTGGTGACGTTGCGCGAGGGCGACTCCGACCTGACCGCGAACACCCTGGGCCTGGCCGCCCTGTCGGCGTTGGTGGATGACTCGACCGCCGCCGGCGTGCCGGCCACCCTCACCGTCGTGGGCGACCCGCGGACCGTGCCCGACACCGTCCGAGTGTCGCTGCACCGCATCGCGCAGGAGGCGCTGACCAATGCGCGCCGTCACGGCGGGCCCGAGGTCATCGCCGACGTGCGTCTGCGCTACGGGGCACGCAGCGTCGAGCTCGAGGTCGCCAACACCGGCCGCGTGGTGACCCGGGTCGGGCGAGGCCTGGGCCTGGTCGGAATGCGCGAGCGCACCGTCGCCGTCGGCGGGTGGATCGAAGCGCGCCCGCGCGAGTCCGGAGGTTTTCTCGTTCGGGTGACGATCCCCCTTGAGCAGGCAGTGCGGCCGGTTGTCGCCGCCTCGGCGCGAGCCGAGAGTCAGGATGCCGATGCCTGACCGCATTCGCGTCCTGCTCGTCGACGACCATGCCATGATGCGGGCGGGGTTCCGCCTGATCCTCGAGTCCGAAGACGACATCGTCGTCGTGGGCGAGGCATCCACCGGCGTCGAAGCCGTGGTGACGGCCCGGGATCTGCGCCCCGACGTCATCTGCATGGACGTCCAGATGCCCGACATGGACGGCCTGGAGGCCACGCGGAGCATCGTCTCCGACGCCGATGTCTCGGCCGCCGTGCTGATCGTGACCACTTTCGACCGCGACGACTACCTGTTCGCAGCACTGTCGGCGGGGGCGGCGGGCTTTCTGCTGAAGAACGCCGGGCCCGAGGTGCTCGTGCGCGCCGTGCGGGTGGCGGCCGCCGGCGACGCGCTGCTGTCGCCCGAGGTGACGCGCCGGGTGATCGCCCGCTTCGCCGGCGGCGACTCGGGCACGGCGCCGGCCACGGCGCCGGTCTCGGCGCCGGCCTCGGCGTCGGTCTCGCCGCCTGCGTCGTCGCATGTGGCGGCCACGGCGCCGGTCTCGCCGCCTGCGTCGTCGCATGTGGCGGCCTCGGCGTCGGTCTCGCCGACTGCGTCGTCGCATGTGGCGGCCTCGGCTCTCGAAGGCCCGCCAGCTGCGGCGACCGAAGATGGCGGAGCGGCACCTGCGGCGCGCGATGCCGCAGCCCATGCCGCTCTGCTGACCACCCTCACCGACCGCGAAGCCGAGGTGCTGCGCCTGGTCGCCGAGGCCCTGAGCAACGCCGAGATCGCCCAGCGCCTGTTCATCGGCGAGGCCACCGTGAAGACACACGTCTCCAACGTGCTGGCCAAGCTCGGCGCCCGCGACCGCGTGCAGGCAGTCGTGCTCGCCTATCGCCACGGCTTGGCCTGACGCGCCTCGCGCCGCACCGCACGAAGCCCGACCGTGACCGGGCGTCCGGCATCGGCATCCCGTTCCCGTCGTTCAACAGTCACCTTCTACCGCCGGGCACCGGGCACGACCGTCAAAACCGACTGCAGAAATCACCCCCCGCATTTCAACAGTCACGTTCTACCGCCGGTCACCAGGCACGACCGTCAAAACCGACTGCAGAAATCACCCCCCGCATTTCAACAGTCACCTTCTACCGCCGGTCACCAGGCACGACCGTCAAAACCGACTGCAGAAATCACCCCCCGCATTTCAACAGTCACCTTCTACCGCCGGTCACCGGACACGACCGTCAAAACCGACTGCTGAACCCCCGCCCCGCCCCCGGCACCGGGGCAAGGCGGCGCACGCGGCACGTGCTCCCCCTCAGGGGGGACATCGCACAAACCCTCCGCTCGGGGGAGGCAGCGGCATCCCGTCGTCAATAGCGTGGAACCCACCAGAACAAGGAGGACGGATGCTCGAGCTTCGCGGCATCACCAAGATGTACGCCGGGCGCACGGCGCTCGACGACGTCGGCTTCGACGTCGCCCCGAACCGGCTCACCGGATTCGTCGGCGGCAACGGCGCCGGCAAGACCACGACCATGCGCATCGCGCTGGGCGTGCTTGACGCCGACGCCGGCGAGGTCTCACTCGACGGCACGCCGATCACGGCGGCCGACCGCCGCCGCTTCGGGTACATGCCCGAAGAGCGCGGGCTGTACCCCAAGATGAAGGTCGGCGAGCACATCGCCTATCTTGCGCGACTGCACGGCTATTCGAAGCCGGATGCCGAGGCCAGCGCGACCCGGCTGCTGACCCAGCTCGGCCTCGGCGAGCGCCTGAACGACAAGGTCGAGACGCTGTCGCTGGGCAACCAGCAGCGGGCGCAGATCGCTGCGGCCCTCGTGCACGAGCCCGAGGTGCTCATCTTGGACGAACCGTTCAGCGGCCTGGATCCGCTCGCGGTGGACGTGGTGGCAGGCGTCTTGCAGGAGCGCGCCGCGCACGGCGTCGCGGTGCTGTTCAGCTCGCACCAGCTGGACGTCGTCGAGCGTCTGTGCGATGACCTCGTCATCATCGCGGCCGGCACCATCCGCGCGGCCGGTTCGGCCGATGCACTGCGCGAACAGCACGCCGGACGCAGGTTCGAACTGCGCACCGCCGGCGACGTCGGCTGGCTGCGTACCGAGGCGGGCATCACGGTCATCGATTTCGCGGGCGGGTCGGCCGTGTTCGACGCCGACAGCGACGCCGACGCGCAGCGTGTGCTGCGCCGGGCCGTGGCCGACGGGTCCGTCCTCAGCTTCTCGCCGCGCCGACCGAGTCTGGCGCAGATCTTCAAGGAGGTCATCCAGTGAGCACGTCCATCACCCCCTCCGCCCCGACGCGGGCGGCCGCGGCATCCCTACCCGGCGGCCCGACGTTCGCACAGAGCGCCTGGCTTGTCGCCGAGCGCGAGATCGGCTCGAAGCTGCGCAGCAAGGCGTTCGTCATCTCGACGGCGATCATGCTGCTGATCGCCCTCGCCGGCGTCGTGTGGGGCGGGATCTCCGCGGCCAACCCGTCGCAGACCCCGGTCGCCGTCACCAGCGAGACCAGTTCTGTCGTGCAGGGCATGAGCAATCTCGCCGTGACCACCTCCGACTCCGCGGACGCTGCGACCGAGCTGGTGCGCAGCGGCAAAGTGGATGCGGCCATCGTCCCCGACGCGAGTTCGCCGACGCACACCAAGATCGTCGCGAAAGACAACGCGCCCAGCGAGCTGATCGCACAGCTGAGCGTGTCGCCGACGGTGCAGCTGCTGAACGCGAGCCCGCAGGACGCGCTGCTGCGCTACCTGGTGGCGATCGGATTCGGCGTCGTGTTCCTGTTCGCGGCATCCTTGTTCGGATCCACGATCGCGCAGAGCGTCGTCGAAGAGAAGCAGACACGCATCGTCGAGATCCTCATCTCGGCCATCCCTGTGCGGGCGCTGCTGGCCGGCAAGGTGCTCGGCAACACGATCCTCGCGATAGGCCAGATCGTCGTCCTTGTCGCGATCGCCATCGTCGGCCTGGGCATCACCGGCCAAGGCGACGTGCTGGCCGGGCTGGGCGGGCCGATGGTGTGGTTCGCGATCTTCTTCCTCTTCGGGTTCGTGCTGCTCGCGTCATTGTTCGCCGGGGCCGGGGCCATGGTCTCGCGTCAGGAGGACATCGGCTCGACCACGATGCCGATCACGACGCTGATCCTCGCGCCGTACATCATGGTGATCATCTTCAACGACAACCCTGTCGTGCTCACGGTCATGTCGTACGTGCCGTTCTCGGCACCGGTGGCCATGCCGCTGCGGCTGTACGTGGGCGATGCGATGTGGTGGGAGCCGCTGGTCTCGCTCGTGCTGCTGATCGCGACGTGTGCCGCTGCGATCGTGGTCGGCTCGAAGATCTACAGCAACGCGCTGCTGCGCATGGGCGGACGGGTCAAGCTCGCCGAGGCCCTGAAGTCCTGACCGCCGCTCGCCGCTACCGCGGCTTGTGCCGGGCGCGTACCAGCGCGTCGGCGGCGCGAACAAGCGCCAGGTGGCTGAACGCCTGCGGGGTGTTTCCCACCTGGCGCTTGTTCGCGAGATCGTATTCCTCCGAGAGCATGCCGACGTCGTTGGCCAGGCCGCACAGCCGATCCATGAGGGCGCGCGCCTCGTCGAGCCTGCCGGTGGCCGCATACTGCTCGACGAGCCAGAACGAGCAGGCGAGAAAGGGATGCTCGGTGCCGCTCAGTCCGTCCACGCCGCTCGTGGTGCGATACCGGCGCAGCAGGCCGTCCTCCATCAGGTCGCGCTCGATCTCGGCGACGGTGGCGAGCATGCGCGGGTCATCGGGAGCGCAGAACCCGACCTGCGGCAGAAGCAGCAGCGAGGCATCCACCTCGTCGGTGCCGTAGTACTGCGTGAAGTGGCCGTCAACGACGCCGTGCTGGTCGATCTCGTCCTTCATGCGGTCACGCAGGGCACGCCACTCGCCGACCGGGCCGTGCAGCCCGTGCACTTCGACGGCGCGCACGGCGCGGTCGAAGCCGGCCCACAGCATGACCCGCGAGTGCGTGAACATGTGCGGCTCGCCGCGGATCTCCCACAGTCCGTTGTCGGGGCGTTCGAGCTGGCGCGCCGAATAGGTGATGAGCGACTTGGCCAGCGGCCACGAATACGCAGAATCGGGCAGGCCCGCATCGCGCGCAGCCGACAGGGTGACCAGCACTTCACCGACCACGTCGGCCTGGTACTGCAACGCGGCGCCGTTGCCGATGCGGACGGGGGAGGATGCCGCGTACCCGGGCAGGCTCGTCAGCTCGCGCTCGAGCAGGTCGCGCTCACCGCCCAGGCCGTACATGATCTGCAGGTCGGCGGGGTCGCCGGCCACGGCCCGCAGCAGCCACTCCCGCCAGTGCTCGGCAAGGCCCACGAACCCGTGGCCCAGCAGCGCCTCGAGCGTGAGGGCCGCATCGCGCAGCCAGACGTAGCGGTAGTCCCAATTGCGCTCCCCGCCGAAATCCTCGGGCAGCGACGTGGTGGCTGCGGCGGCGATGCCCCCCGTCTCGCGGTTGGTCAGGGCGCGCAGCGTGAGCAGCGAGCGCACGACCAGACCGTGGTGCGGGCCGGCGTGCTCGATGCGCGACGCCCAGGACTGCCACCACCCGCGGGTGTGGATGATGGCCTCTTCCACATCGAGCACCGTCGGCGGGTGCAGATGCGAGGGGAACGATGTGAGCGTCAGGTCGACGTGCTCGCCGGCACCCACCGTCACGGTGCCGCGGTGCACGTGGTCGGCGGCTTTGAGCGCCGCGCCGCGCACCACCACGCCGGTGGGTCCCGCGATCGCCAGCACCTCCGGCGCCTCGGCCGTGCCGATCTGGCGCACCCACGGCAGCGCACGCGCGTAGTCGAACCGCAGCCGCAACAGCTGCTCGAATTCGACGCTGCCGCGCACCCCGACGACCCGGCGGATCACATCGACCCGCTCCATGTCCTTGTGCCGGTGCTGCGACAGCGGAATGAGCTCGTGCACCTCGGCGGTGCCGGTCGGCGTCTCCCATCGCGTCACGAGGATGAACGTGTCGCCGTCGTAGCGACGGGTGGAGGTGGCCGCCGCATCTGTCGGGCGCAGGCTCCAGCATCCCTGCTCCGCCGTGCCCAGCATCGCCCCGAACACCGACGGGGAATCCAGGCGTGGAAGGCACAGCCAGTCGATGCTGCCGTCGCGCGACACCATGGCCGCGGTACGGCTGTTGCTGAGAATCGCATAATCTTCAATCGGAACCGTCATCGCTTGCGAGTCTCGCACTGCACGGCCGTTGCGTCGAGAGCGACGCGGTTTATGGTGGGGACATGTCGAAGCCGACCACGCTGCTCATCCTCGGGGCTTCAGGCGATTTGACCTCGCGCCTGCTGCTGCCCGCCATCGGTCAATTGCTCGAGCGCGAGCCGGACCGGCACCTCATGCTGAAGGGTGCGGGGTCGGATGCCTGGTCCGAGCGCCGCTGGAAGGAGGCGGTGCGCACGGCCTTCGCATCGGCCGAGGCCGAAGACCAGGTGGAGCGGGTCTCGGACACGACCTACACGAAGGCCGATGTCACCGACGCCGCGGCGCTGACCGGGCTGCTGGACGGGATCACCGGTTCGCTGGTCATCTACTTCGCCCTGCCGCCGGCGGTGACGGCCGCCGCATGCGGGGTGCTCAAGGACCTGACGCTGCCCGAAGACACCGTGCTGGCCCTCGAGAAGCCGTTCGGCGGCGACGAGGAGGGCGCACGGGAATTGAACGCGACACTTCTGAAGATCGTGCCCGAGCACCGGATCTTCCGCGTGGATCACTTCCTCGGCCGCTCGACGCTGCTGAACATCCTGGGCGTGCGCTTCGCGAACAGGCTGATCGAGCCGGTCTGGTCGGCCGACCACGTGCAGTCGGTGCTCGTGCGGTACGACGAGTCCCTGGCGCTGGAGGGCCGAGCTCGGTACTACGACAAGGCCGGCGCGATGATCGACATGATCCAGAGCCACCTGCTGCAGGTGCTGGCCATACTCGCCATGGAAGAACCCGTCGACCTCGACGAGATCGACCTGCGCGACGCGAAGAGCGCCGCCCTGCGCGCAACGCACATCTGGGACGACAACGCGGTGCGCTCGTCGCGTCGGGCCCGCTACACGGCAGGCACGATCGACGGGCGTGAACTGCCGTCATACGTCGACGAAGAGGGTGTCGATCCGTCCCGCCAGACCGAGACCCTGGCTGAGATCGTGTGCGAGGTGCGCACGTCTCGATGGGCTGGGGTGCCCTTCACCCTGCGCAGCGGCAAGGCCCTGCGCGACAAGACCGCCGAGATCGTCGTGGCGTTCAAGCCGGTGCGACACATCCCCGATGGGCTCACCGGGGCGCCGGCCGATGGCGGCCTGCTGCGTCTGAGCCTCAGCCCGGACCGCATCGAGCTCGAGCTGAACGTCAACGGCGGCGACGACCCCTTCGCCCTGCGCCGTGAGAAGCTGTCGACCCGCATCGGCAGGAGCACGCTGCAGGCCTACACCGAAGTGCTCTCGCAGCTGCTCGACGGCGATGTCGCGCTGTCGGTGCGCGGCGACGCGGCCGAGGAATGCTGGCGCATCATCCAGCCGGTGCGCGACGCGTGGGCGCGCGGCGAGGTCCATCTCGAGGACTACCCGGCCGGGTCGCTGGGCCCCGCGGAGTGGGCCACCTCGCACTGAGCACGGTTGCCGGCGCCGGCCGCGGCATCCCGTGATCCGCTAGGCGGGCTCTGCCTGCAGCTCGCCGAGCATCGCCCCCAGCTGCAGCTCGGGCAGCGCGCCCAGGTGGGTGAACCGCAGGTTGCCGGCACGATCGATCAGGATCGTGGACGGCGTGCCCTCGAGCTCGTACGCGCGCATCGTGACCGGGATGCGCTGCCCGTCATGGCGATCGACGCCGACGGGGAAGAGGATGCCGAACTCGCCCAGGAAGACTTTCAGGGCCTCCGGGCCGGTCACCTCGTGGTGCTCGAACACCGTGTGCACGCCGATGACGGCGACCTCGGGAAACTGCTTGCGCACGCGCTGCGCCTGCGGCAGGCCATAGCTGAGGCATCCCGGACACAGCATCTGGAACGCCTCGATCATCACGACCCGGCCGCGCAGCTGCTGCAGCGACGTCTCACCGCCGAACCACTGCGTCACATCCAGTTCGGGAGCGGGGTATGCCGACCCCGCCGTTTCGAGGCGGTCCATGCTGCTCACGCTACGCCGGTTCGGGTGCCCGAGGCTCGGGATGCCGTAGCCCGCCGCATCAGTCCAGCAGCTCGGCCTCGATCACCTCGTCGTCATCCTCGCCTCCGGCGCCGGCTGCCGTCTCGGGGCCGCTGCTGGTGAGCACCAGCTGCGATCCGTCGGCCGCGACATCCACCCGCACGACGTCGCCGTCGTGCACGGTGCCCGCCAGAATCGACGTGGCGAGCCGGTTCTGGATCTCGCTCTGGATGAGCCGGCGCAGCGGGCGCGCCCCGAACACGGGGTCGTAGCCGCGCGTCGCGAGCCAGGCGCGGGCGTCAGGGGTGACCGCCAGCGTCAGGCGACGCTCGTGCAGGCGGCGCTGCAGCTGGTCGACCGACAGCTCGACGATCTGCGCGAGATCGTCCTCGCTCAGCGACGAGAACATCACGATATCATCGAGCCGGTTCAGGAACTCGGGCCGGAACGAGGCCCTCACCAGGTCCATGACCTGTGCGTGCTTCTGCTCGGTCGACAGCACCGGATCGATGAGGATCGGCGAGCCGATGTTGCTCGTGAGGACCAGGATCACATTCGTGAAGTCGACCGTGCGACCCTGCCCGTCGGTGAGGCGCCCGTCGTCGAGCACCTGCAGCAGCACGTCGAACACCTCGGGGTGGGCCTTCTCCACCTCGTCCAGCAGCACGACCGAGTACGGGCGCCGGCGCACGGCTTCGGTGAGCTGGCCGCCCTGCTCATAGCCGACGTAGCCCGGAGGTGCCCCGACCAGCCGCGAGACGGAGTGCTTCTCGCCGTACTCGGACATGTCGATGCGCACCATGGCGTGCTCGTCGTCGAACAGGAACTCCGCCAGCGCCTTGGCCAGCTCGGTCTTGCCGACGCCGGTCGGCCCGAGGAACAGGAACGAGCCGGTCGGCCGGTTCGGGTCGCTGATGCCCGCACGCGAGCGGCGCACGGCATCCGACACCGCCTTCACGGCGTCCTTCTGCCCGATCAGCCGTTTGCCCAGTTCGGACTCGAGGTGCAGCAGCTTCTCGCTCTCGCCCTGCAGCAACCGCCCCACCGGAATGCCGGTCCACGACGCGATGACCGCGGCGATGTCCTCATCGGTGACCTGCTCGTTGACCATGCGCTCCTGCGCAGGGTCGGCCTCGGCGCGCTCGGCGTCGGCCAGCTGCTCCTGCAGCTTCTTGATCGTCTCGTACTCGAGCCGCGAGGCCTTCGCGTAGTCGGCTTCGCGCAGAGCCCGGTCGCGGGCGGTGACGGCCTCGTCGAGCTGCTTCTTCAGGTCGCCGACGCGGGTCAGCCCCGCGCGCTCGCGCGCCCAGCGCTCTTCGAGCCCGCCGAGCTTCTTCTCGGCCTCGGCCATCTGCTCGCGCAGCTTCGCCAGCCGCTCCTTCGACGCGGCATCCTTCTCCTTCTTCAGAGCGAGCTCTTCGAGGCGCATGCGGTCGACCTGGCGCTTGAGCTGGTCGATCTCGACGGGGCTCGAGTCGATCTCCATCTTCAGCCGGCTCATCGCCTCGTCGATCAGGTCGATCGCCTTGTCGGGCAGCTGCCTGCTGGAGATGTACCGGTTCGACAGCGCCGCCGCCGCGACCAGTGCGCTGTCGCTGATGGTCACGCCGTGGTGGGCCTCGTAGCGGCCCTTCAGACCGCGCAGGATCGCGATCGTGTCTTCCACGCTGGGCTCGCCGACATAGACCTGCTGAAAGCGGCGCTCCAGCGCGGCATCCTTCTCGATGAACTCCCGGTACTCGTCGAGTGTCGTGGCGCCGATCAGTCGCAGCTCGCCGCGCGCGAGCATGGGCTTGAGCATGTTGGATGCTGCAACCGATCCCTCGCCGCCGCCGGCACCCATCAGCACGTGCAGCTCGTCGATGAACGTGATGACCTTGCCGTCGGACTCGGTGATCTCCTTGAGCACGCTCTTCAGCCGCTCTTCGAACTGACCGCGGTACATCGCGCCGGCCACCAGCGCGGAGATGTCCAGAGCCACCAGCTCTTTGTCTTTCAGCGACTCTGCGACATCGCCCGCGACGATGCGCTGGGCGAGCCCCTCGACGACGGCGGTCTTGCCGACGCCGGGCTCGCCGATGAGCACGGGGTTGTTCTTCGTGCGCCGGGTCAGCACCTGACTGACGCGACGGATCTCGTTGTCACGCCCGATGACGGGGTCGAGCTTGCCCTGTCGCGCGCGATCGGTGAGGTTGATGCCGAACTGTTCGAGGGCGCTCTGCTGCTCCTCCTGCCCGGGCTGCGGTTGTGCGTTCATCTGTCTCCTTGAAAACCGTGGGACTCGGGTCTGCGTCAAACTTGAGTCCATCTGGCTCAAGTTTACAACAGGTGGGATGCCGCGGCAAGGCCACGGGGCTTGGGGCCGGCACGGACGACCGGCGAGGGCCCGATCGGCGCGGTCAGTGCGCGGCGCGGTCAGTGCGCGGCGCGGTCAGTGCGCGGCGCGGTCGACGATCGCGTGTGCGTCCTGCGCCAGGCGGCGACCGAGCTGCACGACATACCCGCGCGCGTTCGCGATGGCGGTGGCAATGTCGGGTGCGAGGTCGGTCACGGCATAGACCCGCAAGAACCCGACCTGCTGCAGCTGTGCGGGCGTCAGGGTGGTCCGGCCGCACACCGCGACGGCCGGAACGCCGGCCGCGCTCGCAGCACGCGCAACCCCGATCGGAGCTTTGCCGGCCAGACTCTGTTCGTCCAGACTCCCCTCGCCGGTCACGACCAGGTCGGCGTCGTCGATCGCCGCCGCCAGGCCGGTCAGGCGCTGCACGACCTCCGCACCCGGCTCACGCCGCGCACCGAGTGCCGCGAGCGCGGCGAACCCGACCCCGCCGGCAGCTCCGGCACCCGGCTCGGTCGAAGCCGGGCGCACTCCCGGCTGGGACTCGAGCATCGCCGCCCATCGGGTCAGTGCCGCCTCGAGCAGTGCCACATCGGCGGTGCGTGCGCCCTTCTGCGGCGCGAACACCGCGGCGGCCCCTTCCGGACCCAGCAGTGGGTTGTCGACGTCGCCTGCCAGCACGAACTCGGTCGCGCCCACCCGCCCGTCGAGTCCGGACACATCCACCTGCGCTACTTGCGCGAGGGCGGCACCGCCCGGCCCCACCTCGGCCCCCGATGCATCCATCAGCCGCAGACCGAGAGCCTGCAGCATCCCGGCACCGCCGTCGGTGCACGCAGACCCGCCGACCCCCAGCACGATGGAGGTGCACCCGCGCTCGAGGGCCGCCCGGATCAGCTCGCCGGTCCCGCGGCTGGTGGCCGTCAACGGTGCGAGCCTGCCGCCGGGCAGCAGGTTCAGGCCGCTGGCGGCGGCCATCTCGATGATCGCCTGGGTGCCGCGCACGGCGTACCGAGCCGTGACGGGGTCTCCGGTGGGTCCCGTGACGGTCTGGAACTCGGCGGCGAAGCCGGCGTCGACGGCGGCGTCGACCGTGCCCTCACCGCCGTCGGCGACGGGGACCGCACTGACGTGGATGTCGCCGTCGACAGATCGGATCCCTTCCGCGAGCGCCGCCGCGACCTCGGGTCCGGTCAAGGATCCCTTGAACTTGTCCGAGGCGATGAGAATGCGCATGGCTCTGATTCTGGCCTGTCAGTGCCTCAGTCCGCGGTCTCGGGCGCGGTCGCCGGATCGGCGGTCGGTGCGGCCATCCACGCGAAGGCGTCGTCGATGGCGGCGGCGTATTCCAGGCTGACCGGCCCGGCGTACCCGAGTTCGCGGCTGCGGTCGATCCAGGCGCGAAGAGGCAGGATGCCAGTGCCCGGCGCACCGCGACCCGGGGCGTCGGCGATCTGGATGTGACCGAAATCGGCCGCGTGGTCCTCGATCACCGCCGCGACGTCGTCGCCGTTGACGGCCAGGTGATAGAAGTCGGCGAGCAGCTTCACGTTGGCAGCACCGACCCTGTCGATCACGGTCAGCACATCGGCGGCCTTGCGCAGCGGGTAGCGCGGCACGCCGCTGACCGGCTCGAGCAGCACGGTGCCGCCGATCGCGGCGACGCCCGCGGCGGCGGCGGCGAGGTTCGCCGCCCCCGTCGCGTCCTGCGCTTCACGGTCGACGTCAGCAGAGCGGTTGCCGTACAGCGCATTGAATCCGGTCGTGCCCAGCGCCCGACCGATGCCGACCACGACGTCGATGTTGTCGTGGAACTCGCTCTCGCGGCCCATCCACGACACGAGACCGCGGTCGCCGGCAGGCAGGTCGCCGGCGGCGAAGTTCAGTCCGGTCAGCTGCACTCCCGCGTCGCGTATCGCACCGATGAATGCGTCGACCTCACGATCGGCGGGCACGGAATCGGCGAACGGCCACCAGAACTCGACGGCGTCGAACCCGGCGGCCTTGGCGGCCGGCGGACGCTCGAGCAGCGGAAGCTCGGTCAGAAGGATCGAGCAGTTCACGGTGTAGGCCATTGCGCTGTGCATTCGGGGTGTCGAGGGCTTTCGCGGTGTCGAGGGCTTTCGCGGTGTCGAGGAACGTCGGCTCAGGCGTCGCCGCCGCCCGAGCCGGTCGAGCCGGCGTTCACGTCGAGCAGGCGGTACTTCTGCGCTGCGGCGGCCGGGGTCGCGGCATCCACCTCTCCGCGCGCAGCCAGCAGCTGCAGCGTGCGCACCACGATGGACGGGCCGTCGATGTGGAAGTACCGGCGGGCGGCGGCCCGCGTATCCGAGAAGCCGAAGCCGTCGGCGCCCAGGGTCGCCCAGTCGTTCGGCACGAACTGGCGCACCGAGTCCGGCCAGTCCTTGGCGTAGTCGCTGACCGCCACGATCGGGCCGTGCGCATCCGCCAGCTGGCGCGCGATGAACGGCACACGCACCTCGCGCTCCGGGTGCAGGAATGCCTCTTCTTCGGCGGCGACGGCGTCGCGGCGCAGCTCCGTCCACGACGTGACCGACCAGACATCGGCCGCGATGCCCCAGTCATCCCGCAGCAGCTGCTGTGCCTCCTGCGCCCAGGTCACGCCGATGCCCGAGGCGAGCAGGTGGGCACGAGGCGTCTCCACCTGTGAGATGCGATGGATGCCGCCCAGCACGCCGGCGACGTCGAGGCCGTCGGGCTCGGCCGGCTGCACGATCGGCTCGTTGTAGACCATGAGGTTGTAGATGTGGTTGCGGTCGGTCGACTCCGCGCCGTACATGCGCTCCAGGCCTGCGCGCACGATGTGCCCGATCTCGTATCCGAACGCCGGGTCGTAGGTCACGACGGCCGCATTGGTGGCAGCCAGCAGCGGCGAGTGCCCGTCGGCATGCTGCAGCCCCTCACCGGTCAGCGTCGTACGGCCTGCGGTGGCCGAGATGAGGAACCCGCGCGTCATCTGGTCGGCGGCCGCCCACAGCGAGTCGCCGGTGCGCTGGAACCCGAACATCGAATAGAACACATACACCGGGATCAGCGGCACGCCATGGGTCGCGTACGCGGTGCCGGCGGCGGTGAACGCGGCGACCGAACCGGCTTCGTTGATGCCGACGTGCAGGATGCGGCCTTCGACCGACTCCTTGTAGGCGAGCACGATGTCGCGGTCGACCGACAGGTAGTTCTGCCCCTTCGGGTTGTAGATCTTGGCGGTCGGGAAGAACGCGTCGATGCCGAACGTGCGCGCCTCGTCGGGGATGATCGGCACTATGCGCTTGCCGAACTCCGGGTCGCGCATGAGGTCTTTGAGCACGCGCACGAACGCCATCGTGGTGGCCGCCTGCTGCACTCCGGTGCCGCGCGCCGCGACGGCATAGGCCTTCGGATCGGGCAGCGCGATCTCGGTGCGGTCGGGCCTGCGCTCGGGCAGATAGCCCCCGAGCTCACGGCGGCGCTGCTGCAGGTACTGGAGCTCGGGAGCGTCCTGTCCCGGGTGGTAATACGGGGGCTGATACGGGTCGGCGTCGAGCTGCTCATCGGTGATGGGGATGCGCAGCGCGTCGCGGAACGCCTTGAGGTCCTCCAGCGTCAACTTCTTCATCTGATGCGTCGCGTTGCGCGCCTCGAAGCGTGCGCCCAGCGAATAGCCCTTGACGGTCTTGGCCAGGATCACGGTCGGCTTGCCGTTTCGCTGCATCGACTGCGCGTACGCGGCGAACACCTTGTGATAGTCGTGGCCGCCGCGTTTGAGCTGCCAGATCTGCTCGTCGGTGTACTCGTCGACCAGTGCCCGGGCACGCGGGTCGCGGCCGAAGAAGTTGTCTCGGATGAACGCACCCGACTCGCCCTTGAACGTCTGGTAGTCGCCGTCGAGGGTCGTGTTCATGATGTCGCGCAGCGCGCCGGACTCATCGCGGGCGAGCAGGTCGTCCCATTCGCGGCCCCAGATGACCTTGATGACGTTCCAGCCCGCGCCGCGGAAGAAGCCCTCGAGCTCCTGGATGATCTTGCCGTTGCCGCGCACCGGACCGTCCAGCCGCTGCAGGTTGCAGTTGATCACGAACGTCAGGTTGTCCAGACCTTCGTTGGCCGCCAGCTGCAGCAGGCCGCGGCTCTCGGGTTCGTCCATCTCGCCATCGCCGAGGAAGGCCCACACGTGCTGGTCGCTCGTGTCCTTCAGGCCCTGGTTGTGCAGGTAGCGGTTGGACTGCGCCTGGTAGATCGCGTTCATCGGGCCGATGCCCATCGACACCGTCGGAAACTCCCAGAACTCGGGCATGAGTCGCGGATGCGGGTACGACGACAGCGCATGCCCCTCGTGCGACTTCTCCTGCCGGAAGCCGTCGAGGTCGGCCTCGGACAGGCGACCCTCCAAGAAGGCGCGCGCGTACATGCCGGGCGAGGCATGGCCCTGGAAGAAGACCTGGTCGCCACCGCCGGGGTGGTCCTTGCCGCGGAAGAAGTGGTTGAACCCGACCTCGTAGAGGGTGGCCGCGCCGGCGTATGTCGAGATGTGACCGCCCACGCCGATGCCCGGCCGCTGCGCCCGGTGCACCATGACCGCCGCGTTCCACCGCATCCATGCCCGGTACCGGCGCTCGATCGCCTCATCGCCCGGGTAGGCGGGTTCGTCGGCGGCCGGAATCGTGTTGACGTAGTCGGTGGTCACCGGCTGTTCGGGGGATACCGCGGCAGCGGCGGTTCTGCTTCGCCCGGTCAGGGTCCGCAACAGGTATTCGCCGCGTTCGGTGCCGCGTTCGCGGACCACGGCGTCGAGCGATTCGATCCATTCCGCCGTCTCTTCGGGATCGGAATCGACCGGGTGACCATCGACGCCCGGGGCGCTGTGCAGTGTGGACACGAATGGTCCTCTCTCTCGTGGATGACGCAGGTCGTGCGGGTTCGGGTCGTGGGCACGCCGTCCTGATCGGGCGCGGGGAGGATCAGCGGGCGGGAACCGTGACGTCGAACGCCTCGGCCAGCTGCATGATCTTGCGGGCCCGGCCCAGACGCGGCAGGTCGCTGCCGTCGCGCACGATGCGGCCGCGCGCGTCGAAGTCGGACAGGAATTCCTGCGCCCACTCGACGTCGGTGCGCGTCGGGCTGATGACCTCATTGACCACGGGCGTCTGATCGGCCGACAGACACAGCTTTCCGGTCATGCCCATGGTCACCGTCGTCGCCGACTGCTCACGCAGGATCGGGTGGCTCGTGCCCACCGTCGGACCGTCGATGGGGCCGGGCAGGTTTCCACAGCGGCTGGAGATCACCAGGCGCGCCCGCGGGTAGGCCATCGCCTCACGATCGGCGGCCATGCCGGTGTCGCGACGGAAGTCGCCGCTGCCGAATGCGAGCCGGAAGGCGCCGCGCGCACGCGCGATCTCGGTGGCGTTCTCGATGCCCACTGCCGACTCCACCAGCGCGACCACGGGCACGTCGCCGCCCAGGCGCTGTGCGGTGTCGGTCACTTGAGCGCCGAACTCGGTCTTGGCGAGCATGACGCCCTTCAGCCCTCGCACGCGCCGCAGGCTCTCGAGGTCATCGGCCCAGAATTCGCTGGTGACGTCGTTGATGCGCACCCATGCCTCGCCGCCGTTGCTCAGCCACCTCACCACATCGTCACGGGCATCCGGCTTGTGCGAGGCATCCACCGCGTCTTCGATGTCGAGCACGACGACGTCGGCGTGCGACGCGGCGGCCTCGTCGAAGGTCTCGGGCCGGGTCGCGGCGACCAGCAGCCACGAACGCGCGAGCTCTGCGGGGACCGCGCGCTTGCCTGACGCGGTGAGAAGGGCATTCATCGTCACATCCGTTTCATGGAAGTCTGTTTTTGTCTAACGGACCAGACTACCTCCGCCCGGAGATCACGCACGCCAGCCGTCATCCCGCTCGGATGGATCTGCATCACCGGGCGACACGCGTGCCGTCCAGGCAGTACGTTCAGCTGAACACCATCACAGGAAAGAGAGTCACATGGGATTCTGGGACATCTTCTGGTTCATCATCTGGTCGTTCTTCTTCGTCGCCTACCTGATGGTGCTGTTCTCGATCATCGGGGACCTGTTCCGCGACCGCGAGCTGAACGGCTGGTGGAAGGCTCTGTGGATCATCTTCTTGATCTTCGTGCCGTTCCTGACCTCGCTGGTCTACCTGATCGCGCGCGGCAGGGGCATGGCCGAGCGCAGCGCGACACAGGCGCATGCGGCCAAGCAGGCGACCGACTCGTACATCCGCGACGTCGCCGGCAAGAGCCCCTCGGATGAGATCGCGGATGCCGCGAAGCTGCTCGAGGCGGGCACCATCACGACCGAAGAGTACGAGATGCTGAAGGCCAAGGCCCTGAGCTGATCGTCTGCGGGCGTTCGGGTCGCGTCAGCGACCCGAACGCCCGAGCTTCTCGACGACCTCCAGCAGCACCGCCGCCGACCGCGGCCACGTGAACCGGGCGATGTGCTCGCCGCCGGCCTCGACCATGGCCTCGCGCACGGCGTCGTCATCGAGCGCTGCGACCGCATCGGCGAAGTCATCCGGATCGTCGGGGTCGATATAGCGGGCGCCGGGGCCGGCGACCTCGTGGAAGATCTCGAGGTCGCTGACCACGGCGGGCACGCCGAGGGCCAGCGCCTCGGCGATCGGCAGTCCGTAGCCCTCGTCGTAGCTCGTGGTCACCAGCACCGCCCGGTCGGCCAGCAGCTGTGCATACTCTGCGTCGGTGACCCCGTCGTGGAAGACGACGTCGGCGCCGTCGGGGATCAGCGCTTCGAGGTCGGCCCGGCGCCGCGGCGAGATGCGGCTGAGCAGATGCAGCGTGCGACCGGGCAGACGCCCCATCGCACGCACCAGGGCCTCGACGTTCTTGTAGGGCATGAACGAGCCCATGTAGACGAGGTTGGTCGCTCCCCCCACGACGGGGGAGCCGGCCGGCAGCAGCGCACGCAGGTTCTGCGGCGCGTCGGGGACCACCACGACCGGGCGGCGGGTCAGGCGCACCTGCGCGAACTGGATCTTGCTCGTGCGGCTGACGGTGGCCACCACGTCGGCACCGTCGAGCACCATCCTCTGCGGGATGTACGACAGGTGGAAGATGCGCCAGCCGATCCGCACCGGCCAGGGCAGATCGCGCGGCGGCCGCCGATGCCGGTAGTAGATCATGTCGTGCAGGGTGAGGATGAGCGTGAAGCGGCGGCCGATCGTCCCGATCGTCTGCATCGGCGAGAAGACGACATCGGGCCGGTACCGGTTCAGCCGCAGCGCGGTGAACGGTTCACGCACCGAGGTCGGGGCATGGATCTTCAGCACACGCGCACCGGCCGGCAGCAGCGCCCGCTGCGCATCCGCCCAGATCAGGAACACCACATCGACGCCCCGCTGTGCCGCCAGCGGCAGCAGCGCCGCCGCCAGGTCCGCCGAATAGCGGCTGATGCCGTCATGGAAGTCGGTGCGGATGTAGCGTGCGTCGAAGAAGAGGCGCATCTCAGGTCGGCTCGCCTCGGTACAGCTTCTCGAACGTGTCCAGCGTCTTCTGGATGTCGTGGATCTCCACGCCGTCCAGCGACGCCGTCTGCATCCGCAGGTATTCGGCGTCGTCGGCGGTGAGCACCCGGCGCAGCCGATCGGCGAGTGCGTCGACATCACCCGGGGGGAACAGGTACCCGTTCTCGCCGTCGTGGATCAGATGCGGCAGGGCCACGGCATCCGCCCCGATCACCGGCAGACCCGATGCCATGGCCTCCATCGTCGCGATGGACTGCAGCTCGGCGATCGAGGAGATGACGAAGACGTCGGCCTGCGTGTAGGCGGCGCGCAGCTCGTTCTCGGGGACGCGCCCGCGGAAGGTGACCCGATCCGCGATGCCGAGCCGGTCGGCCAGCTGCTCGAGGTTCTTGCGCTGGTCGCCGCCGCCGACGACCTCGAACGCGATGTCGATCTCGGGAACGAGCTTCGCGATCGCCTGCAGCGTGACATCCACATGCTTCTCGGTGGTCAGCCGCCCGACGAACAGCACCCGCCGGTGCGGTCGCGGCGTGAGATCCGGCGTGTAGTTCGCCTTGTCGATGCCGCAGCTGATCGGCACGACTCCGTGGATGTCGATCGTCGACTCGAGGAAGTCTGCGGCCTTGCGCGTGGGCGTGGTCACCGCGCGCGCCATCTTGAGGGTGCGCGCGGCGTCGCCCCATGCGAGCTTGACGAGCACCCGGTCCAGCACCGGCGGCAGGGTCGTGAAGTCGATGATGTTCTCGGCCATGACGTGGTTGGTCGCCACGATGGGGATGCCGCGCTTGCGCGCCTCGCGCGCCAGCCCGCGGCCGATCACGATGTGCGACTGGATGTGCACGACGTCGGGCTTGACCTGGTCGAGCACCTTGCGCGCGTAGTGCTTGCTCATCCACGGCAGCACGAAGGTCAGCCAGTCGTGCGGGGTCCATCGCCATGACGCGAGGCGGTGCACCGTGACCTGCTGTCCCTCGACGTCTTCGACGAACGTGCCGTGATTGCGGTGCCCGACACTGGGCGCCGAGACGTGCACGGTGTGCCCGCGGGCGACCAGGCCGGCAGCCAGCCGCTCGGCGAAGCGTGCGGCTCCGTTCACGTGTGGTGCGAACGTGTCGCAGCCGAGCAGCACTGTCAGCGGTTGCGAGTCCGGCGCGGCGTCCGAGGCGGCGGGATGCTGCGGGTCCGCGGGGGCGGGAGTCACTGTCGGCGAGAGCCTCTCTGTGGTGCGGCGCCGGGGCGGCGCGGCATCCACTGTACCTGAGGCCCCTGTCGGGGCTGGGAAGAACCGGGGGTTGTTTTCAGGAGCCGCCCCTAGCCTGGAGCCATGTCGCGACTGCAGGCCGACGCCCCCGTCGATCGCTGGGTACCGGTGACCGGCTCGCTCGGGTTCAGAGGCCGACGCCATCGCAAGGCGGCGATCCGGATGCTGTTGACCCAGGCAGGCGGCACGCTGGGTGCACAGCAGCGTTCGGGCGGCGGCGCGATCGCATGGATGCTGAGCCAAGCCGCTCCTTTTCTGATGCGGAAGGCCGACGGGCGGATACTGATCTGGGTGTGGAAAGACGATCCGCAGCTGCTGGTGGCGATGGCGCAGCTGCAGGAGGCGACGCCCCAACTGCGCACCGCACGGGCGATGATGCCGATGGAGTACGACGACACCGAGCAGTTCCGCAACCCGCACCTGGGCGTCGGCGAGCGCCTGCTCATGCCGCTGCCCGAGAACCCGGCCACACCCCCGTTCGCCACCTACACGTGGGACACCGGCACGCACTTCGTCTCACTCACGGCCGTGTGCCCTGATCGCACCAGGTTCGGCACGATCACCGGGGCGGTCGATGACCTGGCCCGCACCCTGCGGGTGGTCGATGACTTCAGCGTCGGCGAATCCAACGTGCTGCGCTTGGACCCCAGCTGATCAGTCGTCGATGGACGCGTCACCCGACAGCCAGCGCAGCCACCGCGCTCCGGGGTCGCCCTCGAGCACGAGCGCGCGCACCAGCAGCGTCAGCGGGATCGACAGGATCGCACCCAGCGGGCCGATGATGAACGCCCAGAAGATGACGGAGAAGAAGCTCAGCGTGAGGCTCAGGTTCACGGCATCCGCAACGAACTTCGGCTGCACGAGCACCTGCAGGACGACGTTGACGACGCAGTAGATCGCGATCACCGCGAGCAGCATCGGCCAGCCTCCCACCACCAGCGCCAACAGCGCCGGTGGGATCAGACCGATCACGAAGCCGATGTTCGGGATGAAGTTCGTCACGAACGCGAGGATCGCCCAGACGACCGGTGCGGGAATGCCCAGCCACCACAGGGCGAGTCCGTCCAGGATCGCCACCACCGCCCCGAAGCTCGCGTTGACGATGTAATACCGGCGCACTCCGGTGTTGAAGCGCTGGAAGCGCTGGACGGTGGAGTGGATGCCGCGGCCGAACTCCTGCTCGGCGCGCGCGTACCGTGCTCCGTCGACAGCCATGAAGATCACGTAGGCGAGCACGAAGAACAGCGCCGTGATCACCCCGATCACCGTGCCGCCCAGTGAGGTCACGGAGGAGAGGATCGTCGACGCGTCGAGGAAGGTCGCCGTGGCATTCGACACCTGCGTGTCCAGTCCCAGAGAGCTGAGCCACGCGACGAGGTTCTCCGCAGTCGTGGCGAGGTCGTGCGCGTAGTCGGAGACCAGTCGTGCGAACTGGATGCCGGCGAACACGAGGAGGAGCACGAGGAAGATGAGCACGATGTATGCCACGGCGATCACAGCCGTCGTGGCCAGCCACCGCGGCCATCCGGCGCGCTCGAGCGGATGGCGCAACGGGTGGCAGATGATGACGATGACCGCACCGAGCGCGACCGGCCCGACGATGTCGCGTGCGAACCACAGACCGGCGAGCGCGATGACGGCTGTCGCAAGAATGAGAAGGACCCGCAAGGCCGGACCGAGCGCAGGCGGGGAGGGCACTGCAGGCTGGTCGCGTGGTGTCACCCGGCCAGCGTATCGGCGGTAGTGGTTACGGTGGCTGTGTGAGCGAACGCGACATGGTCCAGCTGCCGGGCGGCGAGTTCCGCATGGGCTCCGACGAGTTCTATCCCGACGAGCGACCGGTCCACGATCGTGAGGTCGCCGGGTTCTGGATCGATCGGTTCGAGGTCACCAACGAGGACTACGCGGCGTTCGTCGACGAGACCGCTTACGTCACGGTCGCAGAGCGTGAACTCGATCCTGCGACGTTCCCCGGCGCCGACCAGGCCGACCTGGTGCCCGGCTCCATGGTCTTCACGCCGACGAGCGGGCCCACTGATCTGAGCGACTGGCGCAATTGGTGGCGCTGGCAGCCCGGGGCATGCTGGCGCTGTCCGTTCGGTCCCGACTCGGGCATCGACGACAGGATGCGGCATCCCGTCGTCCACATCGCCTACGAGGACGCCACCGCGTACGCGACGTGGGCGGGCCTCCGGCTGCCGACCGAGGCCGAGCACGAGTACGCGGCACGCGGCGGACTGGTCGGGGCGCGGTTCGCCTGGGGCGATGAGACCTACCCCGACGGCGTCGCGCTGGCCAACTCATGGCTGGGGCGATTCCCCTACGACAACCAGGGTGTGGGCGGCACGGCTCCCGTCGGCGCATACCCGCCCAACGGCTACGGCCTGTACGACATGATCGGCAACGTCTGGGAGTGGACCACCGACTTCTACACACCGCGTCACGTGCGACTGACCGAGAAGCCCGTCGACGCCGGAAAGCGCACCAATCTGCTTGCGCGGGCCAGCGCGCAGGAGGCTTTTCCGGACATTCCCCGGCGCGTTCTCAAGGGCGGGTCGCACCTGTGCTCGCCGGACTACTGCCTGCGGTTCCGCCCCGCCGCCCGCTCGCCGCAGGCGGAGGACACCGGGATGTCGCACATCGGATTCCGCTGCGCGCGCGACGCGTGAGGCGCTTGACGGGTTCGCGGTGAACCGCGCGTCCCGCGGCCGGCGCGGTGCGATGATGAGCCCATGACGCACATCGACGTGCCCCGGGCGCCGTCCACGGCAGAGGGCATCGCCGCCGGACGAGCCCGACGCGCGCAGATGCGCCGTCGCGAGCTGGCGCGGCTGGGTGACGGTCCGCGCGACCCGATCGGCATCATCGCCCGGCAGAACCAGACGCGCGTCGCCGATCTCGTGCCGGTGCGCACCGAGCGGATGAGTTCGAGCGCGTTCACGTTCTATCGCGGTACCGCCGCGCTCATGGCCGCGGACCTGGCCCGGGGCCCGTCCAGCGGCATCCGAGTCGCCTCATGCGGTGACGCGCATGTGGCCAATTTCGGCTTCTACGCGTCGCCGGCGCGCGAGCTCGTGTTCGACCTCAACGACTTCGACGAGGCGGCGTGGGCCCCGTGGGAATGGGACCTGAAGCGTCTGGTCACCAGCGTCGTGATCGCCGGGCAGGCCACGTCCCGCGACGATGCGGTGGTGCAGCGGGCCGCGCGGCAGGCCGTCCGCCGGTACGCTCGTGCGCTGCGGGCCGGGCTGCAGCTGTCACCCGCTCAGCGATACTTCACGCACTTCGCCGCCGACGCCGCAGCCGCAGGGCTCGACACGGTGTCGCGCAGGGCGCTGCGCTCGGCCATTCGCGACGCGCGCAAGCGCACCGGAGAGCGCGCGGCTCGCCGCGCGACCGAAGCCGACGCACAGGGACGGCACACGTTCGTCGAGAACCCGCCGACGATGACCCACGTCGAACCGGCGCTGGTGGACGGCGTCCACTCGCTCGTCGAGCAGTACGCGCAGTCGGCCAACGTCGACATCCGCGTGCTGCTGCGCAGTTACACGGTCAGCGACGTCGCGCGACGCGTCGTCGGCGTGGGCAGCGTCGGCACCCGATGCTTCTTGGTGCTGCTGGCAGACGGCGACGGCAGGACGCTGCTGCTGCAGGCCAAGGAGGCCGGGCGCAGCGTGCTTGTCGAACACGGCGGTGTCGACCAGCCCGATGAGGTCGCCGAGCACACCGCGCAGCACGGAGAGGGGGGCCGTGTCGTGGCCATGCAGAGAATCCTGCAGGGCGCATCCGACCCCTTTCTCGGCCATCTTCGATCGTCTGCCGACTCGCTCGGCGGCGGCGTCGACCTCTACGTGCGTCAGTTCCACGACATGAAGGGCGGCATCGACATCGAGACGCTCGAGGACGTGCCGTTCCAGCGGTACGCGCAAGCGTGCGCGATCGTGCTGGCCCGCGCGCATTCGCAGTCGCCGGCGACGGCGATCGTGTCGGGCTATCTGGGGAACGGCCGCGCCGCGGTCGAGCCCATGCTCGAATGGGCATATGCCTATGCCGACGTGTCGCGAGCCGACCATCAGGCGTTCGTCGACGCGCACGCGGGGCGAGCGACAGAGTGAGCGCGCGGCGGCGCGGGCCGGGTCAGGATGCCGTGTCTTCGCGTGGCTCGTCGGCGTCGTCCGATGAGAGACCCACCGCCGGGCATGGCCGTGCCGCGTCCACACCGAACATGGCCTCCACTGCGGCGGTGAACTCGTCGGCGCGGCCGTCGGCGGCCAGTTCCCGCGCACGCACGGACGGCATGTGCAGCAGGACGCCCGCCAGGTGCCGCAGAGCGGCCTCGGTCTGACCCGACGCGTCTCGGGGACGCGCCCGGGCGATCTCGGCGTCGAGCACCTCGAACACGTGCGAGCGCAGCGCGACCAGCGCCGGGGTGACGGCATCCTCCGCCGCGGCCCGACGGTAGTCGGCCAGCGCCTCGTCGACGAGCGCCCGCGCATCGGCGGCCGCCTGGAACTCGGGCAGCGGCGCATGAGTGCGCAGCAGTTCGAGGTCGATCAGCTCGGTCTCGGGAACTGCCGCCACGTCGGGGTCGACGTTGCGGGGCAGGCCGAGGTCGACCACCAGGCGCCGGGCGAGGGCTCCGTGAAGCGCTCGGGCGGCGGTGACGGTGGATGCCTCGACAAGCACTGACTGCACGGTGCTGCAGGCGACGACCAGGTCGCTTTCGGCGAGGGCTGAGACAAGATCGTCTGCGGCGACGATGCCGTGGCTCGCCGCGAACCCGGCGGCGCGGCCGCTGCGCGAATACACCTGCACGTCGCGCACTCCGCGTTCGCGCAGAGCGGCAAGACTCGCGCCGGCGTATCTGCCCGTGCCCACCAGCAGCACATGCGTCTGTGCCCAATCGGTGATGCGGGACTCGGCCATGTCGAGCGCCAGGCGCACGACCGAGCGGCCGGCACGCGAGAGCGCCGTGCGGTTCTTCACCCCGCGCGAGGTGCGCGCGGCGAGTTGGAAGACGCGCTCGAGATCGCGGGTCGCGGTGCCGCGGGCACGCGCCGATTCCAGCGCGCGGCGCACCTGGCCGGCGATCTCGCCCTCACCGACGACGACCGATTCCAGACCACTGGCCACCGCGAACGCGTGGGCGGCGACGGCTTCGCCGCGCAGGATGTCGCCGGCCGTGCGCACCTCGTCGGCGGTCATGTCGGCGGCCTGCGCGATCGCCTCGACGACGACGTCAGGCGTGCGGGCTGCGGCATCCATTCCATCTGCGGAATATTCATCGACGGGCACGTCGACATAGGCTTCGAAGCGGTTGCAGGTCGAGAGCACGACGTGCCCGGCGAGCGTGTCGCCGGCGGCCAACCGCTCGATCACCCGGTCGACACCGCGCTCGAAACGACCGAGCGTGTCGAAGGCCGCGGTCCGGTGACTCGAGGTGAAGCAGAACAGCACGATCACTGAGGATACGCCGCCCAGATCGGTGCTCGGCCCAGAGTCGACGCGAACGGCGCTCCCACCTGGGTCTGCGAGAATCTCCGCGTGATCGCTGAGCCCTCCCACCCCCGCCCCCTGCCCGCCGAGCATCCGCTGACCACGGGCGCAACGGCATCCTCGTCGCTCGTGCAGGCATACCGAGGCGTACGATCCGCGACGACGCCGGTGTGGTTCATGCGGCAGGCCGGTCGTTCGCTGCCCGAGTACCGCGCCCTGCGCGCCGACCACAAGAGCATGCTCGACACGTGCCTGGACCCCGCCCTTGCCAGCGAGATCACCCTGCAGCCCGTGCGCCGGCACAGCGTGGACGCGGGAATCTTCTTCAGCGACATCGTGATCCCGCTGCGGTTGGCCGGCGTGGACGTCGAGATCGCGGCCGGCACCGGTCCGGTGTTCGACCGCGCCGTGCGCACGGCGGCCGACGTGGACGCGCTGGTGGGCGGCGGCTCGCTGCGGGACGACGACGACGCGCTCGAGCCGGTGCGAGAAGCCGTGCGCCGCACCGTCGCCCAGCTCGGCGCGACGCCGCTCATCGGCTTCGCGGGCGCGCCGTTCACGCTGGCCGCCTACCTCGTGGAGGGACGCCCTTCGCGCGACCACCTCGCCGCTCGGCGTCTCATGCACACCGACCCCGACGCGTGGGCGCGGCTGATGGCGTGGTGCGCCGACGTGACGGGGGCTTTCCTGCGCGCGCAGCTGCTGGCCGGGGCCAGCGCCGGACAGCTGTTCGACTCGTGGGCGGGATCGCTCTCACGCGCCGACTATGTGCAGCACGTGGCGCCGGCCTCGGCGCGGGCGCTGTCGTGGGCGCGGGGGCTGGCCGCCGGCGACGGCACCACCGTCCCGCTGGTGCACTTCGGGCTGGGCACGGCCTCGTTCCTGGACGCGATGAAGGATGCCGCAGCCGACGTCATCGGCGTGGACTACCGGTTGCCGCTGGACGAGGCATCCCGGATTCTGGGTGGCACCGTCCCGTTGCAGGGCAACATCGACCCCGCACTGCTGGCCGCCCCCTGGCCCGTGCTCGAGGCGCATACCCGCGACGTGCTGCGCCGCGGACGCTCGGCTCCGGCCCACGTCGTGAACCTCGGGCACGGCGTGCCGCCCGACACCGACCCCGACGTGCTCACGCGCCTGGTCGCGCTCGTGCACGAAGCCGGTGCGGAGTGAGCTCCACGGCTCGGCGCGTGGCGGCGCGAGGGCTTCCCGCCGACAGGAGGGCTTGTGGCCGCGATCGATACTCGTCTGGGCGGATCGTCCTCCGCCCGCGGGGCGAGGGATGCCACGACCAGCGTGCGACTGGACCTGCCGATGCGATCGGATGAGCCGATGCGCGTGATCGTCATCGGCGGCGGGGTGGCGGGGCTCGTCGCGGCACGTGCGTGCGCGATCGGCGGCGCCGACGTCGTCATCCTCGAGTCCGGAAGCGACTGCGGCGGCTCGGTGGCCCGCGCCGACGTGGCGGGACTCGCGCTCGACGCGGCCGCCGAGAGCTTCGCGACGCGCGGCGGCACGGTTGAGCGGCTGCTCGCGGAGCTCGACCTGACGTCGCGGATCGAATGGCCGAACGCCGCCGGTGCCTGGCTGCGCCTGGCCGACCGGACCGTTCCGATGCCGAAGGGCGGACTGCTCGGGATCCCGATCGATCCGCTCGCCGACGACGTCGTCGCCGCCATCGGGCCCGATGCGGCCCGGCGCGCGCAGCGCGACCTCGACGAACCGGCCGTCGGCGTGACCGTCGATGATTCGCGAACACTCGGCGCGCTGGTGCGCGAGCGGATGGGCGATGCCGTGCTCGACCGACTGGTCGCCCCGGTGGTCACGGGCATCTACGCGACCGATCCCGACGAGCTCGACCTCGACGCGATAGCGCCGGGCCTGCGCGAGGCCTTCGCCGGCACCGGGTCGCTCGCCCGCGCCGTGCGGCGGTTGCGACAGTCGGGCGGTCCGGGCTCCCCCACCCCCAAGACCGCGACGACCGACCGCGCATCGGTGCCCGCTGCCGCCGCTGTCAGGCCGGGGTCGGCCGCGGGCGGCCTGCGCGGCGGCATGTGGACCCTCGTCGACGCTCTGCTCGCAGACCTGCGAGCACGCGGCGTGCTCCTCGAGGCATCCACCGCCGCCACAGCGCTCACCGTACGTGCGGACGGCTCATGGGACGTCGCCGTCGCCGCCCGCCCCGCACCCAGACAGGGGATTCTCGGCGAAACCCAGGACGACACCACCGGTCTCACCGAGAATCCCCTGTCTCAGCGATCCGATGCCCGGGAAGGCACACTGCGCGCCGATGCCGTCATCGTCGCCACGGATGGGCCGACGGCGATGCGCCTGCTCGCGAGCGGCGGGGATGCGGCATCCCTCGCCGTGCTGCGGGGCATCGCATGGCCCGAACCCGTGCGCGTCGACTTGGCGACTCTGGTGCTCGACGCCTCCGCCCTCGACGCGGCTCCGCGCGGCACCGGCCTGCTGGTCGCCGACGACGCCGACAGCGCCGACGACGCCGTTGCGGCCAAGGCACTCACGCACAGCACCGCGAAATGGTCGTGGCTTGCCGAGACCGCCGGCGACGGTCGGCACGTCGTGCGGCTGTCGTACGGACGTCCGGGTGCGCCGAACCCGGCAGCCGCCCTCGACGACGCGCAGCTTCGCGAACGGGCACTGCGCGACGCATCGGCGCTGCTGGGAGTCCCCCTGAGCGCCGACCAGGTGGCGGGATTCGCGCGGCGCACCTGGCTGTACCCGCGTTCGCTCGCTGCCGCCGGCC
This sequence comes from Microbacterium terrisoli, assembly GCF_030866805.1. Classification (NCBI taxonomy): domain Bacteria; kingdom Bacillati; phylum Actinomycetota; class Actinomycetes; order Micrococcales; family Microbacteriaceae; genus Microbacterium; species Microbacterium terrisoli. The sequence continues at coordinate 3,243,337 of NZ_CP133019.1, forward strand.
AGGCCGCGCGCGTGCGCGCCGTGCGGCAGGCCGTCACCGCCACGCCGGGCCTGGAGGTCACCGGCGCGTGGGTGGCCGGCACGGGTCTTGCGTCGGTGATCCCCGATGCGCAGGATGCCGCGACCCGCGCACTGCGCTGACCCGTCCGAGCCGCGACCCGCCGCCGCCTTCAGTCAGGCAAACTGAAGGTTTACTGGGAACTCACACAAAGCGGGTCGAAGATGGCAATCGTGCCAGAAACCGTTGCGACCCCTGCCGTCTCCCCCTCCCCCCAATCGAACGAGCAGCCTCCGGCACCCGTCTTCACCCTGTGGGCGGTGTTCACCCGCCCCGCCGCCGGCGTCTCCGCCGATCTGACCGCGACCGTCGCGGCGGACTTGGACCGGGCCCTCGCCGAGATCGCACAGTCCGGCGTGCACACCCGCGGCATCTACGACGTGTCGGGCTTCAAGGCCGACACCGACCTGCTGTTCTGGCTGCACGGCGACAGCCCCGAGGTGCTGCAGGCGGCCCTGCGCACCCTGCGCCGCATCCCGGCGATCGCCGCGCTTGTCCCGCATACGAACCTGTTCGGCACGCACCGCGAAGCCGAGTTCAACCGCTCGCACGTCCCCGCGTTCGTGCGCGGCGTCGACGCCAAAGGCTGGCTCGCGGTCTACCCGTTCGTGCGCAGCAAGGACTGGTACCTGATGCGCGACGGCGAGCGCAGCCGGATGCTGGCCGAGCACGGCCGTGCCGGTCACGACTACTCGGGCGTGCTGACCAACACGGTCGCCGCGTTCGCCCTGGGCGACTACGAGTGGGTCGTCCCCGTCGAGAGCGACGATCTGGGTGAGCTGGTCGACATGATGCGGGCGCTGCGCTACGTGGACGCCCGCCGCCACGTGATCGAGGAGACCCCGTTCTTCACCGGCCGCCGCATCGAGACCGCCGAGGTCGGCGAGGTGCTTGCGTGAGTGCGGGCGCCTTCGACGCGGTGCTGCTGGCGAGCTTCGGCGGCCCCGAGGGGCAGGATGACGTCATCCCGTTCCTGCGCAACGTGACGCGGGGGCGCGGCATCCCGGACGAACGGCTCGAAGAGGTCGCCGTCCACTACCGCCACTTCGGCGGCGTGAGCCCGATCAACGCTCAGAATCGCGCGCTGAAGGCAGCGCTGGAGACAGAGCTCGCCGCTCGCGGCATCGACCTGCCCGTGCACTGGGGCAACCGCAATTGGGCCCCGTTCTTCGCCGACGCCGTGCGCGACGCCCACGCTCAGGGACACGACCGGCTGCTGGCCGTGGTCACCAGCGCCTACACGTCGTACTCCGGCGTGGGACAGTATCGCGAGAACTTCGAGAAGGCGCTGGCCGACACGGGCCTGGACGGCACGGGCTCGGACGGCACGGGCTCGAACGGCACCGTCACGATCGACCGGCTGCGGGAGTTCTTCGACCACCCCGGGTTCGTCACGCCCTTCATCGAGGGACTGCGCGCGGCCGTGGGCGCAGGTACCGCCAACACCCACGTGCTGTTCACGACGCATTCGATTCCGGATGCCGCAGCCGCCGCCTCCGGCCCGCAGTACGGGCCCGGCGGCGCATATGTCGCGCAGCACTGCGCGATCGCCGACGTCATCGCCGCGCAGGCGGCGCCCGGCGTGCCGTATTCGCTGTGCTATCAGTCCCGCAGCGGCGACCCGCGCACCCCCTGGCTCGAGCCCGACGTGAACGATGAGATCCGCAGGCTTGCCGCTGTCGGTGTGCAGCGCGTGATCGTCGTGCCGATCGGGTTCGTCAGCGACCACATGGAGGTTCTCTGGGACCTCGACACCGAAGCCGCTCAGACCGCGGCCGAGGTCGGCGTGGACTTCGCCCGGGTCGCGACCCCCGGCATCCACCCCGCGTTCGTGGCGGGCCTCGTCGACCTGATCCAGGAGCGGGTGGATGCCGCCCCCGCCGACAAGCGCGCGCACCTGACCGCGCTCGGGCCGTGGCCCGACCATGCCACGGTCGGCGCGACCGTGATGGCTTCCACCCGATGAGCGTCACCCTGCGGGTCGGCACCCGCGGCAGCGCGCTTGCCGTCGCCCAGACGACCCAGGTCGCGCACGCACTGCGCGATGCGCTGGCCGGCGCCGGCGACGACGTCGAGATCGAGATCGTGCGGGTGACCACCCACGGCGACACGTCGCGCGCCTCGCTGTCGAGCCTGGGCGGCACGGGTGTGTTCGCAACGGCCCTGCGCGATGCGCTGCGCGCGGGCGAGTGCGACGTCATCGTGCACTCGTTCAAGGACCTTCCCACCGCCCCCTCGCCGGGGCTGGTCATCGGCGCGGTGCCCGTCCGTGAAGACGCACGCGACATGGTCGTCACCCACGACGGCACCCGGCTCGAAGACCTGCCGGCCGGCTCGCGCGTCGGCACCGGATCGCCGCGGCGCATCGCACAGGTGCACGCACTGCGCCCCGACCTCGAGGTCGTCGACATCCGCGGCAACGTCGACTCGCGCCTTGCCCGCCTGACGGCAGAGGGAGCCGACCGCCTCGACGCGCTCGTGCTGGCCGCCGCAGGACTTGCCCGGCTCGGCCGCGCCGACGTGGCTGCACAGCCGATGCCGCTGACGGCGTGGCCGTCGGCGCCCGCGCAGGGCGCCCTGGCGATCGAGGTGCGCGAGGAGGATGCCGCCGGCACCGCGCTGGCCGCAGCGCTGGCGCATGTGAACGACCCCGCCACCGCAGCCGCAGCCGCCGCCGAACGCGGAGTGCTGGCCGGGCTCGAGGCCGGCTGCTCCGCACCGCTGGGAGCCACCGCCGGTTTCGACGGCGACGGCACTCTCACGCTGGCAGCCGCCGCCTACAGTCTTGACGGAACGCGCCGGGTTGCGGCATCCGTCACCATCGACGCTGCGGCGGCGGACCCGAGCGCCGCCGCAGCCGCCGCCGCATCGGCCGCCCACGAGGTCGTCACGCGCATGCTCGCAGACGGCGCGGCCGAGCTCGTTCCCGGCACGGCGGCATCAACGCCGGAAGGCACCGCATGAGCACCCCCGTCATCCGCCCCCGCCGCCTGCGCACGTCCCCCGCGATGCGGCGGCTGGTCGCCGAGACCCGCATCCACCCAGCGCAGCTGATCCTGCCGCTGTTCGTGCGCGAAGACATCTCCGAGCCGGCGCCGATCGGCGCCATGCCCGGAGTGGTGCAGCACACCCTCGATTCGCTGAAGGGCGCGGTGCAGGATGCCGCAGCCTCCGGCATCGGCGGTGTCATGCTGTTCGGCATCCCGGCCACCCGCGACGCGATCGGATCGGGCGCGACCGATGCCGACGGCATCCTGAACCGTGCGACACGGGTCGCTGCTGCCGAGGCCGGCGACGCGCTGGTGGTGCAGACCGACCTGTGCCTGGACGAGTTCACCGACCACGGCCACTGCGGTGTGCTGGACGCGCGCGGCCGCGTCGACAACGACGCCACGCTGCTCCGCTACCGTGACATGGCCCTGGCCCAGGCCGACGCCGGGTCGCAGCTGCTGGGCCTGTCGGGGATGATGGACGGCCAGGTCGCCGCCGTGCGCGAGGCCCTCGACGGCCACGGGCTCATCGACACCGCGATCCTCGCCTATGCGGCGAAGTACTCCTCAGCCTTCTACGGTCCCTTCCGCGAGGCCGTCGATTCGCAGCTGCGGGGCGACCGGCGCACCTACCAGCAGGACCCCGCCAACCGCATCGAGGGCGGCCGCGAAGCCGCACTGGACGAGGCCGAGGGCGCCGATGTGCTGATGGTCAAGCCCGCGATGAGCTATCTGGACGTGCTGTCCGATGTCGCCGCCACCGCGCAGGTTCCGGTGTGGGCGTACCAGGTGTCGGGGGAGTACGCGATGATCGAGGCTGCCGCCGCGAACGGGTGGATCGACCGCGAACGGGCGATCCGCGAGAGCGTGACCGGCACCCTGCGTGCCGGAGCCGGTGCCGTGCTGACGTATTGGGCGCTGGAGCTGTCGGCCTGGGAGAAGAACGCATGAGCAACCAGACGGCTTTCGACGAGGCATCCACCGTCATCCCGGGTGGGGTCAACTCGCCGGTGCGCGCGTTCCGTTCGGTAGGCGGTGCGCCGCGTTTCCTCGTGTCGGGGCACGGTTCGTACGTCGTCGACGTCGAGGGCCGCGAGTACGTCGATCTGGTGTGCTCGTGGGGACCGCTGCTGCTCGGGCACGCCCACCCGCAGGTGCTGGATGCCGTGCACCAGGCGGTCTCGCGCGGCCTCTCGTTCGGCGCGTCGACGCCGGCGGAGACCGAACTCGCCGAGGCCGTGATCGCGCGCCTCGCGCGGATCGAGGTGCCCGACCGTTCCTCTTCACAGCCCCGTTCCACTGACCCTCGCTCAGGGGCCGCCCCCCAGGCCCCTGAGCGAGCATCTCGGGATGCCGCCGTCGTCGAGCAGGTGCGCTTGGTCTCCACCGGCACCGAGGCGACGATGACGGCGATCCGACTGGCGCGCGGGGTGACCGGCCGGTCGCTGGTCATCAAGTTCGCCGGTCATTACCACGGGCACTCCGACGGCCTGCTCGCCGACGCCGGCAGCGGATTGGCCACCCTGGCTCTGCCCTCTTCGGCGGGGGTGCCCGCCGAGATCGCGGCGCAGACTCTCGTGCTGCCCTACAACGACCGTGCCGCCGTGGAGGCGGCGTTCGCCGAGTTCGGCCCGCGGATCGCGGCGATCATCGTCGAGGCCGCGTCGGCGAACATGGGAGTGGTGGCACCGCAGCCGGGCTTCAATGCGTTCCTCGCGCAGACGACGCACGCGCACGGCGCTCTGCTGATCGTCGACGAGGTGCTCACCGGATTCCGCGTGTCGCCCGCCGGGTGGTTGGGACTCGAGCCGGTTGCGGCCGACATCGTCACCTTCGGCAAGGTCATCGGCGGAGGGATGCCGCTGGCGGCTCTGGGCGCACGGCGCGAGATCATGGAGCACCTGGCACCGTTGGGGCCGGTCTATCAGGCCGGCACGCTGTCGGGCAACCCGGTCGCGGTCGCGGCGGGCCTTGCGACGCTGCAGGCGGCGGATGCCGCGGTCTATGCGCGCGTGGACGCGGTGGCCGCGACCATCTCGACCGCCGTCGACGATGCGCTGTCGGCCGCCGGGGTCGAACACGTCGTCTCGCGCGCGGGAAACCTCTTCAGCATCCAGTTCCGGCCCGCGCTCGCCCGTGACTACGCCGGCGTGCAGCGCCAGGAGGCGTTCCGCTACGGCCCGTTCTTCCACGCGATGCTCGACGCGGGAGTCTCGCTGCCGCCGAGCGCGTACGAAGCGTGGTTCGTCAGCGCTGCGCACGACGACGCCGCCGTGTCGCGCGTGCTGGACGCGCTGCCGGCCGCGGCACGGGCGGCCGCCGCCGCGCGCCCCTGACGCACTGCGCCCACGGCCCGCCGGAGCGCCGCCCACGGCCCGCCGGCGGGGGCCCGGCCTGGCGAAACATTCATATGCCTCACACACGCATTGAATCTCTCGTTCACACAGCCCTGGGGACCTGTGTGAACGAGAAGTTCAATGCCGAAAAGCGCGGTATACCTCTGCTGCGAACCGCACGCGACGGCGTGCCCACCGCAGACGGTCTACTGCCCCACAGCCCGAGACCCCCGGCCGTGCGGCGGGCATCCCGCCCCGCTAGGCTGAAGCCATGCAATGCCGGTGACCTTCTCCCCCCGCACCCTAGAGAGAGGTTCACCATGTCTTCTGCATCCCTTCCCCTTGCCGGCAAGACCGCGCTGGTCACCGGCGTCTCCCGTCGCCGCGGCATCGGCTACGCCGTGGCGCGCACCCTCGCCGGACTCGGCGCAAGCATCGTCATCCACCACTTCCGCCCGCATGACCTCACCGTCCCGTGGGGCGGCGACGACCTCGACGAGGTGCGTTCCGGCGTTCGCGATGCCGTGACCGCCGGAGCACGGTTCGCCGATGTGAGCGCCGACCTGACCACAGGCGAGGGGGTCGACCGCACGTGGCAGACGGCACAGGCTCTGACCGGCCAGGTCGACATCCTCGTCTGCAATCACGCACGCAGCGGAGGCGACGGCAGCATCCTCGACCTGACGCCTGAGATGCTCGACGCGTTCTGGCAGACCGACACCCGTTCGACGCTCATGCTCACGTCGCTGTTCGCGCGTGCGCGCGCACCGCAGGTGGGGGCCGCTGCCCGCCCGGGTGAGCGCATCGGCGGCGGACGCCCCTTCCCGGGCCCGACCGGCCACGTGTTCTGGATGACGTCAGGGCAGCTGCAGGGTCCGATGCGCGGCGAGGTCGCCTACGCGACGAGCAAAGCGGCCCTCGCCGGCGTCACCACGACCGTGGCCGCCGAGCTGCTCGAACTCGGGATCGTGCTGAACACGATCAACCCCGGCCCGGTCAACACCGGCTATCTCGACCCTGAGACCACCGATCGCTCCCTCGAAGAGCTCGCCCAGCTGCGCGCCGAAACGCCGTTCGGGCGCTACGGGCGGCCCGACGATCCCGCCGCACTGATCGGCTGGCTCGCCACCGGCGGCACCTGGATCGTCGGCCAGGTGCTCACCAGCGACGGCGGCCTCAGCCTGCGCTGACCATCCGCACGTTCAGAGCGGTTCGACGCGGAAGGTCAACGTCCGCCCCTGGCGGAACGGCTCCACGAGCTCGAAATTCTCGAAGGCGATGCCGCCGGGGAGCGGGTTCTCGCTCATCCAGTACGTGTGGCGCCCGTTGACCTGTGCGCGCAACGCCGGGTCCGGCTCCGTCACGCGCCATTCCTGGGTCGCCCGTCGCCCGACATAACGCCAGTGGTCCGCCGTGCCATCGGCATACCGGGCATGTGCAGGGTCCACCTCATCGGGGCGCGCGCGCACCACGACCTCATCGCCCTCGCGCGCCAGCTCCTCAAGCCCGAAGACCGCGTGCGGCGCGAACCCGCTCCCGCGGTACGACGGCCACAGATCCCGCGCACGCGCCGTGCGGGTGCGGAGCCCGAGATCGCGCAGCCGCGCCCAGTTCCCCATCGTGGCCGTAAGGACCACGGCATCCGGCTCCACTGAGCCTGCGCGCGCGAAGGCGGCCAACCGCACCTCGTGCGGACGATCACGTGTGAAAGCAGCGGTGACCCAGACGTCCGCTCCGTTGGCGAAGGGCTCGCAGAGGATGCTCACGCTCAGACTGTCACCGTCGGCCACACCGCGTGCGGGGTCATCCCCGCGGCGCGGTGCGATGTCGGTGGGATCGTCCGCCGACCAGAACCGCAGCCCCGGAACGTCGTCGAATCGCGACCGCTCCAGCTCTGAGTACCCGCGTTCGCGCGACCCCGCCGGAATCGGCTCGATCGCGATGAAATTCACGAGCCTGTCGCGTGGGTGATCGAGATACGGCGCGAAGACGCGGATCAGGCCGCGCGGTCCACCGAGCGGATGCAGCCCGATCTGCAAGCCGGCAGGGTGCCCCCAGCGCGGCTCACGCGCACCACTGCCGACGACCGGCCGCAGCCAACCGGTCGCATCCACGGCGGCAGGGGTCATCACAGCGCGACGTCGCCGACCAGGTGCACGGTGATGCCGAGGCGGTCGAACATGGCGGCCTTCGCGATGAGGGCCTTGTCGGCGGTGGCGGCATCGGGCGCGTAGACCAACTGCGCGTGGTTGGCCTTGTGCCGTGCCATGAACTGGTCGCGGGTCTGACCGTGCAGCACGACGTGCGCGACCGGCCACTCCGGGTTCGTGGCGTCCTTGCGACGCTGCGACTCCTCCGCGGGCAACTCGACGACCGTGCCGCGGAACACGTCCGCGTGCAGCGCACCGTCGGCGATGTACACGCGCGACAGAACGACCTCGCCGGGCGTGGAGACGCCGTTGATCGTGGCGCCGCCGGCGGGGAAGAACACGTGTCCCTGTCGCCAGCCGACCGCGTGATCCCAGCCGCCCAGGTGCGACGCTGGCACGGACCCCGAGATCTCGTAGGTCCAGACGAACTGCCCGTCGAACTCCTCGCCCCAACGCACGTCGTGCAACGTTGTGTCGGGCACGAGCCCCATCGCGGTCCAGACGCGGTTGGTGATCAGCGCGTCCACTGCGACGCCTTCGTCCGCCTCGTTGAAGTGGGGGAACGCCCGACCCGCGTGCAGCTCTCGCGCCCCGTCGCGCGACAGCACCGGCGGACGGTCCGTGGAGTTCAGGATGCCCTCGGCCAGATCCGATGCGGGCACGAGGTCTTTCAGACCCTGCTGGTACTGGATGCCGACCGCGTCCAGACCGAAGTCGTCGGCAATCCGCAGAGCCGCGATATACATCTTGAGCTGCCATTGCACCTGGTCGCGGGTCAGCTCGGTCGCGGCATCCTGCCCGTACTCGAACCTCATGCCGTGCTCGATCAACCAGTCGTACACGTCGTTCGCCTCGTCGTCGCCGACCTCGAGCATCTCGGCATACAGCGCGGACTGCGAGAGCCGCTCTTTGTAGATGCCCGTGCGATTGAGCAGTTCGTCGTCGAAGATCGCGTTGTACATGCCCATGCATCCCTCATCGAACACGCCGATGATGGCCTTGTCGGCGAGCATCTGATCGCCGAGGGCCCGGCCCAACTCGACCTCGGGACTCTGCGGCAGGGCCGGCAGATCCCGCACGTGCGATGCGTCGTGGGTGATGTGTCCGGTCTCGATCCACTCTTTGAGGCCCGCCCGGAACCAGTCGTCGGTGAAGTCGACCGACCAGATCGTCGAATAGGGCTTGCCCATCTTGGTCAGGCCGGCGTTCAGGCCGAGCAGGCCCACCAGCCCAGGCCAGTCGGGGGCGAAGTTCGCCGTCGTCAGGATCGGTCCGCGGTGCGTGCGCAACCCTGCGAGCACGTGATGCGAGTACTGCCAGTTGGCGATCGCGACGACCAAGGGTGCGTCCTCGGGGATGTTCTTGAACACCTCCATGCCCATCCGCTGACTGCGGATGTAGCCGTGGCCCCGCTCGGCATCCACTCCGAACGCGCGCACGACGCTCCACCCCAGGTGCTCGAACGCGGCCGTCACGGCCGCTTCGGTCGCCGCCTGCACCGGCCAGCCGGCGACATTGGCCGATTCGCGCAGGTCACCGGACGTGATCAGGTAGACCGTGTTCGGTGCGACGACCGGGCGCGTGGCCGGGGTGGGGAGTGTGTAGCTCATGGTTTCTCCGTTGGTGTGTGGTCAGTTTGGGCTCGACCATTGAGCGAGCGCGGTGAGTCGAAACGACCTCGGTGCTGTTCGCCGGCGGTCAGTCGGATCTCGCGTCCGACGACGGTGCCGTCGAAGCGCAATTCGTCGATGGCGAGCACACCCCGTTCCAGGTGCAGTGTGAAACCGTTCAGGTCGGTCTCGACACGGCCCCACCCGGTGGCGGTGATGAACAGGGCACGCAGAGGCACGCCGACGGCGGGTGCGAATTCCAGGGTGCGGGTCGCGGCATCCCACTGCTGCCCGGTGAAGGCGAGCAGCAGTGCCCACGACGCCATCGATCGGGCATAGTGATTGCCGCATTCGATCTCGTTCCACGGGTTGCGCACGATGCCGTCGTAGCGTGCGCGGAGCGTTCGTTCGATGCGCAGCGCGTCCTCGACGCGACCGGTGTAGACGAGGGATGCCGCCACCTGATGCTCGATGCCGGTCCAGACCTCGTCGGAGTAGACGAACGGGATCGCCGGTTCGCCGTCGCGCGGCCACGAGGCCAGCAGAAGGCCGCCCTCGCCGTTCAGCGCATATACGCGCTGAGTGCTCTCGTGCGCGGTGAGGTCGGCACGGAAGTTGTGGGCCACGATCGCCCCGAGCGCGCTGCGCACGTGGTCGGGCGGCAGGATCGAGCCGAGCCCGCCCACGAACGCGTGGAATTGGCCGAGGAGCTGGTCCGAGAGCACGCCGTCGCCATACTGATACCGGTGCTCGTCGACATCGTCGATCACCTGACGGTAGTACTCGCCGTTCCACAGCACGGCGTCCATTCCGGCCGCGGCCCGGTCGGCTCGCGCGGTCCAGTCGACGGCTCGCTCGCTCTCGCCGAGGTGCGCAGCCATCTGGGCCCCCGCGCGCAGCGCAGCCACGAACATCGAGTTGGCAAGCGGATCGATCCCGTGGAACTCGATGTCATAGGTGTTGTGCAACTCGCCGTCGAGCAGTCCGTCGCCATCGCGGTCCCACTCGCGGATGGCGTGGTCCAGGGTGCGCGCCGCCGGCGCCCAGAGTTCGCGCAGGAATGCGTCATCGCCCGAATACCGCCATTCCCGGTGCAGGCGCAGGAACGTGCCCAGCTGGCCGTCGACGGCGGGAGTCATGAACCAGGCGGGCGAGCCGAAGACACGGTTCGAGCGGAACTTCTGTGCACCCTCGGCATCGGTCTCGAGAAGGTACTCGACGCGCCGTGCACTGCGTTCCAGCGTGGGGAACAGCCAGGCGACGGTCTGCGCATACGACCACACGTGCGTGCAGGTGCCCTCGCACGAACCGGCATGGTCGAATGAGCCCTCCCAGGCGGCGAACACCGGCCCTTCGCCCAGATCAGGGTTCGGCGTCTCCACCACGAGGCACGTCGTCGATCGCAGCGCGGCGATGTTCGCACCCGCCGCGTCGGCCACGACGGGGTCAAGGCTGCCGCCGTAGAGGGCGTCGACGAACGCCGTCGTCGTCTGCTCGAGGTCGGCCAGGTTCGCATGCAGGTGTGTCGCCGCCGCCCACGCGTCCGGCCAGAGCGTCGCATAGTGGTTGCGCACCATCTGGTCGCCGTGCAGATCGTGGAGGATGATGTGCCCGCCCCAGCCCCGCCGCCGGTTCGGGAACGACCAGCTCAGGACGAACTCGAAGTTGCGGCTCTCGCCGACGGCGAGCTCGTGGACGATACCCAGCGAACCCGTACGCAGGCGGGGGAGCCTCTCGAACAGCTCGGACTCGCTCATCGGCGTTCCGGTGTCCCCCTCTGCGAACAGACCACGGGGACGATCCTCGAGCGTGAGACGCGGCTCGTCGCCGAGCAGGCCGTCGTCGATCAGATCGTTCCAGAACAGGCGCGCACCGTCAGGCCAGAACCCCGTGACCCACTGCGTCTTGACGGTCGTCGATTCGTCTGTCGTAGTCAGCGCCAGCGTGCCGTACCCGACGTCATCGTCCGGCAGGTCGATTCCGAAGTCGAGACCGCGCACTCCGGCGCCGGCAGGGCCGCCGTCGCGCCAGCGCACGCTCTGCGTGCCGCGCATGCCGAACGGGCCTTCGCCCCGACCGGCCGTGTGGCTCATCGAGCCGGCGACGGTGACACGCAGGGGGACCGACGCGGTGTTCGTGACGGTGTAGCGCAGGACCGCGGCGGGAATGCCCGAGGCGTCAGGATCCAGCGGCACGAGCGGCGTGAAAGCCCGCAGCGAGACCTCGACCGGCAGGACGTCGTCGGTGAAGTCGATGTCGACGACGGGATACTCACCGTGCATCGTCGCCGCCGCCAGCCGCGGCAGGCCCGCAAGGGCGTCGAACGGGGCACCGGCATCCCAATCGAACGGACCGTTCAGCCGCGCCTCGAGCACGCGCGTGACCGCTGCCGGCCCCATGTCGCCTGCCGGACGCACATGTATCGCGAAGAACGAATTCGGGTTGCGGCGGCCCTTGTCGGGCAGATTCTCGAGCTCCCAGTCGCGCAGCTCTCCGCGCGCGCCGAGCGACACCGTGCCGGTGCCGATGCCGCCGAGGGGAAAGGCGGCGCGAGCCGAGGTATGCGGGATGCCGCGAGCTCGGCGCATCATGCGACACCCCGCTGCTGCGCTGCCAGCTCGTGCATGACGTCCTTCGTGCCGGCGTACAGACGCAGGTAGCGGTCGAACAGGGCGTCATAGACGCGGGATGCCTCGGGGTCGGGCACGATGGTCTCGGCGACCGGATTCCATTCGGCGATCGACGGTGTGGCATCCGACTCCGCAATCGCAGTAGCGGCGAGGAATGCGGCGCCATAGCTCGCGCCGATCGTCGTGCGAGGCACCTGCTGGGTCAGGCCCGTGGCATCCGACACGATCCGAAGCCAGAGCGCGCCCTGCGTGCCGCCGCCCACCGCGACGATGCGCCGGATGTCGGCGCCCGCGGCGCGCATCGTCTCAACGTTGTGGCGCACGCCGAGGGCGGTCGCCTCCAGCGCCGCACGATAGAGGTCGCCGCGCGTGTGGGTGAGGGTGAGACCCGCGATCACACCGCGGGCATCGGGGTCGAGGATCGGGGTGCGCTCGCCGGCGAAGTACGGCAGCATCACGAGGCCGTGCGCACCGGGCCCGGATGCTTCGGCCTCGGCCAGCAGCGTCGGGTAATCGGCCTCGGTGAGATCTTTCAGCCATGCCGTGATGGCACCCGACGTGGCCAGCCCCCCGGCGAGGTTGCGCGTGCCCGCGAAGGCGCCGACGGTGGTCCACATAGACGGCGTGCGCAGGGTGCTCTCATCGGTCGCGATGAGGAACATCGTCGTGCCGTACATGAGCATCAGGTCGCCGGATCCGTGCGCACCCACACTGACCGCCTCGCTCCACGCATCGATCGTGCCGGCGATCACGGGCGTGCCCGTCGCGATGCCGGTGACGTGTGCGGCAGCGTCGGTCACGGCACCCGCGATGTCACCGGCCCACAGCAGCCTCGGCCGCTCAATGCCCGTGGCATATCGGTCCCACCATGGCTCGTGCCAGCCCCCGTTCTCGACGTCGTAGAGGGGAGAGGTCTGGCTGGCCGATTGGTGATCGAGCACGTACTCACCGGTGAGCTTCAGCGCGAGGAACGATGCCGGCATGAACAGTCGCCGTGCGCGCGCCGCGGCATCCGGCTCGTGGTCGAAGACCCAGGCGATCTTGGGTCCCGCCGCCTGGGACGTGAGTCGTGAACCGCCGATGCGGGTGATCTCGTCTTCGCCGAGCTCGGCGGTCATGCGGGCGATCTCGTCGCCCGAACGGGTGTCGACGCCGTACAGGATCGCGGGCCGTACCGGCAGATCGCGGTCATCGGCCAGCAGAACGCACGGCCCCATGCCGCTCACACCGACGGCTGCGACCTCAGCCTCGGGGCGCTGCCCGAGCAGGTCGCGGGCGAGGGCGGCGAACTCGTCCCACCAGATCTCGCCGTCCATCTCGACCCAGCCCGGGCGCGGGCGCTGCACGTCATGCGCGACGACGGCTGTGGCGACGATGCCACCGTGCTCGTCGACGAGCACGCCCTTGCTCGTGGACGTGCCGACGTCGACACCGAGCGTGCACCGCATCGTGACCTCCTGGACCGATCCTCGTCTGCGCCGGATCGCCGATCACGCTACACGAAATCGATTTCATGCACAATCGACGAAACAGAGGGGACCGGGCGCACCGGGCTCAGATCGCGCGTGCGACGGTTGCCGGCTGGACCTCGTTGCGCAAGACGACGGTGCGCGCCGGCTGGTGGTCGCCGCCGATCCGCTCGAGCAACAGCGTGGCGGCGGTCACGCCCATGTGCCGCGCCGGCAGGCGGACGATCGTGACCAGGCTCGGTGACAGCGTCGTGAACGGCAGCGAGCCGACCACTGCCACACCCAGTTCGGGCGGGGTGAGGCCGTGCTCAGTGAGCACCTGGATCGCTCCCACGCCGATGAGGTTGTTGCCGGCCACGACGGCGTCGGGCGGCGCGGGCAGTCGCAGCAGTTCTTCCATCGCCTCACGTCCGCCGTCCACCTGGAACGTCGAGAAGCGCAGCAGCTCGTCGGCGTCGCCGTCGAGCCCTTCGCGAGCGAGCACCGCCCGCCACCCCTGCGCGCGCTCCTGCGCCGTCTCGATGTGCGCAGGACCGGCGATGAAGGCGATGCGGCGATAGCCCGCCTGCAGCAGACTCTCGGTCGCAGCCTGGCCGGCCGTCCGGTTGGCCATGACGACACCGTCGATGTCGTATCCGGTGCCGCGGTCGACCGCGACGACAGGCCGCCCGGTCGCGATGATGTCGTCGAGGTTCGTGTGATCGGCGGCTGCGGCGAGGATCACCCCGGCCATGTGTTCGGCGATGGCGATCTGCAGATATCGCGCTTCTTTCTCTGTCTGTGCGTCCGTGTTGCACAGCACGACGGAGTAGCCGGCCTTCTGCGCGACGTCCTCGACACCTCGAGCGAGCTCGGTGAAATACGGGTTCTCGATGTCGGGGATCACCAGCGCGATGACCTCGGACTCCTGTCGGCGTAACGACCGCGCCGTGCGATTCGGACTGAACTTCAGCTGCCGCGCGGCATCGCGCACGGCAGTGACCTTCTCGGCGGAAACCCCCATGCCGTTGAACACCCGAGAGACCGTCGCGGGCGAGACGCCGGCGAGTTTCGCGACCTCGTAGATCGTGGCCATGGTCCCCCGCCTATGCAGTTCTGCGCCCGTTGACAGCGCATCCCGTCCAGAATACAGTGATGAAATCGATTGCAACAGTGGGTCGTCCAATACGGCTCACAAACAGATCCGAGGGAGCCGACCGCCGCCCTCGATGAAAGAAGAGTGCTCGCCATGACGACGATGTCGCCCGGTCTCCCTTCGCTGAGTGCCCTGAGCTCGGCGCAGACCCGATCCATCTCCCCGGAGAACTTCGACGGCTCGGCCGGCGGCGGCGGACGTGCCACCTCCGGCACCGGCGAATCGTGCGCGCGCGACCTCGGGCCAGGCTGGAAGATCTCGCCCAGCGTTGACATCAAGGCAGGCGAGACGTTCGACCTTGCGAACATCACCGGCGCCGGCAAGATCACCCACATCTGGATCACGACCCACACCGACAACTGGCGCACGCTGGTGTTGCGCGCGTACTGGGACGGCGCGGCCGAACCTGCCGTCGAGGTGCCATACGGCGACTTCTTCTGCAACGGCTGGGGTGTGTTCGCCCAAGTGAACTCGCAGATGGTGGCGGCCAATCCGCACGGCGGGTTCAACTCGTACTGGCCGATGCCGTTCCGTGACGGTGCCCGACTCACGGTCGAGAACACCTCGGCCGTCGATGTGCGCGTCTACTACCAGATCACCTACGAGATCGGCGGCGACTACTCAGGCGAAGGCTACTTCCACGCACAGTGGCGCCGCTCGAACCCCCTCGGCGAACTCGTGCCGCACACGATCCTCGAGGGCATCGAAGGACGGGGACAGTATGTCGGCACCTATCTCGCGTGGGGCGTGAACTCGAACGGCTGGTGGGGCGAAGGTGAGATCAAGTTCTACCTCGACGACGACACCGAATTCCCGACCATCTGCGGCACCGGCACAGAGGACTACTTCGGCGGTGCGTGGAACTTCGACATCCCTGGCCAGGGCTACACGTCGTTCTCCACTGCGTACCTGGGCATGCCGCAGGTCATTCACCCTGACGGGCTCTACGTCTCGCAGCAGCGGTTCGGCATGTATCGCTGGCACGTCGCCGATCCGATCCATTTCACGACGGGTCTGCCGAAGGTCGACATCCAGGCGCTCGGCTGGCGCAGCGGATGGCGTTACCTGCCGTTGCGCGACGACATCGCCTCCACCGCGATGTTCTATCTCGATCGGCCCACGGCCCGTCGACCGAAATCTCCGTCGGCCGACGACCTGGAGGTGCACCTAGGGAGCGCTCCGGTCCCCGACATCGGCGCAACTCCGCCGCGCGAGCCGCAGAGCTGACGCGGTCGGCCGCCGCCGTCTGCAACCTTCGCTCCGAAGACGCGAGGGGCGTCGTCGCCGATGTCAGGCCGATACGCGCTCGCGCAGCCCGGCGACGAGCAGGTCGACGCCGAATGCGAAGCCATCAGCCGCATCACCGACCGCGTCTGTGGCGACCACGCCGAGGCTGTCGAATTGCAGCCGCTGCTGCTCATGCGACACGTGCCCCAGCACGAAGTGCAGCACCACGGTCGACGCGCGTCCGACGGTGGGGGCATCGAAACCACCGGCCGCGATCGCCGAAGCCAACCGCTCGCGTGCGACCTCGGCGCCGAGGCCCATGCTCAGTGCACTCGAGACGACCTCCGCGCCGTCGCGATACGCGAGCAGGCTGTCGCGCAGCGCACCGGCCGCGCGGTGCACGTCCTGCGACCAATCGCCGGATGCCTCAGCCGCCGGCCGCGCGGTCACGATGCGGTCGGCGACCTCGGCCAGCAATGTCTGCTTGTTCGCGAAGTGGTGGTACAGGGCGCTGGGCTGCACGCCCAGCTCGGCGGCGAGCCGGCGCATGGTCAGATCGGGCAGCCCTACATCGTCGAGCAGGCGCAGCGCCGTGCGCACCACGTCATCGTGCGAGTGTCGTCGCGGGTTGTCGATAGGGGGCACTCCGCCACTATAGTGAACACCGTTCAGGTGAACAACGTTCAGGTAGAGGCATCCCCCATGACAGACATCTTCCCCGCCGTGCACGCCACCGCACGCCGCCGACTCGACGCGACCGACATCGCCCGCGTCGCCGTGTTCGCGGGCATCATCGCCGTGCTCGGGCTGCCCGGTGCCGTCACGATCTTCGGCGCCGTGCCCATCACGGCACAGACCTTCGGCGTGATGCTGGCCGGCGTGATCCTGGGTCCCTGGCTCGGCGCGTTGTCCATGACCGTGTTCCTGGGCCTGGTCGCCGTCGGCTTGCCGCTGCTCAGCGGCGGACGCGGAGGCCTGGGCGTGTTCGTCGGCCCGTCGGCCGGCTACCTGATCGGGTTCGTCGTCGGCGCGTTCGTCATCGGCCTGATCGTGCACGCGGGTCTGCGCAAGCCGACGCTGTGGCGCACGGCGACCGGGATCATCGTCGGAGGCATCGCCGTCGTCTACGCGTTCGGCATTCCGCTGCAGGCACTCATCACGCGTCTGCCCCTGCCCGAGACGTTCCTCACCAGTCTCGTCTTCCTGCCCGGCGACCTCATCAAAGCCGTGCTGGCCACCGCCATCACGATGACGCTCGTAAGGGCGTATCCGCGGGCCTTCCGCCGCACGTGGGCGTGATTCGGCAGCGGTTGTGATCCGTCTGCAGCATGTCACGGTGCGCCTCGGCGATGTCGAGGCGCTGCACGACGTGACGCTCGAAACCGACGCACACACAGTCGCCGTGATCGGAGAGAACGGCTCGGGCAAGTCGACGTTCGCGCGGCTGCTGGCCGGACTCGTGCCCGCAGCGACCGGTACGGTCGAGGTGCTCGGGCTGGACCCGACGCGCGACGCCGACGAGCTGCGCCGGCGGGTCGCCGTCGTCTTCAGCAACCCCGACGCGCAGATCGTGATGCCCACCGTCGCCGAGGACGTCGCCTTCTCGCTGCGCCCGCAGCGGCGGGCCCGCGGCATGCGGAAAAGCCGGAGGGATGCTGCGGCCATCGCAGAGCGCGTCGCCGAGGCGCTCGACCGGTTCGGCCTCACACCCCTGACCGAACGCCCCTCCCACGATCTGTCCGGCGGGCAGAAGCAGCTGCTCGCCCTCGCCGGGGCGTTCGTGCGCAAGCCTGATCTGGTGATCGCCGATGAGCCGACGGCCTATCTCGACGCACGCAACGCGCGGCTGATCGCGGATCATCTTTTCGAAGACGCCGGCCATCGGCTCATACTCGCCACCCACGATCTCGCCCTCGCCCGCCGGTGCGACACTGCTGTGCTGTTCGCCGGAGGCACGGTGCGCGCGATCGGCGAGCCGGCAGAGGTCGTCGCCGAGTACGAAGCGAGCCTGCGATGCTGACGCTTTACCGGCCGGGGACCGGCATCCTGCATCGCCTGCCGGCAGGACCGAAACTGCTGGGCATCGCCGCACTGGTGCTGACGGTCTCGCTGCTGCCATCGACGCTGTGGGCGGCCGGCGCAGCCCTTGCACTCGTGGTCGTGATGTTCGCTGCGGCAGGCCTGGGCGACGGGATGCTGGGGCTGCGCGTTCTCGCAGCGCAGCTGTGGTCGCTGCGATGGGTGCTCGTACTGATGCTGGTAGGGCAGCTGATCTTTCTCGGACCGGTCCTCGCGCTGGCGAACACGGGCCGCGTGGTCGCTGCGCTCGCGCTGGCGGGACTTCTCGCCCTGACCACGCGCGTGAGCGATCTGCTGAACGCGATCGAGCGAGGACTCAGCCCGCTGGCGGTCGTGCGGCTCGACCCGGCACGCATCGCGCTCATGCTCACGGTCGCTTTGAGCACCCTGCCGGTGATGGGCCGGATCGCCCGCGACGTGCGCGACGCACAGCGGGCGCGCGGTGCCCGAGCGAGCCTGCGCCACTTCGCCGTGCCCTATCTGGTGATGTCGCTCAAGCACGCCGACGAGCTGGGCGACGCGCTGGCTGCCCGAGGCGTGCGGTAGCCGCCTCCGCTCGTCAGCCCGACGTCACGCCGCGCGTGTCATTTCAGACCGGCCATTTTGATGTTGCCGATGATCTGCCGCTGGAAGATGAGGAACAGGATGATCACGGGGGCCGCAGCAAGGACCGATCCCGCCATGAGCAAGCCGAGCTCGGAACTGCCTCGCCCGGTGCGGAACGTCGCGAGGTACTGCTGCACGACGAACTTCTCAGGGCTGGTGATCGTCAGGATCGGCCAGACGTAGGAGTTCCAGTACGCGAGGAACGCAGTGATGCCCATGACCACGAACGGTGGTTTGGACAGGGGCAAGAAAAGGAAGTAGAAGATGCGCAGGCGCCCGCAGCCGTCCAGCATCGCCGCTTCTTCGAGACTCGAAGGGATGCTCAGATAGAACTGCCGGATGAAGAAGATCATCGCCGCAGTAGCGGCTCCCGGGATGACCAGCACCGACAGACTGTCGAGCATGCCGAGGTCGGTCACGACGATGAAGCTCGTGAGCAGGATCGTCATGCCGGGGATGAACATCGTGGTGATGACGATGACCCACAGCGTGCGCTTGAACCGGAAGTCGAGCCGAGCGAAGGCATATGCTGCCAACGAGTTGACGGTCAGCGCGAGCACGGTGAACAGGACCGCTCCGAGGAACGTCCATCCCATCGTCACGAGGAAGGTCGGATCACCGAGGATCTGCACATAGTTCTGCCACTTCCATACATCCGGGAAGAACTGGAACGGCGTGGAGATGACTTCCGTCTTCGACTTGAAGCCGGCGATGAACAGCCAGAGCAGAGGGAAGAGCGCGGCCAGCACGAAGACGACCCCGACGATCGCCTTGCCGATGGTGTAGAACCACCACGCCGTCGAGTGCTTCGAGCGTCGACGGGCCGGCGCGATCTGCTGTGCGAGGGTGGCCATGTCAGTCCACCAGCCTCTCTGAGTTGACGAACTTGAAGATGAGCGCCGAGACGGTGCCGAGCACCACGAACAGCAGCAAGGCGGCGGCGATCGAGTAGCCGACGTTCACGTCGTTGGTGAAGTGGTTGAAGATGAAGAGGTTCGGCAGCGTGGTCGAATCGAGGGGCCCACCCTGCGTCATGACCAATGGCAGGTCCAACTGCTGGATTGCCGCGACGAAACCGGTGACCAGCAGGTAGAGGATGATGTTCTTCATCTGCGGGATGGTGATGAAGAAGGTCCGCTGCCACCAATTGGCGCCTTCCATCGCGGCGGCTTCGTAGTACTCGGTCGGGATGTCGATCATCGCGGCCACCATGATGAGCGAGGTAAGCCCCATCCCAAGCCAGACCGCCGGAATGGCGATCGCCAGCAGTGCCCATTTGGGGTCACCCAGCCATGCGATGGGGTCGATGCCGAACAACCCGAGGAACGCGTTGAGCAGGCCGCCCGAGTAGTCGTAGATGATCACGAAGATGATGGACGTGATGACTGTCGAGATGATCGTCGGAAGATAGATCGAGACCTTGAGGATGCTGGCGAATCGTCGAGAGACGGCGACGACCAGGCTCGAGAAGGCGAAGGCGAGCAGAAGCATCGGCGGTACCGTCATCGCAACGAACACGAAGCCTCGTCCGATCGCGGCCCAGAACAGCGGGTCCGTCAGAACGTTGATGTAGTTGCGCCACCCGACGAATTCCGGCGCCTTGTAGAAGCTCCAGTCCTGAAACGAGAGGAACGCCGCATAGATCGCGGGCCAGATCACGAAGATCCCCAGAAGCACCACGGCTGGCAGCAACAGCCAGTAGGCGATCTTGCCGTCGCGGTACAGATAGCGACGATGCCGCTGGCGCGCTTCTCGCGCGTTCGGCGCCGTCACGATCTCGGTGTCGGTCATCGTCGGATGCATAACGGTCATGCTCTCACCTCTTCCGGGCGCTCTTCGGGGGCCGGTAGCGCCCGGCCCCCGAACAGTCCGCGCCTCAGTTCTTGGGCGCCTTGCTGGGCAGATCGTTCTGCTGGATGACCTTCGCGATGGCCGCGTCCGCGGTCTTGATGGCCGCATCCGGCGAAGCTGCACCCTTCATGACCGACTCCATCGCGGTGCCCACGGCCAACGAGACATCCCAGGGATAGGTGGGCTCGGGGATCGCCGTGGGGGCGATGTCCTTGATCACGATGTTCGACCATGGCGCGTCAGCAGCGTGCTCGTCCTTCGCGACGGCATCCTGAACCGACTGGCGCACCGGAATCTTGGTGAACTGCGTGTTCACGAAGAACGGCACGACATTCGCCGGGTCGCCGGCGATTGACCACTGCAGGAATTGGCCCGCCGCCTTCGCGTGCTTGGTCTTCGCGTCGATGACCCACTTGAAGTTGCCGAGCGTAGTGGCCGTGCGGCCATCGGCCTGCGGCGCGTTCGGGAATGCCCCGACGCCCGTCTTGGTCAGCATGTCTTTGTAGTCCGAGCCGATCTCGGACATCATCCACGATCCTGACACCTTGAAGGCGACCTTCTGCTGGCCGAAGTCCTTGCCTTCGACGTACGCGGCCAAGGCCTGCTTGGGCATGTAGCCCTTGTCCCACAGCTGCTTGTACTCGTTCATCAGGTCCCGGTAACCCTGATTGTCGATGTCAGGCTTGGTCCAGTCGGTGGTGAGCGCCGTGTGCCCCGCGAAGTTGAACTGCTGGCCCACTGTGGACCATGCGAACGTCGCAGCGTCGCTGGCAGGCGAGATGCAGTACTGTCCTGCCTTCAAGGTCGGCTTGATCTTCGCGCACGCTGCCATCAGGTCGTCCCAGGTCGCGGGGCCCGCCGACGCGTCCACACCGGCGGCCGAGAGCATGTCCTTATTCCAGAACAGGACCGTCTGCGCCTCCATCAGCAGCGGATAAGCATAGAACTTGCCGTCGAGCTTGGAGACCGACTGGGCGAACGGCATGATCTCATCGAGCGCCTTCTGGTCGACCACCTTGCCGAGGTCGTACAGCTGACCCGCGTTGACAGCGTCCTGGATCGGCCCAGAGTGCGTGTAGATGTCGGGCGCCTTGCCCGCCGCCTGGGCAGCCTTCATCTTCTGATCCCAGGCGTCGGCGGGCACCTCCGTGTCGACGACCTTGATCTTCGTCTGGGAGTCATTGAACTTCTTGACGATGTCCTTGTACCAGGCGTTCTCGGGTGGAGTGAACGTGCGATGCCAGAAAGTGATGGTGGTGACGCCGCCGTTGTCGGCGCTGTTGCTTCCGCCACCCGAGCATCCCGCGAGTGCGAGCCCCGCCACGATGACCGCGGCGCCGACCGCAATCAGCCTGCCCTTACTCTTGTGCATTCGTCCTCCTCAGGAACACGACTCGCCTGCGAGCCGTCGCTGTGCCCGGCCTGCGACCGGATGTGGGGCGAGGGGTGACCCTGGCTTCCCGTAAGTCACCGTTGATCTCGTCGCTGGCCAGAGTAGACGAAATCGATTTCATAAGCAATGGCCAAACTCGCTCTGAGTCCACCAGCGAGCTTCACGCCCCCTGACCGTCGGGTCTGCAGAATGCCGCGACTCCGCCTGTCTCTGCCCGAGCAGGCTATGAACGGCGCCGCGTCTCGCCATATATCGATTTCACAACGGACCACCTGAGATCCGCTGTCATCACGCCTTATCGAGGTGCACCGAGTACCAGAACACGTTGTAGGGACCCCACAGCGACATCGCGAAGTAGATGGTGCGCCCACCGTCAGCGACGTAGCGCGGGTTCATGAATGGTGCGTACAGCCCCGGATATTCGGATGCCGCAGCCAGCTCGATCGGTTCACCCCAGGGTCCCCACGGCGTAATTCCCTCGCGGATGTATGCGTTCCCGGCGTCCGAGTATGTCATGACCCAGCGATCAAGATACGTCGACCACATCACGGAGAGTTCGCCGACCGTGCCGTCGACGACCGTGGCCGCGGCATCCATGTCGGAACTCCAGCGCGGCGCACCACCCGGTGACGTCCCCACGAAGTACGTGTACGCGCTCTGGTCCTCGACATCGCGCGTCGTGGCAGGCACGCGCATGAGCTGCACACCACCGAATCGGCCGGCCGGTATAGCCCAGAAATAGACGAACTCCGTGCCGCCGTCCTCGACGTGCGCGGTCGCGACCTGGATGAAGTTCGAGCCCCCGGGCCACCGCGGCGTCAGCTCGCTCCACGTGCGACCTTCGTCGGCAGACTTCGCCAGGCTCGAGTAGTTCGCATCCCACACCCCGGCATCGCCCCAATGCCGCACCGACATGTAGAAGATGTAGAGGGCGCCGTCGACGCTGAAGCCGTAGGTCGGGATCTTCGTCACTTCGCCAGTATCGTCGGGCTCGTGCTTGCCTTCGACCATCGCCACTGCGAGGCCGATGTCGTCCGATGGCGCCCAGCCATCGAAGGTGATGCCGTCGGACGGATCGTCGTCGGTGCTGTACGCCGACACGTTCGACCGCCAGAACCCGCCCTGACCGCCGTAGCTATCAGGGTCGCGATCGCCGAACGTGTCGCCGAACAAGAAGAACGTCTTGTCTCCGATGGTGGTCATGGACCCGAGGTCCGTGCCCGCCACGCCCACGCTCGCGGTGTCATTGATCGCGCCGGGGCCGGTGAGCTTCGCGATCTGTGTCAGGTCATCGACACCAGCGAGCACGAACGGCTTGTGCGGGTCGATGTGCAGCCTCATTGCGTCACCGCTGGTCGTGCAGCCCGCGAGCGAGCTCGCGACGATGATGGATGCCGCGGCAGCGGCGAGCGCGCGCAGACGACGGTGATGTTCACGGGGCATGACCCTCCTTGATCTCGCCCATCACATCACGAAATCGATTTCAGCACCAGGCGGCGGCGCCCCGCATCCTCGTCACCGGTCGACCCCTACGCGAGATCAAGACCTCGCCCGCCTTGGTGATGCGGTAGGTGAACGGTGCGTGCGCTGCCATCGAGCGCTGCAGCTACAGACCGAGCTCGGTCAGTCCGGCGTGCCCTTCGGGCCGCGGGCCCGGAGCATCCCACCGGTACAGCCGGTCGCCTTCGGCGATCTGCAGGTCATTGATGCTCGCGTGCCGGAACAGGCAGCGGCCGTTCTCGTCGAACTCCCACTGCTCATTGCCGTAAGAGCGATACCAAAGCCCATCCTTGCCCTGCGACTCCGACGCGAACCGCACCGCGATGCGATTGCCGCCGTACGACCACATCTCTTTGATCAGCCGGTAGTCGCGCTCGCGATCCCACTTCTGCGTGAGGAATGCAACGATCTCGTCATGTCCGCGCACCCACGTGGTGCGATTGCGCCATCGGCTGTCGGGAGCGTACGCGGCAGCCACCCGCTCCGGGTCGCGGGTGTTCCACAGGTCCTCCGCCGCGCGCACCTTGGCCACGGCATCGGCTTCACTGAACGGTGGGACGATCGGCGTGCCTGCCATCGTCATCTCCTTCGTCGGCGGCTGCGCGCGTCCGCGGCCGCGCCGATGCGGCCGCTCGTCGGCGTGCGACAGCCCTACGCCCAGGGTAGGCCCGTCTGCGAGGCCGCGGCTCACTCGTCGTCGTCGGGATGACGCGGACGCCACAGGACGATGTCGGTCGAGCGGCGCACACGCCGCCCGTGCCGCAGGGAGACGACCGCGCCCGTCGCCCCGGCGGCGAACACGCGAGCGCCGGGCCGGTTCTCGACCTCGACGCGCACCCGCGCCTCGAGGGCCTGAACGCGCACGTGCAGTTCGCGCACCCGGCTCTCGAGCTCGAGGATGCGCACGATCGCCGGCAGGCTCATGCCGTCCGCCGACATGCGCGCGACCTCGCGCAGCTGCTCGATGTGCCGGATGGAGTACCGGCGAGAGCCGCCCTGCGTGCGCGCCGGCACGACCAGACCGATCCGGTCGTACTGGCGCAGCGTCTGGGGGTGCATTCCGGACAGCTCGGCGGCCGCCGCGATCGCGAAGACGGGAGAGTCCTCGTCGATCTCGTGCTCAGGCTTGCGCTGGGCCATCTGGAATCACCTCCTGCCTCTCTTCTCGTTGCTCACTGTGGGCTCCGTGCCCGCTTCTACCCGCTTCGCTCGCTCAACGATCGCGGATCACGCGCGGGACTTGGCCATCATGTCTGCCCGCGGATTCTCTTTCGGCTCGACCGCGGCGAACTGTTCGAGCGCCGTGCGGGCCGCGTCGTCCAGATGCGCGGGCACGACCACCTGGACCTCGGCAAGCAGGTCGCCGGTGCCCTTCTTGGTGACCACTCCGCGTCCCTTGACCCGCAGCACGCGTCCGGACGGGGTGCCGGGGGCCACGCGCAGCCGCACCGGGTCGCCGCCCAGGGTCGGCACTTCGATCGTGGCTCCGAGGGTCGCCTCGGTGAAGGTCACCGGCACCGTCAGGCGCAGGTTCAGCCCGTCACGGGTGAAGACAGGATGCGGCCGCACGCTCACCGTCACGACGATGTCGCCGTTCTCGCCGCCGTCCGGGGACGGACGTCCGCGGCCGCGCAGGCGCACCTTCTGGCCGTCGGAGACACCGGCGGGGATCTTCACCTTGAACGACTTTCCGTCTTCGCCGGCCAGCGAGATCGTCTCGCCCCTGACGGCCGTCGTGAAATCGAGCGTCGTGCGGGCCGTGACGTCCGCCCCGCGCTGCGGGCCGCCGAAGCCGCGGTAGCCACCGGTCGACTCGCCGAAGCGCCCCGACCCGAAGCCGCCGGGCTGCTGCCCGAACATCGAGAAGATGTCCTCGAAGTTGCCGGCGGACTGGTACCGCCCGCCACGGCCCTGACCGAATGCGCTGAAGACGTCTTCGAAGCCACCAGCGCCCTGGCCGCCCGCCGTGAAGCGGGCGCCCGAGCCCATCGCACGGATCTGGTCGTACTCCGCGCGCTGCTCTTTGTCGCTCAGCACGGCGTATGCCTCGCTGATCTCCTTGAACTTCGCCTCGGCCGCGGCATCACCCGGGTTCGAGTCCGGGTGGTACTTGCGCGCGAGCTTGCGGTACGTCTTCTTCAGATCGGCGTCGCCGACGTCCTTGGACACCCCGAGCGTCTTGTAGAAGTCCTTGTCGAACCAGTCCTGACTGGCCATCGCGCCTCCTGGCTATTCCGCGGGGACGGCGACGACGACCTTCGCAGGCCGCAGCTCGACCTCGCCGAGCCGGTAGCCCGTCTCGACGACCTCGAGCACCGTGGGCTCTGTCACGCCGGGCGTCGGCTGCTGGAAGACCGCCTCGTGGTGCTGCGGATCGAACGCATCCCCGGCCTCGCCGTAGGAGACCACGCCGAGTCGATCCACGACGCCGCGGATCTTCTCGGCGATCACCGAGAAGGCGCTGCCCTCTTCGAGGTCGCCGTGCTTGGCTGCCCGATCGAGGTCGTCGAGCACAGGGAGCATGCCCTTGGCCACCTCGCCCCTGGCGCGATCGATCTCGACCCCGCGCTGCTCCTCGGTGCGCCGGCGGTAGTTCGCGTACTCCGCCTGCAGCCGTTTGAGGTCGTTCAGCAGCGTCGACTCGAGGTCGGCGAGCTTCGCGTCCTCGGCTGCGGCATCCGGGTTCTGGGCCGTGCCCAGAATGTCATCGACGGTCAGTTCGTCTGCGTTCTCGTTCTCACCGTCACGGGTCCCGTCCTGCGCGTCGGGGCCGGAGGACTGCTCCTCCGGCCCCTCGCCCGGACGGACCTCGTCATCGTCGAAGTCCTTGCCGGTCATGGTTACTTCTTCTCGTCCTCGTCGTCGACGACCTCAGCGTCCACCACGTCCTCTTCGGGGTTCGGCGCGGAGCCGTCGCCCGGGTCGGTCGCGTTCGGGTCGCCCTGGGCTCCCTCGGACTGCGCGGCCTGGTAGATCGCCTCGCCCAGCTTCTGCTGCGACTGGTTCAGCGTGTCGTACGCGGTCTTGACCGCGTCGTCGTCATCGCCGGCCAGCGCGGTCTTGAGTGCGTCGACATCGGCCTGCACGCTCTCCTTGACGTCGGCGGGCAGCTTGTCGTCGTTGTCCTTGATCAGCTTCTCGATCGAGTACGACAGGGTCTCGGCCTGGTTGCGGGTCTCGGCGGACTCACGACGCTGCTTGTCTTCGGCTGCGTGCTCCTCGGCCTCGCGCACCATGCGCTCGATGTCCTCCTTGGGCAGCGACGAGCCGCCGGTGATGGTCATCGACTGCTCCTTGCCGGTGCCCTTGTCTTTGGCGGACACGTGGACGATGCCGTTGGCGTCGATGTCGAAGGTGACCTCCACCTGCGGGATGCCGCGCGGAGCCGGCGCGATGCCGGTCAGCTCGAACGTGCCCAGCGGCTTGTTGTCCCGGGTGAACTCGCGCTCACCCTGGAACACCTGGATCGCCACCGACGGCTGGTTGTCGTCGGCGGTCGTGAAGGTCTCGCTGCGCTTGGTCGGGATGGCCGTGTTGCGCTCGATGAGCTTGGTCATGATGCCACCCTTGGTCTCGATGCCGAGGCTCAGCGGAGTCACATCGATCAGCAGCACATCCTTGCGCTCGCCCTTGAGGACACCGGCCTGCAGGGCGGCGCCGACGGCGACGACCTCGTCCGGGTTCACGCCCTTGTTGGGCTCCTTGCCGGTCTCGCTCTTGACGAGCTCGCTCACGGCGGGCATGCGGGTCGAACCACCCACGAGCACGACGTGGTCGATGTCGCCGACCTTGATGTTCGCCTCGCGGATGACGTCCGCGAACGGCTTGCGGGTGCGGTCGAGCAGGTCCTTGGTCAGGTCCTCGAACTTGGCGCGCGTCAGGCTCTCCTGCAGGTTCGCGGGCCCGGACTCGGTCAGCGACAGGTACGGCAGCGAGATCGAGGTCGACGTCGAGCTGGACAGTTCCTTCTTCGCCTGCTCCGCAGCCTCCTTCAGGCGCTGCAGTGCGATCTTGTCACCCGAGACGTCCACACCGGTGGTGTCTTTGAACTGCTTGATCAGCCAGTCCACGACGCGCTGGTCCCAGTCGTCGCCGCCGAGGCGGTTGTCACCGGCGGTGGAGCGCACCTGGATGGTCGAGAAGTCGTCATCCTTGCCCACTTCGAGCAGGGACACGTCGAACGTGCCGCCACCCAGGTCGAACACCAGGATGAGCTCGTCTTCCTTGCCCTTGTCCAGGCCGTAGGCGAGCGCGGCAGCGGTCGGCTCGTTGATGATGCGCAGCACGTTCAGACCCGCGATCTCGCCGGCCTCCTTCGTGGCCTGGCGCTCGGAGTCGTTGAAGTACGCGGGCACCGTGATGACGGCATCCGTCACCGTGTCGCCGAGGTACTGCTCGGCGTCGCGCTTGAGCTTCTGCAGGATGCGCGCCGAGATCTCCTGCGGCGTGTACTGCTTGCCGTCGATGTCCTGGGTCTTCCAGTCGGTGCCCATGTGACGCTTGACGGAGGTGATGGTGCGGTCGACGTTCGTGACGGCCTGGCGCTTGGCGGTCTCGCCGACCAGCACCTCGCCGTCCTTGGTGAACGCGACGACCGACGGAGTGGTGCGGAAGCCTTCGGCGTTCGCGATGACCTTCGGCTCGCCGCCCTCAAGGACGGAGACGACCGAGTTGGTCGTCCCGAGGTCGATACCCACTGCACGTGCCATGTGTTTCTCTTTCTGTCCGGGGGTCGCGGTGGATGCCGCGGCCCGGTCTGTCTGTGAAGTCCTGAACGGCCCGAGAACCGGGAGAAATCCGGATCTTGAGCCGTGATGACTCAAGTGTACGACGATCGCTTCTGCGTGTCAATAAAGTTGATACGCACTCACTCAACTTTTGCCCCTGTGACATCCACCCCTCTGCTCGCCTACGGTAAGAGCGTGACCGGCACCGACGCCCCTGACCCGCGCTTCTCCACCGCTGCAATGAGCACCACGCCCACCCAGCGGCGGGTGGCCCTACGACGCGTGTGGTCGTGGGCGATGTGGGACTGGGCGACGCAGCCGTTCAACTCCGTCATCCTGACGTTCGTCTTCGTATCGCTGTACCTGGTCTCGGACCGCTTCCTGCCGACGGACATCGCCGCTCTGCCGGCCGGCGACCCGGTCAAAGAGCACGCCCTGGCCGAACTGACCAGCGGGTACGGATTCGTCGCGTTCTGGGCGGGCATTGCGATCCTGCTGCTGGCGCCCGTGCTGGGGCAGAACGCCGACCGGGCAGGACGCAAGAAGCGATGGCTGCTGGTGGCCACCGCCGCTCTCGCACTGGTGCAGTTCGCGCTGTTCTTCGTGCACGCCGACCCCGCCTACTTCTGGTTCGGCGCCATCACGGTGGCCCTCGGTTCGGTGGTCTCCGAGATCGCCGGCGTGAACTACAACGCACTGCTGGTCAGTGTCTCCACGCCCCGCACCATCGGCAAGGTCAGCGGCCTCGGCTGGGGCATGGGCTACATCGGCGGCATCATCGCGCTGAGCATCGTCGTCGTGCTCACGTTCGCGAACTGGTTCGGCATGGACACCTCGGACGGCCTGGCCTACCGCCTGATCGCGGCCGGCTGCGCGGTCTGGACGGTCGTGTTCTCCATCCCCCTGTTCCTGAACGTCCCGGAGCCGCCGCCGGCGCTGGGCATGAAGCGGGTGGGGTTCTTCGCGAGCTACGCCGAGCTGGTCAAAGACATCGTGGCGCTGTTCCGCACGCACCGGCCGACCTTCTGGTTCCTGCTGGCCAGTGCCGTGTACCGCGACGGACTGGCCGGAGTGTTCGCCTTCGGCGGTGTGCTGGCCGCGGTCGTCTACGGCTTCAGCACCACCGAGGTCATGATCTTCGGCATCGCCGCGAACGTCGTGGCCGGCATCGCGACGATCTTCGCCGGACGTCTGGACGATCGGTACGGGGCAAGGGCGGTGATCGTCACGGCCTTGAGCATCCTCGTGGTCATGGTGCTGGCGGTCTTCTTCCTGCACGACGCCGGCAAGCTGCCGTTCTGGATCGGCGGACTGATCCTGTCGGCGTGCGTCGGCCCCGCTCAAGCGGCGTCACGCTCATTGCTGGCCCGCGTCTCGCCCGAGGAGATGCAGGGCGAGATCTTCGGCCTGTACGCCACGACCGGCCGGGTCGCCAGCTTCCTCGCCCCCGGGCTGTGGGCCCTGTTCATCGCGTGGTTCGGAGCGACGTACTGGGGCATCCTCGGCATCCTCCTGGTGCTGCTGGCCGGCCTGATCATGCTGCTGTTCGTCCGCCTGCCCAAGCACGTGCGCGCGTAGTGCGCAGCAAGCGCGCGGCAAGCGCGTAAGCGCGGCGGCAACCGCGCGTTCACCTTTCGGACGTGCATGCAGCCGGTGGCCCTGCGCCGGCCTGACGCACCTGCGCACGCGTCAACTGCGGCTCGCACCGGCGACCCGGTATTGTCCGGGGGTCGCGCCCGTGTTCGCCTTGAACGTGCGAGTGAACGCGGAAGCGTCGGTGAACCCCCAGCGTGCACCGATGGCTGCGGCGGGATGCGTCGACAGCGCGGGATCGAGCAGGTCGGTCTGGCAGCGTTGCAGACGCCGGTGGCGGATCCACGCACTCGGCGTGGTCTCGTGGTCGGCGAAGAGCTTCTGCAAGTAGCGCACGGAGACGTGTTGCGCCAGTGCGACCTCTTCCACAGTGAGGTCGGGATCCCGCAGATGTTGATCGATCCACGCAGTGGTCGCCGACATGATCGTGGACGCGCCGGCGAGCGTGTCCGAGGCTCCCAGTCGCTCGCTGAGGGTCGCGTGAACGAGCTCGACAATGGCGTCGACGGCGCGTGGAGCGGCATCCGCGCCACCTTCACGCATCTGCGCACCGAGCTGCGTGAGCAGGCCCGAAGTCAGGGCGCCCAACCCCTTCCGACCAGAAATGCGTTCAGCGGTCAGATGGCTCACCTGACGGACCGTGAGCCCAAGTCGGTCGTGGGGGATCAGCAGAACGAACATCTGGTAAGACTCAGCGAAGTCCAGAACATAGGGCCGCGTCGTGTCGTAGATCGCGAGATCACCAGGGGTGAGCGCCGCCTCTCTCCCATCCTGCGACAGCACGCAATAGCCGTGCAGTTGCAGACCGAGCTTGTAGATGCCGGGATCAGACAGGGCGATCGTGGCGCGATCCCGCCACACCGTGACCGGAGATCCGCCGACCTGGGTGGCGGTGACCGTCTCGCCCAGGTCCTGCGCGAGCAGTGCGCCCTGGTACCCGCTGACCGAGTGCGCCGAGGCGCGCAACGGGACGAATGCCGCATCCACCGCCTCGCGCCACGCATCGAACCGGTCGGCGGGTTCGACGGCGCTCGCGTCGAATACCTGCACCTCGCGCCCGGCCACGCCCATCGCTGAGCCTCCTTGCTCACGACATCCACCTGCAACCAGCGTCAGTGTCCGACCTGGCGCCGCCCGCAGAGATCAGTCCACCACAATCGGCGGTCACGCGCACCGCCCGTGCGCGTGGTGCACATCGGTGTGCGTCCTGTGCCGATGCGCGACGCGGGCGCACGGGCCACAGTGGTGCCCACACAGGACACGACGGAGTCTCCCGCCTCCTTCGTGTTCCGGCCCTGCCGGCGCGGCCGCTCGCGACAGCCCGGCATCGCCGGCCGGCAGCTGGCGGACACAACAAAGGAGAACCCGAGATGAGCACTGTTCTGGACGAGATCCAGGCCCCGGCGGGTGCCGGGCGTGTCATAACCGATCCAGCCACCGGAGACGAGGTGGGCCGCGTTCCGATCGCGACCACGGCCGACCTGGATGCCGCGATCGCCGCTGCGCGCGCGGCGCAGCCCTCGTGGGCGCAGCTCGGCGACGCACGGCGTGTGGACCTGCTCAACGCCGCGGCCGACGCGCTGCAGGAGCACGCCGAAGAACTCGCGGTGCTGCTGTCGCGGGAGCAGGGGAAGCCGCTGAACGGCCCGAACGCGCGATTCGAGGTCGGCGCCTGCGAAGCATGGCTGCGGGCATCGACGGCACCGGACGTATCACCCCAGGTTCTCGTGGACGACGGACAGATCCGCGCAGAGATCCACTACCGCCCGCTGGGAGTGGTCGGCGCGATCGGTCCGTGGAACTGGCCGATGATGATCTCGA
This sequence comes from Microbacterium terrisoli, assembly GCF_030866805.1. Lineage (NCBI taxonomy): Bacteria > Bacillati > Actinomycetota > Actinomycetes > Micrococcales > Microbacteriaceae > Microbacterium > Microbacterium terrisoli. The sequence continues at coordinate 3,274,511 of NZ_CP133019.1, forward strand.
TCTGGCAGATCGCACCGAACCTGCGGATGGGCAACACCGTTGTGGTCAAGCCGAGCGAGTTCACTCCGCTGTCAGTCCTGGCGCTGGTCTCGGTGCTGAACACGGTGCTGCCTCCAGACGTGCTGATCGCCGTGCCCGGCGGACGGGACGTCGGCGAGGCGATGGCGGCGCATCCGGGAATCGACAAGATCATGTTCACGGGGTCGATCCCGACCGGGAAGGCGATCATCCGCTCCTCGGCCGACACGGTCAAGCGGGTGACGATGGAGCTGGGCGGCAACGACGCCGGCATCGTGCTCGACGACGCAGACCCCGCCGCGATCGCCCAGGACCTGTTCTGGGGCGCCTTCATCAACACCGGCCAGACCTGCGCGGCGTTGAAGAGGCTGTATGTGCCCGACAGCCTCTACGACGCCGTGTGCGAAGAACTGACGAAGGTGGCAGCGGCGACCCCCATGGGCGTCGGGCTGTCGGAAGAGAACCTGCTCGGCCCGGTGCAGAACCGCAAGCAGTACGACATCGTCGCATCGTTGGTCGAGCAGGCGAAAGATTCGGGCGCGCGCGTGCTGCTCGGAGGCGACCCCGATCCGCAGGCGGTCGGCAACTTCTATCCGACCACGCTGGTGGCCGACATCGACAACGACAATCCTCTGGTCGCACAGGAGCAGTTCGGGCCCGCTCTGCCGATCATCCGCTACACGAACCTCCAGCAAGCCATCGCCTGGGCCAACGGGCTGGAGGTGGGGCTGGGCGCATCCGTCTGGTCGCCGTCCCCTCAGCGGGCACGCGAGGTGGCCATGCAACTGAACGCCGGGACCGTGTGGGTCAACGAGCACGGGGCGATCGATCCCCGGGTGCCGTTCGGAGGCGCGAAGGGGTCGGGCTACGGCGTGGAATTCGGACGCGAGGGTCTGCTGGAATGCGCACAAGCGGTGTCTGTCAAAGGCCCCGCAGGATCGTTCGCGTGAGCCGATCATGAGCGCACTGAATCCGGCACATTCCGCTCAGCGCCCCGTGGCACAGGAGCGGCTGCACGGCACGCTGGGCGTGGCCGGCATCGTCTTCATGGTCGTGGCCGCGTCGTCGCCGCTGACCGTCGTCGGTGGCGCAATGCCGGTCGCGCTGGCGATCGGCAACGGCGCCGGCCTTCCGGCCGCCTATCTTCTCGTGGCGGTGATCCTGCTTCTGTTCTCCGTCGGGTACAGCCTGATGAGCCGGCACGTCACAAATGCGGGGGCCTTCTACTCGTACATCACCCGCGGAATCAGCAAACCGGCGGGGCTGGGAGCGGCATTCGTCGCGCTGGTGTCGTACACGGCCATCCAAGCCGCCGTGTACGGGCTGTTCGGGGCGACCTTGTCCGGCCTGCTGGCCTCGTGGGGTGTCGCCGACATCCCGTGGTGGCTGTGCGCACTCGTCGCGATGGCGATCGTCGGCGTGCTCGGTTACCGCAACATCGACCTGAGTGTCCGAGTGCTGGGCGTCCTGATGCTGTGCGAGGTCGCGATCATCACCATCATGTGCGTCGGGGTACTGGCACAAGGCGGCGCCGAGGGCATCTCACTGACCTCCTTCGCTCCTGCCACATTCTTCAGCGGCAGCCCGGGCATCGCGGTCATGTTCGCCATCGCGTCGTTCATGGGCTTCGAGGCCACCGCGATCTACGGCGAAGAGGCGCGCGACTCCAAGCGCACCGTGCCGGTGGCGACCTATGTGGCGGTGATCCTCATCGGTGTGTTCTACGCGTTCGCCGCGTGGGCGCTCGTGCTCGCCTACGGGCCCACGAAGGTCGTCGGCGCCGCGCAGGCGAACACGGCCGGGCTCGCATTCGCAGCCGCGGAGACCTACGTAGGAGCCTGGGCGCAGGAGGTCATGAACATCCTGCTGGTCACCAGCCTGTTCGCCGTGCTGCTCGCATTCCACAACGCCGTCGCACGCTACTTGTTCTCGCTGGGCCGCGAGTCGGTGATCTCGGAACGGTTCGGCCGCTCGCACGCGCGACACGGATCGCCGCACCTGGGCTCGCTGACGCAGACCGCGTCGGCACTGGTCCTGCTCGTGGTCTTCGCCGTCGCGGGGCTGGACCCTGTCAGCGCCGTGTTCTCGTGGATGTCGGGGCTGGCGACCCTCGGACTCATCGCTTTGATGGCTCTGACCTCCGCAGGGGTGATCGTGTTCTTCCGTCGCACACGTCTGGACACCAGGCCCTGGAACACGGTCATCGCCCCCGTGCTGGGCCTGGCCGGCCTGCTATTCCTCCTGGTGCTCGTGGTGTGGAACTTCACCACGCTGATCGGGGGCTCGCTGCTTCTGGCTCTCATCTTCGAAGCGATCCTCGTCCTCGCCTTCGTGCTCGGCGTCTGGCTGGCCGCCCGATGGCGCACTTCCCGTCCCGCCACCTACGCGCAACTGGGCAGCTTCAGCGGCTGACCGGATCAGAAAGAAGGAGATCGTGACCATCAGCGACCAATCCACGCCCGTCACAGGCACCGTCCCGCATCCCCTGGACCGACTGACCGAAACCGAGATCGCAACCGCCCGCGCCGTGTTCGACGACGCCGGCGTCGTCACCGACGAGACGCGATTCGCGTATCTGGGGCTCGAAGAGCCGGCCAAGCAGGACGTCCTGGACTACGACCCCACCGACCCGCCCGACCGGCAGGTGAGGGTGTTCCTGCTGGACCGGTCGACCGGGCTCGCTCAAGATGTCGTGGCATCCCTCACAACCAGACAGATCGTGTCGCGTCGCACGCTGGATGCCTCGGACGGCCAGCCACCGGTCCTGCTGGAGGATTTCGAAAGCGTGGACGAGATCGTCAAGTCCGACCAGCGATGGCGCGACGCCATGGCCCGGCGCGGTGTCACCGACCTGGACCTCGTATGCACCTGCCCACTGTCGGCGGGCACCTACGACATCCCTGGCGAAGAGGGCCGACGGATGCTGCGCGTGCTGTCTTTCCTGCAGCACCGGAAGGCGGACCACCCGTGGGCGCACCCCATCGACGGTGTCGTCGCCTACATCGACCTCATCCGCAACGAAGTCATCGACGTCATCGACGACGCGGTCATGCCGATCCCCGAGGAAGAGGGCAACTTCGACGACCCTGCGGCGACCGGCCCCGCGCGCACATCGCTCAAGCCTCTGGAGATCACCCAGCCCGAAGGCCCCTCGTTCCACGTCGACGGGAACGTCGTTCAGTGGCAGAACTGGCGGTTCCGCGTCGGCTTCGATGCACGCGAGGGGCTCGTGCTGCACCAGATATCGTTCGACGACCATGGCCGCCAACGACCGATCGTGTATCGCGCGTCCGTGTCCGAGATGGTCGTGCCGTACGGCGACCCGAGTCCGGTGCGGTTCTGGCAGAACTACTTCGATGCCGGCGAGTACCTCATGGGCAAGTGGACGAACTCTCTCGTGCTCGGCTGCGACTGCCTGGGAGAGATCCATTACTTCGACGGGTGGGTCGCCGACGATCACGGCAATCCGCAGCAGATCGTCAACGCCATCTGCCTGCACGAAGAAGACGTAGGCGTGCTGTGGAAACACACCGACGTGTACACCGGATCGAGTGAGACCCGCCGTCAGCGCCGCCTCGTGATCTCGTTCTTCATCACGGTCGGCAACTACGACTACGGCTTCTACTGGTATCTGTATCTGGACGGCACTATCCAGCTCGAGGCCAAGGCCACCGGCGTGCTGTTCACGTCGTCGTACCCGGGCGATGGCTACCGGTGGGCGAGTCAGGTCGGTCCGGGGCTGGGCGCACCGTACCACCAGCATCTGTTCAGCGCGCGCCTGGACATGACCGTGGACGGCGTCCAGAATGCGGTCGACGAACTGGACGCCGTGCGGGTACCCGTCGGCCCCGACAATCCGTACGGCAACGCATTCACACGGCGCGCCACCCGGCTGCGCCGCGAGTCCGACGGCCAGCGCGTGGCCGACAAGGCCGTCGGGCGGGTCTGGCAGATCAGCAACCCGAACGTCGTAAGCCGCCTCGGGCAGCCCGTCTCGTACGTGCTCTATCCGCAAGGCGAGCCACGCCTGCTGGCCGACGACACAGCCTCGATCACTCGTCGTGCCCGCTTCGCGACCAAGGACCTGTGGGTGACTCGCTACGCGCCGGAAGAACGTTACGCAGCCGGCGACTTCGTCAACCAGCAGCCGGGAGTCGACGGGCTCCCTGCGTTCGCCGCGCAGGACCGCGGCATCGACGGGGAAGACATCGTGCTCTGGCACACTTTCGGACTCGCCCACTTCCCGCGCCCGGAGGACTGGCCGATCATGCCCGTGGACACGTGCGGCTTCACGATGAAGCCCAACGGGTTCTTCGATCGCAACCCCACACTCGACGTGCCCGCCGCCCCGTCGGATCACTGCTCGCCAGATCACAGCGCGCACCACCGGTGACCCGCCAGGCCGAAGGTCGCCGTCCTCGGTGCAGAACCTTGGACGAACAGCGGTCCGCACATCTGGGAGGACCAATTTCTGCCTGAGATCGTCGAGCGCGATCCCGCCGTGGAGCGCGCCCCCTTCGCTGACAGGCGGCAGCGTCAGCGCGGCCAGCCGTCGGCGAGCTTGGCCAGCAGCCTGGCGAGTTCGCTCCGCTCGGCGGCGGTGAACTGCGCGAGGGCCTGTTCGATCGACTCACGGCGGTCGCCGCGGAACCGACGCAGGATCGCCTGCCCTTTGTCGGTCAGCACGATGCGAGTGCGCCGCGCATCGTCGGGATCGGCCTCGCGCCGCACGAGCCCGAGCTCGACGCACTGCTGCACGAGACGCGACGCGCGCGGCTGATCGACGCCGATGCCGTCGGCCAGCTCACTCACCGACAAAGGAGTGGATGCCGCAGCCAGCGCCGCGAGCAGCCGCAGCCGCGCCGGCCCCGCGAAGCGCCCGTGCCCTCCCGCCCAGGGCGGCATCGGTGGACCCCCGTGCCCGCCGTGATGCCCGTGATCGTGCATGGCGTGCGGGTCACCGGCCGCGCCGTGCGCGCCGGCACCGAAGGGTCCCCCATGGCCGCCCGCGCCGAAAGGTCCGCCCCGCGTCCACGGCGGACCGTCGCCGCCCGCTCGCGGACCACGACCTGGGCGCAGTCGCGCAAGCGCCGCCGCGATGGCCTCGACGTCGTCGGAATCGGAGTGGCTGGTCACAGCATCCAATTTACATGTGACTTGACATACATTGCCAGTCCATGTCACACTACATACACATGCCACATGACATGGACTTCTTCGGAAGAACACGAAAGGAGTTCGCATGAACACCGATGACTTCACCCCCGATGCGCCCGACGAGGGCGCGTCAACGCCGACCGATCGCCGCCCGCTGGGTGCGTGGCTGCGCTTGGTCGACGGCCTCATCACCCGCGAGTTCGCCGCTGCCTTCGAAGGCGAGTATGTCTCGCGCCGCGACTGGATGATCCTCAATGTGATCTCGGGCACGGTCGACGCGCCCTGGGTGGCTCACAAACTCTCGCGGGGCGGCAAGCACGTCAATCGCCTCGCCGAGATCGGATGGATCGCACAGGACGAGGACGGCGCCTGGACACTGACCGACGAGGGCCGAGCAGCCCAGAGCCGCCTGACCGAGAAGGTCGACGCGGTCCGCTCGAAGGTCGCCGCCGCCGTCTCACCCGAGGGATACACGGCACTCACCGACGCCCTCGAGAAGATCGCGCGCGAGTTCGGTTGGGACGAATCCCAGCCGATGCCCCGCCGGGGCCCCGGGTTCGGCCGGCACGGACTCGGTCGGCCGGGCTTCGGCCGCGGGTTCGGCCCGGGCTTCGGCCGCGGGTTCGGCCCGGGGTATGGCCCCGGCGAGTTCGCCCACGGCGACCACCGCGCCGCGGGCGCCGGGCACGACGGGTGCCACCACGACCATGACCTCGAGTACGGCCACGACCGCGGATTCGGGCCCGGCCACCGCGGATTCGGGCCCGGCCACCACGAGTACATGCGCGCCGAGTTCGAGCACCGCCACCACGGGCGCGGAAAGGGCGGAAAGCACGGAGCAGAGCGCGCCTACGAGCGCGGGTTCGCCGCCGGCTTCGCGGCCTCAGGCAGCGGCGCTCAGCCCGCCGGCGCATCCGAGTCCGACTGACTCACCAAGGGGGAGGGGCCGAGCGCACACACGTGCGCTCGGCCCCTCCCCCTTCATCCGGCCGGCGTCCGCGCAGGCTCAGCGCCCGAGTGAGCCTGCCTCGCTGGTTCCGACATCCACGACGTGGAAGTTCTGGAACGAGCGGGATGCCGTGGGCCCGCGCTGGCCCTGATACCGGCTGCCGTTCGCCCCGGCGCCGTACGGCGTCTCGGCGGCCGACGACAGCTGAAAGAAGCAGAGCTGTCCGATCTTCATGCCCGGCCACAGCTTGATCGGGAGGGTGGCGACGTTCGACAGTTCGAGCGTGACGTGCCCGGTGAAGCCCGGATCGATGAAGCCCGCGGTGGAATGCGTGAGCAGACCGAGCCGGCCGAGCGAGGATTTGCCCTCCAGCCGCGCGGCGATGTCGTCGGGCAGGCTGACCTGTTCGAACGTCGAGCCCAGGGCGAACTCGCCCGGGTGCAGCACGAACGGCTCGTCGGGTGCGACGTCGATGAGGTGCGTCAGATCGGGCTGGTCGGCGGCCGGATCGATGAACGGATACTTGTGGTTGTCGAACAGCCGAAAGTAGCGGTCCAGGCGCACATCGACGCTCGAGGGCTGGACCATCTCGGGGTCCCACGGAGCGAGGCCGATGCGCGCATCGGCGATCTGACGGCGGATGTCTCGGTCGCTGAGCAGCACGAGGCCAGCCTACCCGCGCGCCCCTGCGGCGAGCGCCTGCGCGGCCGGCGCCCACACCTGGGCCGCCCGCGCACGATCGGTCAGCGAGCGATACAGCGACAGCGCGCGCGGCGGCCCGGCTATCTGCAGCGGGCCGGAGGGTCCATAGAACGCGGTGGATGCGGCATCCACCCGCAACGCGTGCAACGCGACCTGCGCCGCCTGCGCGGGCGAGTCGCCCAGCCGCGGGGCGACCGCGCGCAAGAGACCGTCGGGCACCTTGGCGCGCAGCGCCGGGGCGATCGCCGTCGCTGCCGAGATGCCGGGATGGCACAGACTCACGCGCAGGGCGGGTTCGCGGCGTCCGAGTTCCAGTGCGAACAGACCCAGCGCGGCCTTCGATCGCGCGTACTCGCGGAACGGTCGGTACCGCCGGCCACCGCCCCACGCGAGCGCGGCCGCCAGGCTCAGCTGCGCGACCACTCTGGCGTGTCCGGCCCTCAGCGCGGGCAGCAGACAGAGGGTCAGCACCGCGTGTCCGAGCATGTTCGTCTGCCATTGCAGCTCGTACCCGTCGACGGTGAGGTGCCGGTGCCGGTCGCCGACGAGCGCGACCCCGGCGTTGGCGACGAAGGCGTGCACCGGCTCGTCGGCAAGGCTCTGCGCGAGTGCACGCACACTGTCCAGTCGGGCGAGGTCGAGGTCGCGCAATTCGAGCTGCGCGTGGGACACGGTCTCGGCGATGCGCGCGATCGCCCGCTCCCCCTTGCCGCGATTGCGCACCGGCATGATGACGCGGGCGCCGGCTGCGGCGATCCCGCGCGCGATCTCCAGGCCCAGGCCGCCGCTGGCACCGGTGATCAGCGCGGTGCGGCCGGAGAGGTCGAGTTCGGGTGCCGAGAATGCGTCGCCCGCGGTAGCCATGCGCCCATTCTGACGCGGCGGGGGTGGGTGTCGCTCGGGCGCCGGCCGCACGGCGTCCGAGGCCGGTCGCGTCGAGCGAGCCTGTTATGCTAGCCGGGCGCGTTCGCGTGCACGGGGCTGTAGTTCAATGGCAGAACTTCTGCTTCCCAAGCAGACAGCGCGGGTTCGATTCCCGTCAGCCCCTCCGACATTCCGCGAGATTCCGGCGAGTAGCGACACAGCGCACCATGCTGGGACACTGTGCAGTCCGCCGCACGATCGAAGCTCGCTCGATCCGCTGCATTCCATCCAGACGCGGCGATCTGTGCGATGGGGGGTTACTCTGCTCCTGAGGATGTGGCTGAGCCGCGCGCCGCGGCATCTGCGGCGAGGATGAGATAGGTGCTGGCCGTCCACGTGTACGCCCGGTCACGGAGACCTGCTCCGCTAACCGCATCGAAGTTCTCCGCGAAACCCGACTTCTCGCACGCGGCACGGAAGGCTCGACTGACGTCATCGGCGAGCGCGCCGTGGCCAGCTCGCCGCAGCCCGTTCTCGATGAGGAACGTGGAGGGCGCCCAGATCGGCCCGCGCCAGTAACCGTCGTCCTCGTAGGCGGCGGAGCCAGGGGGCTCGGTCGCGGGACCCCACGGTGTCAGGTGCTCCGCGATGGATGCGGCGAGCGCGTCCGCAACATCGACGGGCAGCCGTTCACCCAGGATGATGGGCATCGCGGTGAGCAGACTCGAATGCGAAGACGCCTCGCCGGTCGCAACGGACCGAGCGATGAAGTGTTCGCCTGTCCACAGTCGATCGAACAGCGCGCGCTCCAGACTCTGCGCCGCGACATCCCATTCGAGGGCGGGCCGGCCCAGGTGCTCGGCAAGGAGGCGAAGTTCGTCGAGTTGCAGGAGCAGGAACGCGGCGAGGTCAGGCGCCTCGACTACTCTCGCGTGGTCGAACATCGTCGAGTTGTCCCAGCCGCTGTCGTTGCCGTGCTGGTAGTAGGGGAGGTCGCTCCCCGGACTGACCCGGTGGTCGAGCCAGAATCGAGTCCAGGCTGCGAGACGGTCGTAGACCGTAGCGAGTTCGATGTCCGTGAACGCGCGGCTCGAGCGCTTCCGGAGCTGCGCGAACGCCCATCCGTGGATCGGGGGCTTTACGAAGTTGTAGAGCACTTCGGAGTGCGTGAGGGAATCGGGGAGAGCACCGACCGCGTCCTGGTGGTCAAACGGCAGCAGGAACTGGTCGAGCGCGGCCTGCGGGTCGGATTCCGCGAGCGCGATCGCGTTGAAGCAGTGGTCCCAGCTCCACACCTTGTCCATCCAGTGCTTCGACATCAGGATGGCCTCCCGCTGGACGAATCCTGCGGGCGCTACGGTCGCAGACCACAGCACGTACGCGGCCCGAGCGCTCGCGACCGTCGCGGGAGCACGACCACGGATCGACTCGTGGTATTCGTCGAACTCACGATGGCGGTATTCGACCTCGGCGTCGAAGTCGCGCTTCACTTGCCTATGGACGGCTCCGGTCTCGATCTCTTCGACGAGAACCTCCCAGCCTTCCTCTGCCCCGAACGCCACAGACCGCGCCCCCGCGCCCAGCAGCTGTTCCCCAAGGACCGTGGGCGTCCCGGCGATCACCGTGAACCGGTAGCGCCGGCCGGTCTCGTAGCTCGTTAGGGTGATGGCGCCATCCGATGGATCCACGAAGAGATATCCCCCCGTGAACGGGGTGAGCTCATCTGGTGCGACGAAGCGCAGGCCGAGTCCGCGCCCGCGAAAGCGGACGCCGCTCTCGTGCGCGAACGTCACTTCCACGTTCCCGCCGTCCATCACCCATGCGAGAGAGGCCGGCGTCACACGCACAGCAGGGGCCGCAACATCCCCTACGCCGTCCGGCACGAGCCGGAAGACCGGATGCATTCCACCCGTGTGCGTCACCAGGTGGATGTCATCGGACACCGTGTGAAGGCCGACGACCGGCGACAGATCTAGCCATGAGCCGCGGGCGGAGAACGGAATCTCGGTGATGTCGAAAGTGAAGTCCACGGCTCAGTCCTTCACGGCACCGGCGGTGACACCTGCCGCCACGTACTTCTGGGCGACGACGACGAGGACAGCGGCGGGGATGGATGCCACGACCGCCGTGGCCATGATCGCGTTCCAGTCCTGGGTGTTGTTGCCGATGTATCGGTAGATGCCGATCGTGATGGGCTGGAGGTCGCCGCCCCGGTTGACCGTTGACGCGAAAATGAAGTCGGACCACGCCCAGAGGAAGGTGAACAGCGACACCGTCACGACGGAGTTGCGGCTGACGGGCAGCACGATCGACTGGAAGGTGCGCCATGCGCCGGCCCCGTCGATCTTGGCGGCCGAGATGAGCTCGTCGGGGATGCCCGCCATGAAGGCGGTGAAGATGAGCACACCGAACGGAACGGCGAGGGTCGAATCGGCGAGGACGAGCCCAGCGACCGTGTTGAGGATGCCCCAGTTGTAGAAGATGAGGTAGAAGCCCATCGCCATGATGATGCTCGGGACCATCTGCGCGATGAGGAGTACGAAGTTGATCACGGTGCGCCCGCGGGGGCGCAGCTTCGCGAGCGCATACGCGGCAGGCGCCGAGAGCGCAAGTGTCAGCACGACCGTGCCGAGCCCGATGATCAGGCTCGTTCCGAGGTAGGGGACCTGGTCGCTCAGCACCCGCTCATAACCGGTGAAGGTGGGGCTCACCGGGAAAAGATCGGGCGGATCCTTCCGCAGGTTCTGCGGCTGGGTGAGGGAGACGTTGATCATCCAGTAGAGCGGGAAGAGCATGATCGCGGTGAGGATGACCCCGACCGTCATGTTGATCGCCTTGTGGGGGTTCATGACTGCTCCGTCCGCCGCTGCGCGCGAATATAGATGAGACCGAAGACGAAGGCCACGAGGATGAGGATGTTGCCAACCGCCGCCGCGGGGCTCAGCTGGGGCGTCCCGCCGCCGAAGCCGAGACGGTACGACCAGATCGCGAGCGTCGCCGACGAGTCGCCAGGGCCGCCGCGCGTCATGATCCAGATGATGTCGAACACCTTCAGGGTGTAGACGAGTCCGAGCAGGATCGTGATCGCGGAGACCGGCCGCAGCAGCGGGAAGGTGATGCGCCAGAACGTCTGCCAGGCGTTCGCGCCGTCTAGCGATGCCGCCTCGTAGACGTCGACCGGGATGTTCTGGAGACCGCTGTACAGGATGACGAGGTTGAACGGGATGCCGATCCAGATGTTCGCGATGAGCACGGAGATCAGCGACCACTGGGGAGAGGTGAGCCAGTTGATCTGCTCTCCTCCGACGGCCTTGATCGCGGCGTTAACGACGCCCGATTCGCTGTTGAGCATCCACGACCAAACGGAAGCCGAGACCAGCAGCGGGAGAAGCCAGGGGACGAGGAAGAGAGCTCGCAGGGTGCCGGCGAGCGGGAACCTGCGGAAGAAGAAGACCGCGAGCGCGAGCCCGAAAGCGAATTGGAACAGGATCGAGCCGAATGTGAAGAGCGCTGTGTTGACGATCGCCGGAGCGAAAGTGGCGCTCTGGACCACCTGTACGTAGTTCTCGAACCACGCCCACGGCGCATTCCCGGTGATGAACGACGCCAGGCTGTAGTCGCGGAAGCTCAGGTCGAGGTTGCGCAGCAACGGGTACGCGTAGAAGACGAGGAAATAGACGACTACCGGTGCGATAAACGCCCACGCAACCAGCTGGCTGCGCACGCGTGCTGCTCGATGCGGTCGCCTGGGCGACACATCCTCGTCCTGCGTGCGGGAGACCCCGCCCGCACGGGCTCTCGAGTCGACTCGCGTCGCGGACATGCGATGGATCCTTTCGGGAGCGGTGTGGGCGGGGTCTGCCGAGACCTACTTGGCTGCTGCCGCAGCCTTCTGAGCCGTGGCGAGAGCGTCGGCGGGCGAGCTGCCGTTCGACAGCGCATTCTGGACGGCCGTGTACAGCGCGGTCGAGATCGTGCCGTACTTCGCGCCCAGGTTGTCGGCCGTGCGCGGCTTCGCCGAGGCGGCTGCCGTGACCCAGAACTGCAGTGTCGGGTCAACCTTCAGCTGCGCGTCCTGGCCTGCCTTGGTCGGCGCGATATAGCCGAGCGCATTCGCGCCGGTGTCACCGTCGGTCAGGCACTTGGAGATCTTGATCGACGTGGCGTAGCGCGATGCGTCCTTCTGCACCGGGATCGTGATGAACTCGCCGCCGGTCGGAGCCGGAGCGGCCTCACCGTTCTCACCGGGGATCTGGATGACCTTGTAGCCGGCCTTGTCGGCATCGGCCTTGAACCACGAACCGTTCTCGGCGAAACCGAACGAGCCGGTCATGAACTCCTGCCAGCTCGTGCCCTGCGTGTTCTGCAGCACCGAGTTGGGGGCGAGACCCTGCTTGACCCAGTCCGTCCACGTCGTGAGAGCCGCAGTAGCCTCCGGCGAGTCGAGCTTGGTGAGGTTCGCGCCCGCGCCCCAGAACCACGGCAGGAACTGGAACGTCCCCTCCTCCGTACCCACGGCCGAGAAGGTGATGCCCTTCTTGCCTGCTGCGACCACCTTCTTGAGCGCAGCGGTCAGGCTCGCGGCATCCTTCACCGTCGAGATGTCGACGCCCGCCGCCTGGAGCACCGTCGGATTGTAGTAGAGACCGAGGGTGTTCGCGCCGACCGGGACACCGTACGTCTTTCCGTCGACCTGGCCGGCAGTGAGGATGTTCGCCTGGATGTTGGAGACATCCAGCCCGTTGTCCTTCGTCGTGGTGAGCAGGCCCGCTGCGGCGAGGGTGGGTACCTTGGGGTTGTCCACGAGCGCGATGTCGGGCAGGTTCGGCGCGGCCGTGGCCAGGTCCTTGACCGTGTCGCCGGTGTTGCTGGCGGTGCGCTTGATCGTGATGCCGAGATCGCTCGCGCACTCGTCGATGGCCTTGGCCCAGTCGCTCGATGCAGCGCGGTCGGGGTACGGGTCCCACAGGGTGTATGTGTCGCCCGCGGCGCCGGTCGAGCCGGAGCTTGTGCCGAGGCTTGTGCCGGAGCACGCGGTCGCGCCTCCGATGACGGCTGCCGCGACGACGGCGGCGCCGAGGTATCGGGCCTTCTTGCTGTCGATCACAGTTTCCTCCTTGAATCGTGGATGGTGTTGGGGTGGTCCGCTCAGTCCCAGTCGGACCGGTTCGGCTCAGGCCGTGCTCCCGCGGATTGCGAGTTCCGGTGCGATGAATCTCGTGACCGGGGCTCCTGCGAGCTCCGGCGCGGTGATCCGCTGCACCAGTTGCCGGACCGCTTGCTGGCCCAGCTGATCGGGAGAGCTCTCCACAGCCGTGTACGGCAGCGAGAACGATCGCCCGAAGTCTTTCGAGTACAGACTGACGACGGACAGGGCATCCGGCACGCGGGTGCCACGCGCTGCGAGGATCGACGGTAGGGCCGCGATCGTCGCATCGTTGTGCACGATCAACGCGGTGGCGTTCGGTCGTGCATCCAGGATCGCGTTGATGCTGTGCCCGATCGCCGGCTGCTGCGCCTCCCCGTAGTAGGGGTGCATCTGGAGCCCGTAGCGGGCGCCGCGCTCGAGCGCGGCATCCCGGAACCGCCAGCCATACGCGCCGCCGCGTTCGAACACGTGCTTCGGCGGCGAGACGACGACGATCTCGCGATGACCGAGCCCGAACAGGTGGTCGACGAGGATGCGGGCGGCCTCACCGAAATCGAGGTCGAAGACATCAAGCCCTTCGGTATGCCGAGACAGCCCGACCAGCGCCCCCGGCTGCGGCGCCGCGCGCAGAGTCTCCAGGCGCGGGTCATCGTGAACCACGTCGAGAAGGACGACGCCGTCGACCATGCCGGCGCTCGTGACCCGGCGCAGTGCCGCGGTCGCATCCAGTTCCGTGACGAGGAGGATGTCGTAGCCGAGTTCACGTGCCGTGTCGGACACGGGCAGCACGTATTGCAGCATCGCCGGCGCGAACTCGTCCTGATGGAACTGAGTGAGAAGCCCGATGACCATCGTCTGCGACGTTGCGAGAGCCCGCGCCCCGGCGTGCGCTGTGAAGCCGAGAGATGCGATCGCCTCCTCGATGCGGGCCCGCGTTGACTCGGAGATCGAGCGCTTGCCCGAAAGCGCGTAGGACACCGTGCTGCGGGATACACCCGCATGCCGCGCCACGTCGCCTATGGTCGCCATCGCGTCTTCCTCGTCTCTTCGTCGAACCGGTTCGATCACGGTAGCGTGTTGATTTTGAGAAATCAAGTCGAACCGGTTCGACCGTTATCGAATTGAGACTCCGAGCCGGGGTCCGGGGACGACAGGCCGCGCTATGCCGTGAGAGGCCCGGTGCTTTCGCGATCGACGAGCACCGGCTCGATGAAGCGGGGACGAGGCTCTCCCGCCCCCAGGGGATCGACGATCCGCCTGATCAGCTGGGTGACCGCCTGTCGCCCGAGGCGGTCGGGCGACGTCTCGATCGACGTGAACGGGAGCGAGAAGGCCTGCCCGAACTCTTGCGAGAACAACCCGACGACCGAAACGTCCCTGGGCGCGCTCATTCCCCGCGCGTTCAGGTAGGCGGGGAGCGCGGCGATCGTCGCGTCGTTGTGGACGATCAGCGCCGTGATGCCCGGCGAAGCATCGAACGCCTGGTCGAGGACGGCCTCGATGCCAGGGTGCCGAGAGTCGCCGTCGTACGCGATGACTCGGATACCGTGTCGCGCAGCCCGCTCGACGGCTGCGTCGCGGAATCGCCAGGCGTATGATCCACCACGGTCGTATACGTGGCAGGGCGGCGTGATGAGCGCGACGTCGCGGTGGCCGAGCCCGGCGAGATGGTCGACCGCCATCCTGGCCGCTTCGCCGAAGTCGAGATCAAACGAGTCGAAGCCCTCTCCGTTGCGTGCGTACCCGATGAGCACGGCCGGCTGCGTCGCGTGGCGCAGCGGCGCAAGCCGAGGGTCGTCGTCGGTGACGTCGAGGAGCACGACCCCGTCGACCATCGCGGAGGACGTCGTCCGGCGGACGGCGCCCTCAAGGTCGCGGTCGGTCACCATGAGCAGGTCGTAGCCGTGCTCACGCGCAGCTGCGGAGACCGGCAACACGTACTGGAGCATCGCGGGCGCGAACTCGTCCTCCTGGAACTGCAGGTACAGGCCGAGGACATTCGTCTGCGCCGTGGCGAGCGCCCGCGCTCCGGCATTTGGCGTGAAGCCGAGCTCTTCGATTGCTGCCTGGATGCGGATGCGGGTCTCGTCGGAGATCGGCCGCTTGCCTGACAGAACGTACGACACCGTGCTTCGGGAGACTCCCGCAGCACGGGCGACATCACCAATCGTCGCTGCCATCGCACCTCCCGCGTTCGCAACATTGTTCCACGACCGCGTCGAGGCCTGCGCCATCCCGAGCCGTTCCGAAGGAGGCCATCTGCTTCGGCGCCCGGAAACCGATCCGGCCGGCCAACCCCTTGACACGATGTTGTCGCTCTCTCCGATTTAACCAGACCAAGACCGAACCGGTTCGATGTTGGCCTGCAGCGACGGCGTGCACACGAGATAGAGGAGGGTCAGATGCGCGCAGATGATACACACCGAATTCGAACCGGTTCGATATTTTGCCTTGACGTTGACCCAGACGCGCTGTTAGCGTGCACCCGCGAGCAGTCTTCGTCCCCACTTTCCCTCGGATGGCCCTCCGACCGCTTCGAAGGCGAACCGGTTCGACGACTGATCACACTCACATCCCTGTCGAGTTCGGAGTCGAATCTCATGTCATCGAAGACTGGATCTGCGGGCCGGCGCACGTCGCGTCCGTCCGCACCGCCGCGCGCCGGCCGCACGGCGTCACATGCCGTACGCACCACTACGGCTTTCGCCGCCGTCGCCGGACTGGCAATTGCGGGCTTGGCCGCGACCGCCACGCCCGCCGCGGCGGCGCCGACCGCGGCGAACACGATCGTCGTTCACGCGGATCAGCCGTTCCGCTCGGTCTCGCATGTCGCGTCGGGCTCGCTGTACGGCCTGGCCAACGCGACGACCCCGTCGGACGACCTCGTTCAGGCGATCAAGCCGAGCGAGTTCGTCATGAAGCCGATCGGTGGCACGCAGCAGCCGACCGGGGACATCGGGCAGACGTGGCAGAAAGCGGCCAACGCCGGCGCCACGGTGGTTGATCGGCTCTCCGACTACTATCCGGGCTGGCCGTACCGGTACGACGCGAGCAACTGGGATCAGGTCGTCACGCAGCAGATCCAGCAGGTGCAGGCGACCGGGATGACGAACCTTGCGTCATACGCCATTTGGAACGAGCCGGACGGCACGTGGAAGTCCGAGAATGGCACGTTCGAGGACTTCTGGACGCACACCTACCGCCTCATCCGCAGCCTCGATTCCACCACCCCGATCCAGGGACCGAGCTTCTCGGACAACATCGGCGACATGCAGAACTTTCTGCAGCACGCCGTCGCTACCAACACAGTGCCCGACATCCTCGCGTGGCACGAGCTGATCACGTCCTCGAAGATCGCCGGCGACGTCGCAAAGGTGGAGGCGATGGAGGACGCGCTCGGCATTGCGCGGCGTCCGATCGACATCGAGGAGTACGCGGCGCCCGCCGAAGTCGGCATCCCCGGATCACTCGTCGGCTACATCGCGAAGTTCGAGCGCCTCGGCATCCACACCGCCGAACTCCCCTTCTGGAACCAGTCGGGCGCGCTAGGCGACCTGTTGACGGGCCAGGGCGGCAGCCCGAACGGTGCGTATTGGCTCTACAAGTGGTATGCCGACATGGCCGGCGACATGGTCACCACCACGCCGCCCGGCAACAACAACTTCGATGCGGCCGCATCCGTGACCTCGGATAAGGAGGAACTCGACGTCATCACCGGCGGCACGTCCGGCCCGGCAGCGATCAAGGTCACCGGCCTCGACAAGCTGGCTCTCGGCTCCCACGTGAACGTCAAGGTCGAGTACACGCCCACGTACGGTCGTACCGTCGCCGTCGCCGCGCCGATCACGATCTCGAACACCACCTACCATGTCGCCGACGACGGCTCTATCAATGTGCCGATCGCCATGAACCCGGCCTACGGCTACCACGTGGTCGTCACTCCCGCGGGGCACCCCGCGTCGCTGTCCGGCACTTACACCATCGCAAACCTGAACAGTGGACTGCAGCTGACCGCAGGTGACTCGGTTCACCAGCAGGTCGCGCAGACGAGCATCGGCGTGACCGACCAGACGTGGAAGCTGGTCCCCGCCGGTTCGGGACTCTACAAGATCGTGAGCATGATCGACGGCCGGGTCCTGGACGTGCAGGGCGCCTCGACGGCCAACGGGGCGTCCGCGGTACTCGGCGCCGACAGCGGCGCCGACAGCCAGCGGTGGCAGCTCATGCCCGATGGGAAGGGGCACGACCGCCTGGCCAACTACGGCACGGGTCTCGTACTCGCCGTGAACGACATGAGCAAGACAGACGGAGCTCAGGTCATCCAGTGGACGGACGGCTCGATCACCTCCGGATGCACGGCCACCGGCCCGCGCCAGCCCGGGAAGATCGGCTCGGCGCTGTCGTTCTGCAACAGCAACGCCTACGCGACGCTGCCGACCGGTGCTGTGAGCAGCCTGACCGGCGACTACACGGTCTCCACCTGGGTGAACCCCGCCAGCAACGCCTCGTGGCAGCGCGTGTTCGACATCGGCTCGAGCAGCAACGCGAGCATGTTCCTTACGGTCAACGACGGGACGGAGCTTCGCTACGCGATCACGACCAGCGGCGCCGGCGGCGAGCAGCGACTGAACAGCACGAACCCGAAGACGCTGCCGCTCGGCCAGTGGTCCCTCGTGACCATCACAGTCGCGGGCACGACGGGGACGATGTACGTGAATGGCCAGGTCGTCGCGACCAACACGGCCATGACCGTGCACCCGTCGGCGTTCGGTCAGAGCACAAGGAACTACCTCGGCAAGTCGCAGTACAACGATCCTGCTCTCAACGGAGCCCTCGACGACTTCAACATCTACAACAGGGCCTTGTCGCCCGCTGAGATCGCGACGCTTGCAACGGGTCAGCCGGGAGCCGGGAACGTCGTGCACTACGCCTTCGATGAGCCCGGCGGCTCCACGCTCGTCGATTCGTCGGGCGCGGGGCGCAATGGCACCATCGTGGCAGCGACCGGATCGTCCGGGACCACGACGGCGACGGATGCTGCGACCGCCGATCATTTCTGGACGCTGACGCGCGTCGATGTCACCGCTCCGGTGGTGGCACTGACGTGCCCGAGTGACGCAGTTGTGCTCGGGGCATCAGCCGGTGCGACGTGGACGGCGACGGACGAAACGGACGGTTCGGGTCTGGCGACGCCGGCGAGTGGTTCGATCGCCTTGGACACCTCCAGCGTGGGGTCCAAGACGGTGGTCGCCCCGGCAGGCACCGCCCTCGACAACACAGGCAACACCTCAGTGGCAGTGAGCTGCACCTACTCGGTCGTGTACGCCTGGTCTGGCCTCACCGCGCCGGTGAACACGGGCGACGTGGTGAACTCGGTCAAGGCCGGCAGCGCGGTTCCGGTGGGGTTCAGCCTCGCCGGTGACCAGGGCACGGCCGTGCTCGCGGCCGGTTCGCCGTCCGTCGTCTTCGGTGCATGCTCGCCGTCGGCACCGGTCGACACGATCGAGCAGACTGTCACGGCCGGTGCCAGCGGCCTGCAATACGACCCCGCCTCGGACCAGTACACCTACGTCTGGAAGACGAACAAGTCCTGGTCAGGCACGTGCGCGACCCTCTCGTTGACACTCGACGACGGAACGACGCACACCGCGGTGTTCTCCTTCGTGAAGTAGCGCACCGGGATGCCGCGTGCCGCCTCCCTCTCGGAGTGGCACGCGGCATCCTCTTCCACTCCTTGAATCGACACCCTTGAGCAGCTCGAGCGGATGAAGCTCGTCACGCGGCGGCTAGCCCATCCGACGCTCGCGCATCCGTCACCCGATTGACCGCGCGATGGCGACGCACGCTTCTGCAGGAAGGGCGACCCGATCTCACAGGCAGGCCATCGCCGAGCAACTCGACGACGATGAACGCGCGATCCTCACGAGACGGAGTCCCTCCGTTCGGATCAGACGTCACCGCGCCGCGCGCGGCGCAGCCCGACGAGTCCCGCCACCGCAGCCACCGGCTTGAGCAGCACCAGCTCGCCGAACCGGTAGTCGCGACCGCGCACGAGCCGTGCGGCCAGGTCGGGCCGCAGCATCCTCAGATACAGTCGCCCCTTCTCGGCGTGCACCGGATCGGAGACGATCTTGATCGCCTCGGCGTGCTCGATCAGCGGGATCACGTCGACGATGTTCTCCCACGTCGTGGTGCTCGCCCGTTCGAGCAGCATGCGCCCGCGGTGGCCGCGCTCACGCGCATACGCCGCCATGATGTCGGCCTCGGGCAGGAAGGATTCGACCGCCCCGCCGCACAGCACGAGCACGCGGTCGGGCACCCTCGCGTCAAGAGACCGGATGCCGGCACGCACGCGATATCGATTCACGAGGTTTGCACGCCTGCGGCGGTTGCCGAAGCCGAGCACGACGACCGCTTCGCTGCGAGGAGCTGCGACCCCGGGGCCGAGCTCGCGGCGGCTCGCCTGCGCGTTCACGAACTCGCCCCACGCGAGCAGCCCGGCCAGGGCCAGCAGCGGAACGGCGAGGAGGCGGGCGCGCACGATGCCAGCGTAGGCGGACGGGGGCCAGGACGGGAGGCGCGAGGGGCGCTTCGACTCGCTGCTCTCGCTGAACGGCAGGGCGACCCGCGTCTACCGTAGGAGGGTGGACGGTCCCGTGGAACACAACTCCCCGTTCACCGGCCACGCCCGCGGCAGCCGCGCCTACCGACGCCTGCTGGCCGCCCTGTTCTTCGCGGGCATCGCCACGTTCGCGCAGCTGTACTCGCCGCAGGCGACGCTGCCCGAGATCGCCGCAGAATTCGACGTGGATGCCGCGTCCTCCGCCCTCACGATCTCGGCGGCGACGCTGGGGCTGGCCGTGGGTGTGATCCCGTGGTCGGCCGTCGCCGATCGCCTCGGACGCGTGCGGGCCATGGCGATCGCCGTCAGCGCGGCGACGGTGTTCGGCCTGGCCGTGCCGTTCCTCCCGTGGTTCGGCGTGATGCTCACCGGGCGCTTCTTCGAGGGCCTCATGATCGGCGGGGTCCCGGCCGTGGCGATCGCGTACCTGACCGAAGAGGTCGACCCGCGCAGCGCCGCCCGCGCGGCCGGCACGTACGTGGCCGGCACGACGATCGGAGGTCTGAGCGGGCGACTGATCGCCGGCCCGGTCGCCGAGTGGATCGGCTGGCGCATGGGAGTGTTCTCCGTCGCGCTCGTGTGCGCGGGCGCCGCTGTCGCCTTCATCGCCCTGGCCCCGCGCCCGCGCGGGTTCACCCCGACCAGCGCCCGCGGCGCCGCCGCGACCCGGGCGCTGCTCACGCGCCTGGCCGTGCACCTGAGTTCGCCGCGCCAGCTCGCGCTGTACTTCCAGGCATTCGCCCTGATGGGCGGGTTCGTGGCGATGTACAACTTCCTCACGTTCCGGCTCGAGGCATCCCCCTTCGGACTGCCGGCCGGCGTGACGGCGCTCATCTTCCTCGCCTACCTCGCCGGCACGTGGTCGTCGCAGCGCGCCGGGGCCCTGGCCAGCCGTTACCGTCGCATGCCCGTGCTGCTGGCCTCGGCGCTGCTGATGGCGGTCGGCGTCCTGATCACGCTGGTCAATTCGCTGCCGGTGGTCATCGCCGGGCTCGTGATCGCCACGGCCGGGTTCTTCGGCGCCCACGCTGTCGCCTCAGGCTGGACGGGGGCGGATGCCTCGACCGGGCGGGCGCAGGCATCCTCGCTCTACAACCTCTTCTATTACGTCGGCTCCAGCGTCTTCGGGTGGCTGGGCGGAGTGTTCTTCGCGATGGCGGGCTGGGGCGGTTCGGTCACGATGATCATGGCGTTGGTGGCGCTGGCGATGCTCGTGGCCGCTTTGGTGCTGCGCCGCGGCCCCACCCCCGCGCGGCGCTTGTAGCGTGGAATCATGACCGACGCTGCGGCAGACCGGAACTCCCCCGAGGTCCCCCTGGCCGACCGCCGCGCAGATGATGTGCCCGCCCACTGGCTGCTCGCGCGTCTGGGAAAGAAGGTGCTGCGGCCCGGTGGCCGGCAGTTGACCACACGGCTGGTGGGCATGCTGCCGCTGCGCGGCGCCGACGTCGTCGAGTTGGCACCGGGCCTGGGTCTGACCGCCCGCCTGCTGCTGGATGCCCAGCCTGCGTCGTACACGGGCGTCGAAGACGATGCGGATGCCGCGGCCATCGCCGCACAGTCCATCGGCGATCGCGGCACCGTGACCGTCGGCGACGCGAAGAAGACAGGGCTTGCCGACGCGTCGTGCGACGTCGTGCTGAACGAGGCCATGCTCACCATGAACACGAACGCGCACAAGGGGCAGATCCTCGACGAGGTGGCACGCATCCTGCGCCCGGGCGGGTGCTATGCGGTGCACGAGCTGGCGCTCGTGCCCGATGACATCCTGACCGGCACAGCCGAAGACGTGCGCCTGTCGCTGGTGCGCTCGCAGAAGGTCAACACCCGTCCGCTGACCACCCCGGAGTGGCGTTCGCTGTTCGCCGAACACGGCTTCGTCGTCGAGAAGGTCGAGCACGCCCCGATGCGGCTGCTGCACTTCCGGCGGCTGCTGGCCGACGAGGGAGTACGCGGCACGCTGCGCATCGCGGGCAATTATCTGAGGGATGCCGACGTCCGCCACCGCGTGAACACCATGCGCGCCTCGTTCCGGCGCAATGAGAAGCACATCGCCGCCATCGCGATCGTCGCGCGCAGGGCTGCGGCATCCACTGCGGCATCCACCCCCGCGACACCCACCCCCGAGGAGTCATCATGACCGAGAGCACCGTGCAGAACCACTCCGGCGAGCAGGTCGTCGACGCGCGCGAGCGCGGCACGATGAGCTGCGCCGACATGGCCATGGGCGCGTTCGATGCGCTCGCGGACAAGGCGAGCTTCGTGCTCGTGGCCGACCACGACCCGCGCGGCATCCGCTACATGCTGCAGGCCGAGCGCCCCGGCGCGTCTGCCTGGGATGAGCTGGAGTCCGGCCCCGAGGTATGGCAGGCGCGCGTGACCCGCACCGCCTGACCCGCACCGCCTGACCCGCAGGCGCTGCGCGCGCGGAAAACGACGTCACGACATCGCAACCGTGGTGTCGATTGTCATGCGCATCCGGCGAACGATCGCGGTCACCGCGAAGGTCGTGCCGCGCTCACAGAGCCGCCCACACCTCTCGAAGCTCCTGATGGATGCCCTGGCGCACCCGGTCCGTGACCTCGGCGCCCACGACGACGGTCATGGGCACTGTGCCAAGGGCGGGCAGCCCCTGCAGCGGGTGCAGGCCCGGCGCGAGCCGAGTGCGTGACGGCAGGGCGGTGACCCCCACCCCTGATCGCACCGCGTTCACGAGACTCGCCATGTCGACGCATTCCCGTTCGATCGAGAAGTCCTCACCGAGTGCGAGCATGCGATCGCGGATGACGCACGGGCGCGCGAATGCCACGAGCCGATGCGCAGCCACGGGTGCGCGATCGGAGCCGATCCACTCCAGGGGAACGTCGGCGACATGTTCGACGCCACGGCCCAGATCGCCGAAGCCGATCGCGACGGTCGCGGT
Organism: Microbacterium terrisoli; assembly: GCF_030866805.1. NCBI lineage: Bacteria > Bacillati > Actinomycetota > Actinomycetes > Micrococcales > Microbacteriaceae > Microbacterium > Microbacterium terrisoli. The sequence goes on from NZ_CP133019.1 coordinate 3,296,895, forward strand.
GCGCTTGTGCACGAACTCCCGCAGCCGTGCGCTGCGATGGAACTCGAACCGGATGCCGCGGTGCGGGAACTCCTCACGCAACAGGCGCGCCACGGCCTGCAGCATCGGCGCCGACGCATGCTCGGTCGAGGCGACCACGATGTCGTGGTCGTACCCACCGCCCAGGCGTGCAAGCGCGGCATCGTGCGCGGCCACGAGCGCGTACGCCTCGCGCAGCAGGTCCTCACCCCGCGCAGTGAAGGCGATCGACCGCCCCTGACGGAAGACGATCTCGAAGCCCAACTCGTCTTCGAGCTTGCGCAGATGTCCGCTCACGGCCGGCTGCGACAGATGCAGCGCGTCGGCCGCCCGGCGCACCCCGGCCAGCGAGGCGACCGCGATCAGACTCCGCAGTGCGGTGATGTCGAGGGTTGTCACGCCGCCCTCACCTCCTCCCATAATCGATCACGTTCGGTGATCGATCAAGCCTTCAGCCTACGCGCGCGCCGAGGCTGGCAGAGCCACAAAAGGGAGGTCACTTCATGCTGTTGTCTTCACCGCTCGCACGCGAACTCGTTCAGGCCAAGCGGGCCGAGCTGCTGTGCGAGGCCGAACACCGCCGCCTGCTCGCCTTCGTACGGGGGTGCGCGCGCCGCTGCACGCCTTCGCTTCGAATGGGCCACTGAAATGAGATTCATCTCCCTCGGCGCCGTCTTCTTCGTCGCGATCAGCTTCCCGATCGGTGCGCTCGCCATGTCGGTGGTCAGCCCGTTCCTGCCGATCGCGTTGCGCTTCACGGTCATCGCCGTCCTGCTGTGGTGCGGGCTGCTGCTGCAGCACCTGGCGTGTCCGCAGCGCGCGCTTCTGCCCCGCGGCGTGCAGTGGTGGTGGGCTGTGACGGCAGGCATCCTGGTGCAGGGGGTGCAGATCCTGGCCGCATACTGGGCGATCGCCCACGGCGTGAGTCCGGGAATGTGCGCCCTGGTGATTGCGATGAACCCCGTCGCCACGGCCGGCCTGGCCCGACTTCTGGGCGGCAGGAGCGAGAACCGCTGGGGCTATCTCGCGCTGGCGGCGGGTGTGGTCGGAGTCGTGAGCGCATGCCTGCCGATGGTGCTGTCCGACCCGCGACTGGGTCCGGGTCTGCTCGCCGTGCTGCTGGCCCTCGCCGGGCTGGCCGTCGGCTCCTTCCTGCAGAGCCGGCACCTGACCGGCGTCACACCGGCCGCGTTCACTGCCATCGGCACGACGGCATCGATCCCGCCCGCGATCATCCTCGCGCTCACCGAGCCGGAGCACGTGTCCGATGTGCGCGAAGCCCTCACGCTCCTGGTCGTGCTCGTGGTCACATCGGCCCTGGGCACCGTCTTCTACGCCGCCTGCGTGCAGCGGTCCGGCGCGCGACAGGCGTCGGCGCTCTTCGCGGTGATCCCCGCGGTTGCGGCCGTGGGCTCGTGGGCACTGCTGGGCACCGACCTGGGAGTGTCGACGCTGATCGGACTCGCCTTCGGCGCGCTGGCATGCCTCGCACAGGTCAAGGCCGCACGATTCACGGCCGCGCAGGTGGCGATCGTCACCTCGAGAACATGACGTTCGTCGTAGCCGGCTGACGCGGTCGGTCGAGAGGATGAAGAGAGGCGGGATGCCGCATCCTGTCCACGGGAGACGTCAGGAGGTCTTCGACATGAACCCTGTGACCGAGTCGCTCGTGCTCTGGGTCGCGTTCGCCGCCGGGTGGCTGGCGATCGCCAGCGCAATGCTGATGCGTGAACCGTCGCGCGCACCGGTGCGCTTCACCTGGTGGGGGCTGATCCTCTGGCTCATCGTGGCGATCCCGTCGCTGGTTCAGATGGCCGTCCCCGACCTTCTCGAACTCGGCATGCGCGACGACGCCATCCTCGAGCACGGCCAATGGTGGCGCCTCGCCACGGCGAACGTGCTGCAGGACGGCGGAGTCGCCGGCACACTGAGCAACCTGTCGATCCTGGCGGTCACGCTGCTGATCGTCGGGCGGGCGCTGTCGGCGGCTCTCGCCGTGCCGATCTACATCGTCGGAGGCATCGGCAGCATGATGCTGCAGCTTTCTCATCCCGGTGCCGGCAACTCGATGGCGACCCTCGCGCTGCTGGCGGCCACCGTCGTTCTCGTGCTCGCGCGCCGCCCGCGCCCGTCGACGGTGATCGGCTTCGGTCTGCTCACCCTGATCGGCATCGCGCTGACGGTGCTCGGCAATGAGCACGGCCCTGCGATCCTCCTGGGTCTTGCGATGGGAGTGATCATCCGCGCGGTTCAGCACCTGCGGCGACGGGGCACGGCCGCGACGCGCACCGAGCAGACGCCGGCATGAGAGCGACACGACCATCCGCGACCCGCGGTCGGCGCTCCTGATCGTTGTCTGACGGGGTGCGTCGACATGATCTCCGAGGGTCGCTGAGAGCACTTCCCCGCCTGATCCGACGCGCGCGGCGATACCAGCGATCGCGCGCGGACCCGGCGCACCGCGGCTGGCTCAGTGCCCGAGCCCGCCGACCCACAGGCCGAGCAGCGCGGCCAGCAGCATCCCGAAGCTGAGCCGGCGACAACGGCGCGGATCGCGACTTGTCAAGGGGGAAGATCATCCCTGCGCGGCATGTCACAGTACCCGAACTCAACAAGAAAGGCGGCGGTTGAATGTTCGAGCACTTCGATACCCCACAGGAACTGTTCGAGTACCGTCTCGGATCCGCACTGAGCATGGAGGACGACTCTCTCCAGATGCTGGGCGAGCTCGAGTCGGCAGCACGATCGCCGGAGCTGAAGGAGATGTTCCGGCACCACGCGGGCGAGACGCGTCAGCAGATCGAGAATCTGCATACCGTGTGTGCAGAGCTGGGCCTGTCCACGGACAGGGAGCCCAGCCAGACGACCAAGGGAATCGCGAAGGAGAGCAGCTCGCTGCTGCGCAAGAGCGCCGATGGACTCCTCGACTCGGTCGCCGTCGCGGCTGCTCTCGGGACCGAGCATTACGAGATCGCCACATACGAGGCTCTCATCGCGGCTGCCGAGGGCATGGGCCACCCGATGGTGGTGAATCTCCTCCGTGCCAACCTCGACCAGGAGAAGCACACCAGCGAGGAGCTCGTCGCCAAGGCGAAGCAATTCGCGGCCGCAGCCTGATCGCCCGGGCCCTGCCCAGCACCCGCTCGGCAGGGCCTCCGATCTGGCTCTCTCCCCCATCGATCCCGGTCGCTTGCCGCGATAGCCCGTGCGGAGGTTCGCGTCAAGGGCCTGCTGTTCTCCCCTGGCTCCTGCCATGTTCGCGCTGAGTTGAAAGGACCGAAATGGACACGACACGATCCGGCCCCGTCGATTTCAGACTGCTCCGGCCACGAGGGCCGCTGAGTTCTGCGATCCTTCAGAACCTCAGCGGACGGAATGACGTCGACCTTGTGGCGGCCGCGAAGCGGTCGATCGCCGATACCGACGAGATCCTCGTTGAGGGTGATATCCAGCTCGCGCTGTTCGTCCTGTATGCGCTCGCGTACGGGTCGCTGTCAGGGCTCGATCCGCGACGCGAATGGGACGCGGATCTGCTCGCTGTTCGTTCCACCCTGGAGCGTCCATTTGAGACGGCGATCCGCAGCATCGTCCCGCACCACCCTCTGCCGGAGCCATCAGTTCGGGGCGTCGCGACCACGCTGTTCGCTCTGACCGCCGGGGACGGCGGACCGAGCCTCACTCGATTCCTGGCGAAGAAGGCGACACGGGAACAGGCACTGGAGTTCCTGATCCTGCGGTCGATCTACACGCTGCGCGAGGCCGACCCGCACTCATGGGCGATCCCCCGCTTGACCGGGCGAGCCAAGGCCGCCCTGGTGGAGATCCAAGCAGACGAATACGGCGGCGGACGCGCAGACCGTATCCACGCGGAGATCTTCGCGAAGTCGATGCGTGGAGCAGGCCTGAACGATGGCTACGGGGCGTACGCGGACGTCGTGCCCGCCGTCACCCTGACGGCTCTGAACATGATGTCGATGTTCGGGCTGAACCGTCGGCTGGTCGGGGCGATCGTCGGCCACCTCGCCGCGTTCGAGATGACCTCATCGATTCCGAACCGCCTCTACGGAGACGGGCTGCGCCGCCTGGGGTTCGGGGAGGATGTCACCGACTACTTCGATGAGCATGTCGAGGCGGACGCCGTGCACGAGCAGATCGCCGGGCGAGACCTCGCGGGCACGCTCGCGGAGGACCATCCCGAGCTACTCCCCGACATCATCTTCGGCGCGGCCGCCTGCCTCGCCGTCGACGGCCTTATCGCGGAGCACGTGCTCGACTGCTGGCAGGATGACCGCTCCGCGCTGCTGACAACCCTGACCGGAGCTCGGCGATGAACGACCGGCCCACCACCATCAGCCCCTACCCTGACGGCCCGTTGATCGTGCGCGGTGACGTGGAACTCGTCACCGCCGACGGCAAGGTGATCCCGTCCCGCAGACGCACGATGGCACTGTGCCGATGCGGGCTGTCGACGATCAAGCCATTCTGCGATGGAACCCACAAGGCGACAGGGTTCAGAGCAGACTGACTCAGTCAGCGTCAACACTGACAGCAGGGGATGCTCCCGGCAGCCGCACGGCCCCATCATGAGCGCGGGAGGTACAGCGTGCCGGTGACATTCGGAATCGAAGAGGAGTTCATGCTTCTCGATCCCCGCCGTCTCACCCCGGTAGACCTGGGTCGTCGAGTCGTCGACGACCTACGCGGCGATGGCGCAGGGGAGGTTGCGCGAGAGTTCTTCTGCTCGCAGATCGAATACGCCACCCCTGTCTGCGAGACGGTCGCTGACGCGGAGGACGCGCTCCTGGGCTTCCGTCGGCGTCTCGCGCAATGGGCTGCCGACGCCGGCGTGGTGGCCGCAGGGACAGGGACACCGATCCAGGCCGCCCGGCATCCGGCAGTCAGCTCCGGCGAGAGATACGCGCGGGTCGCGACGGATGTCGGCGCGCTGGCCGACGACCACCAGATCAACGGACTCCACGTCCACGTTGGGATCCCGGATCGGGACACGGGAGTCCAGGCATCGAACACGCTCCGCCCCTGGTTGCCGGTGCTGCTCGCGCTCTCGGCCAACTCGCCATTCTGGGATGGGGCCGAAACAGGGTACGACAGCTGGCGGGCCATCCACTCGCGGCGGTGGACCACCTACGGTGTCCCGCCTCGGTTCCGTGATGCGGACGACTACGACCGGACGGTGGCGAAGTTGATCGGCGTAGGCGCGACGTCCGATGAGGGCACGATCAACTGGACCGTCCGGCTCTCCAGCAAATACCCGACGCTCGAAGTGCGGGTCTGCGACGCTCAGCTCGACCCATCGGCGTCGGTGGCGCTCGCGGCGATCATCCGCGCACTCGTCGGCACCGCGGCGATGCATGAGCCGGATCGAACACCCGACGCGCCCGCGGATGCGGCGCTGTGGCACGCTGCTCGCTTCGGTCTCGGCACGACCTTGGTGCATCCGCTCACCGGACGACCGGCACCATCCCGCGAAGTGCTCCGAGTGCTTCATGACCGCACAGCCCCGTTGCTGCGCGAAGACAACGAGCGCGCCGCCGTCGACGCGTTCCTCCGTCGGGCCGTGAACGGAGCCGCCTTCCAGCGCCGAGCCGCGGCATCCGGCACCCCTGCCCTTGCTCTTCTCTTCGGGGAGAGCCTCACAACTCTGCGGGAGGGTGCGACGGCAGGTTGACCACTGCTCTTCGACGGCGCGAGTGCTGGCTCAGTGCCCGAGCCCGCCGACCCACAGGCCGAGCAGCGCGGCCAGCAGCGCGGCCACCAGCATCCCGAATCCATTGACGACTGCGGCGCGCCACCGGCCGGCCTGCGCGAGGCGCACGGTCTCGTAGCTGGCGGTCGAGAACGTCGTGTACCCGCCGAGCAGGCCCGTGCCCAGCACCGCCGCCCACGGCCCGAGGCCTGCGGCAAGGCCCGTCACCACCCCCAGCAGGAACGATCCGGTCACGTTGATCACCGTCGTCCCCAGTGGATAGGGGATGTTCACCCGCGCTTTGACGACGCCGTCCAGCACCATGCGACCCGCCGCACCCACACCGCCGGCGAGTGCGACCGCCAGCGCGAGCCACACCCCGGTCATGCGCGCACTCCGCGCCGTGCGGCCAGCACGATTCCGGCGATGGATGCCGCGGCCCCGACGAGCACCGTCGCCACGGCATAGGCGATCCCGACCCATGGAGCGTCGGTCAGGAACAGTCCGTCGGTGCCGACGGCGAACGTCGAATACGTGGTGAAGCCGCCGAGCATGCCGGTGCCGGCGAACAGGCGCACCACGCGCCGCCGCCCCGCATCGGGCCCCCTGCGGGCGAGGGCCTCCAGCAGCCATCCCAGAATGAAGGCACCGGCGAGGTTGATCAGGAAGACGGGCCACGGCATCCCACCCCATTCGGGCAGCACGAGCAGCAGCACGTAACGGATCAGGGTGCCCACGGCACCGCCGGCGATCACGAGCGCGATCGCTTGCCAACGCAGATGAAGAGGTCTGTGCGCACTCACTCCCACGGCAGCGCCCGACCGTCGGTCACGGGGCTCAACGGCACGACCAGCACGGGTCGATGCTGCCGGTGAGCGAGGTGGCTGGCCACCGAGCCCTGGAAGAATTCGCGCAGGGTCTCACGCACGGATGCCTCGCGCGTCCCCACGACGATGTACCGGGCGTGCACGACGTCGGCGAGCCGGCCCAGCGCGCGGGCGGGATCGCCCGCCAGTTCCCGACCGGTCCATTCGACGCCGGTGCCGGCCAGTACGTTGTCGATGTGCGCGGCCAGAGCGGCGTCGAAGTCGCCTTCGACATCGTCGTCGGTATCGGTGTCGGGATCGATCGACGCCGACGTCACGCCGCCGTCGAGCTTCTCACCCACGGTGTAGCGCTCCAGATCGACGTGCGCGCAGACCAGGTCTTCGCCGAGGTCCCGGGCCAGCCGCGCCGCCTCGTGCAGCACCGCGTCGGGCAACCCCTTCTGCACCCCGACCAGGATCACGCCCGGCACCGGATCGTCGTTCGCAGCCATGTCGCGCCCTCCTCCACCGTCACGTTCCACCGTCACATTCCATTGTGCTCGCCCGCGCCGCCGCACACAGCGCACCCGCGTGCCACGCTATGCCGCCGCGTGCGAGCCGATGAGGACGGATGTCAGAAGCGCCAGCAGCATCCACCCGGCGGCGTAGCCGAACGCGGCCGCCGCACCCACGAACGCGTAGAGGAACCCGGCGACGACAGTGGCCACGACATCCCCCACCGCCTGGATGCCCCCGAGCATGCCGTAGCCGCTGCCGCGCAGCCGGTCGGGCAGGATGCCGGCCACCAGCGCCGACTCGGCAGTCTCAGCCAGCCCGATGCCGGCGCCGGCGGCGCCGGCAACGGGTACGACACGACCGGCTCAGCCGGCGTCGCGGGCTCCCACCGCCGACACCACACCGTGCACCGTGCGCTCGAGGAAGGCGACGATCTCCTCGACCGGACGGCCCGCGTCGACGGCGAGTTCGACCAGGACCTCTTCGGCGAATCCGACCCACGAACGCAGGGCGACCCGCAGCAGGTCGCTGTCGGGCACACCCAGTTCGAGGAACACCTCGAGCAGACGCCGGGCATTCTCGGCCCGTGACTCGTCGGTGACCACGCGCACGGCGGTGTCACCGCTGGCGACGCCGCGCACGAGCGAATAGAACGTGCCGCGATGCTCGCGCACGAACACCACGATACGGGTCAGTGTGTCGCGCAGCCGTTCAGCCGGCGGCAGTTCGGGCCGCGGTTCACCCGCGCGCAGCAGACTGTCGCCGGCGGTGCGCATGACTTCGCGGTGCAGACCCTGACGTGTGCCGAAGTAGTGGAAGACGAGGGCCCGCGAAACCTCGGCATGATCGGCCACCCATTCCACCGAGAGCTCATCGAGCGAACGATCGGCAAGGAAGTTGACGCCGAGGGCGACCAGCTGTGCGCGGCGCTCGTCCGGCGTCATCCGTCGTCGGTGGTCGCCTGTCATGAAAGAAGCCTAATCCGCGGCCTTATTGACCGGCAGTCAATTGGTTGTAGGCTCGACCCGGCGCGTCGACGACGTCGCGCCAACACCCCAGGAGGCCCGATGTCGTTCCGTTCCTTCGTCCGCTCTCATGCAGGCCGCGTCACCCTCACCGCGATCCCCGTCGCCCTCGCCGTGTCGCTGCTGGGCGCCGGTGTCGCACAGGGCGCCGTGCCCGTCTCGTTCTCGGTGTCGGGCAGCCAGTTCCAGATCGCCGCCTCGAGCCTGGAGGGCACCGGGTTCTCGCAGTACGCCGGCGTCGCCAAAGACACCGCAGGAAAGTCCCACCCCGTCGCGATCGCGAACATCGCATCGGCGACGCTGCACGATCTGTGCCAGTCCGTGGTGAGCGAGACCCCGCTGGGCAAGGTGGGAGTGCTGATCACGGCAGGAGGCGGAGACCGGCCGGCGTCGGCATCCGACCTGCAGATCGGGATGACGGGGCTGAAGGGCGACTCGTCGTTCGAGCACATCCGCATCGGCGTGGATGCCTCGACCGTGAACACGCAGGCCAAGGGCATGGCGGGCGACTTCGCGCAGGATGCCGACACGGTGAAGATCACGAACCTGCAGCAGACGGCGTGGAGCACGCAGGCCTCCGTGTTCACGCTCACCGGCATGAAGCTGCAGCTGACCGACGGATCGAAGCAGTGCTTCTGACCGAAAGACACCGCATCGCGGCCTGGTACCGCAGCCGACCTGCTCTGGGCGGTCTGCTCACGGTGCTGGCCGGGGTCGAGATCTTCTTGTCGAGTCAGCTCGACCTCGGTGACATCCGCGTGCAGCTGGGCATCGAGGGACTGCAGGCGACGGTGATCCCGATCGCTCTCGTGCTCCTCGGCGTGCTCGCGATGGTCATGCCCGCCCACCACATCTTCTATGGCGTGATCACGCTCGCCGTCGCGGTGTACTCGCTGATCGGCGTGAACCTCGGCGGGTTCGTGCTGGGCATGCTGCTGGGCTGCATCGGCGGGGTCCTGGTGGTGGCGTGGATGCCGCGGGCCCCCGTGGCAGACGAAGCCGCAGCCGGGTCGCGGGCCACGGCAGCAGACGACATCGATGCCGCAGCCGAGACGGCGGGCAGGGGCGCATGACCCCTCGACGCACGCGACGCACGATCGCGGCTGCGGCCGTCGTGGCGTGCGTCACCGCCGGTGCCGGCCTGGTCGCCGCCCCCGCGGCATCCGCGCAGCTGTGCATTCCGCTCCTGCTGCCGTGCCCGAGCCCATCGCCGACCCCGACGCCCACCCCCACGGCAACGCCCGGCGGCAGCGCGACCGCGCCCGATCCGGGCACGACGCCGGGTCCGGGCACCGTGCCCGGCGCTCCCGGCGCACGCACCTCCCCGATCGCCGGCGCCCCCGGAACCGACGGCGGCGCGCCGAAGCAGGCCGCGGAGCCGATCGACCTCGCGCTTCTTCCCGCCGATGACAGCATGGTGTTCACGCAGCCGTCCGCGCAGCTGTCGGCCGCCGCGCTGTCATTCTCGGGCCTGCAGGGCCTCGCTCTCGTCAAGGTCCGCCTGGCCGACGGCTCGCACGTCGCCGCCCTGCGCCTGCGCGCCGATCGCATCACGATCGACGGCTTCGCCCTGACGGTGCGCAAAGACACCGGGCCGATCCTGGCGACCACCGCCGATCGCATGACCTTGAGCGGACACGTCGAGGTGTACCTGAACTCACTCACCGCGACCACGCGGGATGGCACGTCCTACACGCTCGGCGCGCACACTCCCCCGCCGGCCGATGGCATCGAGCCCGGGCTGCTGCGGGTCACCCTGGGCATGGTGGGCACGCGCGCCGACCAGATCTCCTACACGAACACGAACCAGCGCCTGACCGACTGATCCGTCGCGGCGCCGACCTGCACCCCAGCGGCGCCGACCTGCACCCCAGGAGCACCGACCTGCACCCCAGGAGCCCCGACCTGCACCCCAGGAGCGCCGACCTGCACCCCAGGAGCGTCGACCTGCACCCTAGGAGCGCGGGACGGGGCAGATCGCGTTCTTGGCGATCGTGGCGTGGAACTGATCGGCGGTCCACGGCAATCCCAGAGCCGGCGCAGCTTTGCCCCCGACGCCCGGTGCCATCGACGCGATGGCTGCCAGTTCGCGCACGAGGTCGATGATCGGCCCTTGGCCTGCGGTGGAGTCGTTGAGCACCACGGCGACCACCAGGTCGCTGGCGGGATCGGCGAACGCCGCTGTAAGGTACCCCGACGCCTGGCCGTACTGACCGATCAGGGGTCCGACCTTCACGACGCCGCCCGCGGTCGTGAACCAGGCCGGCGCGGTGGGTGCGACCGCCAGCGGCGCGGCGAGGCGCTTCTTCGTCGGGACCAGCGTGCCTTCGGCCAGCGCATGCGCGTACGCGGCCACGTCTTCGATGTCAGACACGACCCCCGAGTCGGTGAACCCGAAACTGGCCGACTGCTCGGTGATGTCCGTCTGCTTGTCGCAGACGTACGCGCCGCTCTTGGTCCTGGACGCCAGGTAGTAGCCCGGCAGCGGCTGCGATGACCCGACGACGGGTTCGGACGCCGTCGCCCCGGGAAGCTTCGAGGACGACAGGCCCAGTGGGTCGAACACGTACTCGCTGAGCAGCGCCGACGCGCTCTTCCCCGTCGCGCGTTCCAGCGCCAGGCCCAGAAGCACATAGCCCGCATCGGAGTCGCGGAAGCCCACACCCGGTTGCAGGTCTTCGCCGACCTGCCCGATGCCGTAGCCCACCAGTTCGCGCGGATCCCACGTGCGGCCCGGCGTCATGCGCAGCAGCGGTTCGAGCACGCCGCGATACGAGCCGATCCCGCTGGTGCCGTCGCACAGCTGCTGCAGCGTCACCTCCGACAGCTTGGGGATGCCGCTGACGTACTTCGTGACACTGTCGGTGAGCCTGACGGTGCCTCGATCGGCCACCTCATAGAGCACATCGCACGTCATCGCGCGGGTGACGGGACCGGCGCGAAACGTCATGTCGGGGTCGACCGGCGTCTTGCCGCCCCACGTCGTCGATCCCAGGCCCTGCACCCACGTGCCGCTCCACGGGGCCCACACGCCGGCGATCGCGCCGGATGACCCGGTGGCGGCCATCGCATCGGTGACCGCTGCAGACAGCTGCTGTCGGGTGGCGTCGGGCAGCTGCGAGTGAGGCGCGAGCGAAGCCACCACATTGGGGTGGGCCGGCGAGGAGCATGCGACGACGGTCAGCACCAGGGCGAGCGCGCCGAGGGATGCGACCACGGCACGTGCGATCCTCGAACGAATCGGCATCCCTCACCCCCCGGTGACTGTCCAGTTAGCATTCAAACACACCGCGTATCGCGCGTGCCTGTGGTGCATCGCCGAATGACGAGGGTCTCATGAAGGCGCGGTTCAGGATGCCGTGGCCCGCACCCCTGCCATGAACCGCTGAACGTCGGGGTCGACCTGGATGTCACGTGGCCGCAGCGGGCGGGTCAGGTACAGCCCGTCCAGCGAGGTCAACCGCGACAGGGCGACGTAGGTCTGCCCGGGTGCGAACGCCCCCGAACCCAGGTCGATGATCGCCCGGTCGTACGTCTTGCCCTGCGATTTGTGAATCGTCACCGCCCACGCCAGCCGCAGCGGGAACTGGGTGAACTCGGCGACGATGTCGCGCGAGAGCGCCTTGGTCGACGGGTCGTACGCGTAGCGGAACTTCTCCCACACGGCCGGTTCGACGTCATGCTCGTCACCGTCCACGTCCACGCGCACCGTGCCGCCGGCGATGCGGGTGACCGTGCCGATCGTGCCGTTGACCCAGCGCGGCGGCTCGCCGAACGACTGCGTGTCGTTGCGCAGGAACATCACCTGTGCACCGACTTTCAGTGCGAGGTCGACGTCGGCGGGATACGCGTCACCGCGACCGAAGTCGCCGCTGATCTCGGCGACAGCGGTCTGAGCGCGCCCGGGCAGCGCATCGAGGTGGCGCTTGTTGATCGCGGTGACGCGGTCGTTGCGGGTGGCCAGCGTGATCACCGGCGGTTCGTCATCGGCCGCGGTAGGCGGCGTGCGGGCACCGGTGTCGTTGAGCACCTGGGCGATCTCGGCGGTGACATGCCCGTGGCGCACCGCGTTGAGCATGGCCTTGAACACAGGGTCGGATTGGCGGTGGATGTCGCGCAGCTCGCGGATGTTCAGCTCGGCTCCGTGGCGTCCGAGGTCGAGAAGGCCGGACTCATCGGGGGCCTCACCGGCCCACACATGTGCATCGAAGAACCAGAACGAGCGGTAATGATCCTCGACGTACCGTCTCTCGTCGCCGCGCGGCGGCACCGGGGCGAGCTGATACGGGTCGCCGAACATCACCATCTGCACACCGCCGAACGGCTCGGCCCGGCGGCCCCGGGCGGTGCGCAGCGCGCGGTCCACGGCATCCATCAGATCCGCGTTGACCATCGAGATCTCGTCGATGACGAGGGTGTCGATGGCGTTCAGCAGCTTTCGCGTCGCATCGGACTGCGGCTCGTCTTTGCGGCCGATCAGTCCGATCGGCAGTTTGAACAGCGAGTGGATCGTCTGACCCATCACGTTCAGCGCCGCGACTCCCGTGGGCGCGCACACCGCGATCTGCTTGTCGGTGTGCATCGCGAGGTGGTTCAGCAGGGTCGACTTGCCGGTGCCGGCGCGACCGGTGACGAACACGTGCTCGCGGGTGTCTTCGATGAGCCGGAACAGCGTCTCCTGCTCGGCGGACAGGATCGGCGTGCTCACCTGTCCATGGTAGAGGCCCGCGCCCGCGACGCCGCGTGACGATCCACAGGACCCTCCCGGATGCTCTTTCTAGACTGAGGAGATGAATCGGGGATCGATGGACGCGACGGCTGAGGCGCCGCCCGAGTCCTCTGTCTCCCCGCCGCAGGAACCGGATTCGGCGACCACCGCATCCGTGCGCACCGACGGCACCCGTGTTCGCCTCGGACGGGACCTCACCCTCATCGGGGTCATCGTCGCGGTGCTGCTGGGCGGTCTGGGGGTGGGCGGAAGCTTCCTGTACCGCAGCCTGTACAGTCCGGCCGCCTTCGTGGAGCATTACCTCGACCTGCTCTCGACCGGGCATGCCGCCGATGCGCTGCTGGTTGCCGGGGTCGCCATCGACCGGTCCGAGATGCAGGCGGCGGGCCTGCCCAAGAACGCCTCCGAGGCACTGCTGCGTCAGTCGGCGCTGTCGACGCTGACCGACGTGCAGGTCCGCTCCGAGCGGACCGACGGCGACATCACCGAGGTGACGGTGGATTATCGCGCAGGCGGCTACCCGGGCACCACGACCTTCCAGGTCACCGGCGACGGCCATATCGGCCTGCTGCCGGCCTGGCGTTTCGCCCGCAGTCCGCTGGCGGTGGTCGATCTGACGCTGCACGGGTCGATGACGTTCCAGGTCAACGGCTTCCGGCTCGACAAGCGTCAGGTGGCTCTGGCCGGCTCCGAGGTGGACCCGGCCGATGCGGTGCCGATGCTGATGTTCACCCCCGGCCTGTACTCGGTGCGCGTGGACACGCCGATCTCGTATTCGCCCGGAGTGGCTGTGCTCTCAGACGCCCCGATGAAGAAGGTGCCGGTGGAGGTGCAGACCGAGCCCACCGACAAGTTCATCGACACGGTGCAGAGCCGCGTCGATGACTTCCTCGATCAGTGCGCGACCCAGCAGGTGCTCCAGCCGACCGGCTGCCCGTTCGGATACGTGGTGCGCAACCGCATCGACAGTCCGCCGACCTGGTCGATGGTCAAGGAGCCGAAGATCACGATCGTCCCGAAAGACGAGGACTGGGCGATTCCCGAGACCAGCGGCGTGGCCCACATCGTCGTGGACATCCGCTCGATCTACGACGGCTCCATCCACCACGTCGATGAGGACGTCCCGTTCCGCATGGTCGGCACCATCGGCATCTCGCCCAGCGGTGCCGCCTCGATCCAGATCGCCTCGCCCAGCAGCTGAGACGCGGCCGCTACCGCTGCTGAAGCTGCGCCTCGCGGGCTGCATCCCGAGCGTCACGCGCGGCCATCGCCGCCAGCCGCTCGTTGTACGCCACGAGCTCGGCGTCGCCGGTGCGGTCGGCCTGACGGTCGGCACGGCGCTCGGCGCGCGCATCGCTCCTGCTCCAGTCGATGCCCACCACGATCGCGAGGATCATGGTCGGGATCTCACCGATCGACCACGCCACCCCGCCGCCGACATACTGATCGAACAGCGGTGTCGCACCCCAGGTGCGTCCCATCGATCCGAACCATTCGGCCACCATCAGGCCGGACTGCATCATCAGCGTGACCCCGAAGAACGCGTGCGTGGCCATGACCAGGATCAGCACCACCAGCCGCAGCGAGTGCGGCATGCGGTACGGCACCGGATCGATGCCGATCAGCGACTGCACGAACAGGTAGCCCGAGATGAGGAAGTGCACGACCATCCACTCGTGGCCGAGGTGGTCGTACAGCGCCCATCGGAACAGGTCGGTGTAATAGAACACCCACAGCGAGACGCCGAAGATCAGTGCCGCGACGATCGGGTTGGTCACCACACGCGCGAACGGGGTGTGCACGGCCCACATGATCCACTCGCGTGCTCCGCGCGTGCCGTCGCGGCGCTTGGCGATCGCGCGCAGCGCAAGGGTCACGGGTGCGCCGGGCACCAGCAGCACGGGGATCGCCATGGTGAGCATCATGTGCCCGCCCATGTGCACACTGAACAGGTAGTCCTGGTAGGCGTTGATCGGCCCCGAGGTCACCCAGAACAGGAACAGCATGCCTGCCACCCACAGCACGGTGCGGTGGATCGGCCACTTGTCACCACGGCGGCGAAGGCGCCACACACCGGCCAGGTAGAAGAAGAGGCCGAAGCCGCACACGACGACCCACAGCACGTCGAAGTTCCACTCGGTGAACCAGCGCGCCAGCGTGAGCTCGGGCGGCAGCGGTGCCCCGGTCAAGATCTCGGCGGGGGTCTGCGACACCGGCACCTGATCGCCGGGCGGGGGCGTGCGCGCGAGGGCGACGGCTGCACCGCTGGCGATGCCCATGATGATCAGTTCGATCAGCACGAACCCCCAGAAGCTGCGGGATGCCCGTGCCTCGCGCGCGCGGGAGATCAGACGGGTGCGATAGATCGCGCCGAACACGCCCAACAGCACCAGCGAGAGCACCTTGACCAGCAGCACGGTGCCGTAGGCCGAGAAGATCTCGCTGAGACCGCCGAGCGAGACGGCGGCGCGCACGATGCCCGAGATCGCGACCACGATGAAGGCCACCAGTGCGATCGACGAGTAGCGGGCCATCATGTCGGCCATCGCCTCGCGTTTGACCATCGGACGCAGGACCACCAGCAGCACGAGACCGCCGAGCCACACGGCGGCGCCGATCATGTGCATGATCATCGCGCTGACGGCCAGTTCGTGGCTGGCCAGCGCGCCGGAGTGGCCCTGCGTGCCCATGGGCACGAGGGCCGCCAGGGCGAGGCCCGCGGTGATCAGCGTCATCGTCCAGCCGCGCACCGCGTAGGTCAGCACGCAGATGACGGCGCCGGCCAGCGTCGTGATCAGCCAAGTGCGGCCGCCCTCGGTCTGCGTGAGCCAGTTGCCCAGCTGGCTGCCGAACGTGTTGTCGAGGCCGATCGTCGGGTTGAACGTCAGGACGAACGTGAGAAAGCCGGTGGCGGCGGAGGCGAGCGTGAACACCGTGGCCGAGACGGAGGCCACCAGCAGCGCCACGTCGAACGGTTTCTCGTCGGGGCGCAGCGTGAACAGCGCCACCACCAATGACCCGCACAGCCCTGCCGCCGACAGATTGACCACCAGCGTCACCAGCGGCAGGCCCCAGCGCACCCCGGGGCCGGGGTCACCCAGCTGAAGGGGCGCGGCACCGCCGCCGAAGGCGAGCGCCCAGGTCGCGGCGATGAGCGCGGCCACAACGAGAAGCACGGGCCCGATGGCCCGCAGGGCGCGGGGGTTCACCCCTCAAGCCTAAGCGGATTCGCTGAAGGTCAGCCCCCCGCGGGAATCACACGAAAAAGATGAGGGATGCCGCGGCTGCGGCATCCCTCATCGCAAGATCGTGCTCGACGGTGTTTACCCGGCGGTGCTTACTTGACCGCAGCCTTCAGCTTCGAGCCTGCAGTGACCTTGACGCGCTTGCCGGCGGGGATCTTGATCTCGGCCCCGGTCTGCGGGTTGCGGCCGGTGCGGGCCGCGGTGGCGACCTGCTCGAACGCGATCCAACCGGGGATCGAGACCTTGCTGCCCTTGGCGACGGCCTCGGAGACCGTGGAGAAGAGGGAGTCGAGAACGCCGGAGACGACGGCCTGGCTCTGGCCCGTCGCGCTGGCGATGCTCGCAACGAGTTCGGTCTTGGTGATGGACTTGTCGGCCATGTGGATGTGTCCTCCAGACGGCGTGGTTGCCGCCTTCTCTACGTGACCGAGGAGCCCTGCGCCCCCCGGCTGGTCAATGCGACCGCGTCGAATGTACCAAGAAACCGCGGAATCACGCGGATTTCGCGGCATCCTCCCCGATTCTCACCGGCGTGTCGCGGTGTCTTATGTGACGCAAGTGACTGATGTGGCGTTTGACTGCGGAGAACGACGAAGGCCGGAACCCCGCGGGGTTCCGGCCTTGTCTGACGCGAGCTGGTGTTACCAGCTCGACTTGGTCACGCCGGGCAGTTCGCCACGGTGCGCCATGTCGCGGAAGCGCACACGCGAGATGCCGAACTTCGACAGGTTGCCGCGCGGGCGGCCGTCGATGACATCGCGGTTGCGCAGGCGTACGGGCGACGCGTTGCGGGGCAGCTTCTGCAGACCCACGCGAGCGGCTTCGCGCTGCTCGTCGGTGGAGGTGGGGTCGATCAGCTGCTTCTTCAGCTCGGCGCGCTTCTCGGCGTAACGGGCGACGATCTCGGCGCGCTGGTTGTTGCGCGCGATCTTGCTCTTCTTGGCCATGCGATCAGCGCTCCTCTCGGAATTCGACGTGCTTGCGCACTACCGGGTCGTACTTCTTCAGCACGATGCGGTCGGGGTTGTTGCGGCGGTTCTTGCGGGTCACGTAGGTGTACCCCGTGCCAGCGGTGGAACGCAGCTTGATGATCGGACGGACGTCCTGTGACTTCTTCGCCATCAGAGCTTCACACCCTTCGCGATCAGGTCCTTCACGACCGACTCGATGCCACGGGCGTCGATCACCTTGATGCCCTTGGCAGACACGTTCAGCGTGATCTTACGGCCCAGCGACGGAACGAAATAGGTCTTCTTCTGCACGTTCGGGTCGAAGCGGCGCTTCGTCCGACGGTGCGAGTGCGAGATGTTGTGACCGAAGCCGGGAACCGCTCCAGTCACCTGGCACACTGCAGCCATGGTGATGTCTCCTTCTATACCGTGAGACCGGACGGCCTCACCCAAGATCCCTTGTCTGCACCCAGCCGAAGAACCGGCCGTTTTCGGTCGGTGTCATCAGGAGGGTGCGAACTGCACGCAGGAGTGCGCACAGACAAGGGGAGAGTCTAGCATGGCCGGGCGTTTCGCCGTGACGGCGGCCCCTCTCAGCCGTTGAGCGGGCCGGGCGAGACGAAGCGACGTCGGCGGCGCTTCGTCTCGGCCGCACATCCGGCAGGCCCGCTCAACGACCGAGGTCCTACGTCAGCGCTTGCGCGCCTTGACGGTGGTCTCCTCGGCGCGCTCCTTCTTCACTGCGCGCTTCTCTTTCAGAGTCGCCTGCGGAGCTTTCTTCGCACGGTTCTTGTCAGCCATCGTGATACTCGCTTCCCTTGGTCCAGCCGGCGGGTATTCCGAGTGACCATAGCCCACTTCCGAGGGGAAGTCACATCCTGGTTGCTGACCTGGGGTTCTTCTGCTCAGACGGCTGCTCAGGCGGCAACATGCGGATCGGTCCGGTTCAGCGCCTCGACGGTCTGGTCGTAGTCGCCGCGCACCTCGCCGAAGCGCAGCGGCTTCACGTTCTCGACGAGCACTTCGTGCTGGTCGGGTTGGGCCGCGATCAACGCCATCGTCTCGTCGACGAACTCATCCAGCGGCATGGCGAACGGGTTCGTGCGCTGTCCGGGCATCAGATCGGTCGCCACGGCCGGCGGCACCAGCTCGAGCACGCTCACAGAGGTGTCGGACAGCTGCAGTCGGAGCGACTCGGAGAGCATGTGGATGGCGGCCTTGGTCGCGTTGTAGCTGGGCGTCACACGCAGCGGCGTGTGAGCGAGGCCGCTGGAGACGGTGACGATCATCGCGTCCGGCTGCGTCTGCAGGTGCCCGATGAAGGCGGCGACCAGCCGGATCGGGCCCAGCAGGTTCGTCGTGACGGTCTGCTCGGCGTCGGCGAGGAAGCCGTCGCTGCGCCAGTCCTCCACCCGCATGATGCCCGCCATGGCGATCAGCACGTTCAACTGGGGGTGCGTGCCGATCACGTCAGCGGCGGCGGTGCGGATGTCGTCAGGATCGGTCGTGTCGATGCGGACGGTGTCCAGCCCGTGCTCCGCGTGCAGCCGCGCGAGCAGTTCGGTGCGGCGACCGCCGATGATGACGGTGTTTCCGGCGGCCTGCAGCCGGAGCGCGAGAGCGAGGCCGATCCCGCTCGTCGCGCCGGGGATGAAGACGGTATTTCCTGTGATGTTCATGCGTTCCACGATCGGCGGCATCCGCCCGCGGTGTAAGAGACCCGTCGATCGGGGGACCGGCGATCCCTGGTTCGCAGCGCGCCCGGGCAGCACAATGGTCGCATGGACCGCATCACACTGGCCGACTTCCTCCGCCACCGACGTGAGGCGCTGCAGCCCGGCGACATCGGACTGCCCGAGGGCGCACGCAGGCGCGCCCCCGGACTGCGGCGCGAAGAGGTCGCACAGCTGACCGGCATGTCGGTCGACTACTACACGCGCCTCGAGCAGCGGCGCGGCCCACAGCCCAGCGAGCAGATGCTGGCGGCGCTGGCGCGCGCACTGCGTCTGACGGATTCCGAACGCGACTACCTGTTCCGCGTGGCCGGGCACTCTGCGCCGGATCGGCGCACCTCGCTCCCCCACGTCGCCCCGGCGCTGCTGCGCGTGCTCGACAGGTTGGAGGACACGCCCGCGCTCATCATGTCCGATCTTGCCGAGACGCTCGTGGCCAATCGCATGGCCACATCGCTCTTCGGGGACAGCGCGGCCCGCACCGGATTCGCGCGCAGCGATGTCTATCGCTGGTTCACCGAACCGGCCGCCCGCGCGATCTATCCGCAGGACGACCACCCGCGCCAGTCGCGCGCCCTGGTGGCGAACCTCCGCGTCGCCTACGGAGCGATGGGCCCGCGCTCGCGGGCAGGTGAGCTGGTGCGCGCGCTGCAGTCGGCCAGCGACGAGTTCGCCGAGCTGTGGGAGCGGCACGAGGTGGCAGCGCGGTTCGAAGACCACAAGACGCTCATCCACCCCGAGCTCGGCCCGATCGAACTGGACTGCCAGGTGCTGTTCACCGAAGACCAGTCGCAGGCGCTGCTCGTGCTGACCGCGCCACCGCACACCGAGGCGGCGCAGAAGCTCGAACTGCTCGCCGTGCTGGGCACGCAGCGCATGGGCGGCTGACCGGGCGCACAGGTCCAGGCCGCGCCGGTCAGAGCCGGGACGCCGCCTCCGCCGCGCCGCGACCCCACCGGAACGGTGAGACAGTGCGGTCGCCGGGGATCCAGAACCGCCACGGGAACGCGTCGGTGCCGAAGACTCCCGCGATGCCCACACGGGGGCCGGATGCCACATCCTGCAACGGCTCGTCACGCAGCGCGAGTCGCGCCACGGCCCCGCCGAACGGCGTCGCATCGACCACATCGATGCCGTCGTGCAGCGCGTGCGTGAGCCCCATCGCGTCGCCCAGGCGCCCAGGACCCCGGGCGAGCTCGCGATCGGTGTGGGCGGCGGGCCGCCGCACGCGCGCGATCTCGATGCCGTCCACGATCTCGCCGGCGCGCAGCAGCACGCCACCGGCCTCGCCCTCCGGCCCGCACACGACATTCGCGCACGAGTGGATTCCGTGGCTGAGGTACACGTACAGATGCCCCTGCTCGCCCCACATCGTCGCGTTGCGGGCCGTGTAGCCCATGCGGGCGTGCGAGCCCAGATCCGGCACCGGGCCCGTGCCCTTGCCGTGGTAGGCCTCGACCTCGGTGATCCGCAGCGCGACAGTTGCGGCATCCATCGTCACTGTCAGGATGCCGCCCAGCAGGCGCGGCGCGACCTCGACCGGCAACGGGGTCAGGTCATCGCGCGTGGCGGGGCGCAGACGCGTGTCGGGAAGAAGATCTGTCATTGCAGGGGAACCAGGGGGTTTCTGGCACCACCATACGCCTCTAGACTCGCGGCCATGCCCCTCGTGTATATGTGCGTGCGCCCGCAGCGCGGCGCGGCGGACGCGGAGTACGAATCCTTCCGGTCGATGTCGCAGGTCGGCGGCGACCAGCTCGAGATGCACGATCTGGTGCATGACCCGCTGCCGCCCGACGCGTTCGAGCGCTGGTCGGGGTTCCTCGTCGGCGGCAGCCCGTTCAATGTGACCGATCCGTCCTCGACGAAAACCGACGTGCAGCTGCGGCTCGAAGCCGACCTCGAGCGGATCGCCGCGGCGGCGGCGGCAGGAACCACCGCGGCGCTGTTCACCTGCTACGGCATCGGCGTGGTGACCCGGATGCTGGGCGGCGAAGTCAGCCGCCGCTTTCCCGAAGACACCGGGCCGGCGACCGTCGCGCTCACCCCGGCCGGCGAGCACGATCCGCTGTTCGGCGGGCTGGCGAGCCGGTTCACCGTGCTGACAGCGCACAAAGAGGGGTCCGGGGCCACTCCACCGGGGTCCGTGCTGCTGGCGACGAACGAGGCGTGCCCGGTGCAGGCGTTCCGCGTGGGCGACTGGCTGTACGCCACGCAGTTCCACCCCGAAGCCAGCACGCACGCGTTCGTGGAGCGGATGGAGATCTATCGCAACGGCGGATACTTCGAGTCCGACGACTTCGACACTCTCGCCGGGCGGGTGCTCGCCTCATCGGTGACCGAGCCGGGACGGATCCTCACCGCATTCGCGCGCGGATAGCGGCCGTTCAGCCCGTCAGTGCCGGCGGCTCCTGACACCATGACGGCGCGAAGCCGTGCACCTGCGAGACCTCGCGACCTTCGGTGAGATCCACGATGTGGGTCAGCGTCCTGAGCGGCATCGGCAGCTGGTACTGGTCGTAGGGGTTGTTCACGGTGTCGGGGGCGACGGTCACCGCGACATAGCGCGCACTGGGCGACACGCAGGTCTGCAGCACCGCGTCGGCGGCGGGCAGCTGCAGCACAGGCAGAGACTTCCCCGCGCGGTCGACCCGGAACACGGTGGTGCCCTCGGGCGCACCCGAGTCCGCGCCCGCGGCTCCCGCGACATGCAGCACGGCGTAGTAGCGGATCGTCGTTCCGTCATCCCCCGGCGCTGGAACGACCGGCCCGGCCTGGCCGGGCACGGCGGCGCCGGCCTCGGTCGCCGGCGGCAGCGGCTTCTGCTTGCCGTCGGCCAGGTCGACCGTGAAGACGCCGTCGGCGCGCTCGATCACGGCGGTCGACGAGCCACGGGCGATGCCGTCGATGGCCAGTCCCCGGCCGAGGTCGACGGGCTTGTCGCCGTTCGCGCCGGTCAGCAGCATCCGCCCGTCGAAGGTCATCACGAGGATGCTGTCGCTGTCGGGCACGAACCGCCAATCGGCCACACGCGTGTCAGAACCCGGCAGCGGGATGCGGCGGGGCGGCGTGCGGGCCGCGGCATCCTTCAACGACGCGACGTACAGCGCGCTGATCTGCGCTCCGGCGGCGCCCGGGTCGGCGTCGGTGTAGGTGTAGCCGGCCAGATCTCCGCGGTCGGCGATCTGCAGCTGCGCGATCTGCCCCGACCCCGGCAGGGGGAGAGCACGGCGATGGGTGCCGTCGGGTCTGGTCACCGTGAGCCGCGCCCGCCCACGCGAGTCGAGGGTCTGGACGACGATGTGCTCGGGGGTGGCGCGGAAATCCTCGATGTGCGCATCCGTCAACACCGGTTCGCGGTCTCCGCCGCGCACGTCGGTGCTGAGGATCCGGTCGCCGTCCTGCCCGCGCTGCATCACGAGCACGCGCAGACGCGGGGTGCGGAATCGCTCGACGACATCAGCGGCCGGTCCGCCGCCGATGCCGACGACGTCGCGAAAGCGCACAGTGTACTCGGTGTCGTCGTGCAGCGGCAGGGTGAAGCGCACGCCCATCGAGCGCCCCGACGTGTCGACGGTGAACGGCGTGGCGGGGGTCACGGTCACCTGCTCGGCCTCGACCTTGCGCAGGGACTGGTTCATCGCGACGATCAGGCGCGATCCGGATGCCGCGACCGCCGCCTTCGGGTCGGAGCTCGTGCTCGACACCCGCGGTCCCTGACCCGTCGTGACCGCCGCTCCTGCGAGCCCGACGACCCCGAGCACGGCGATGACGACAGCGAGCGTCACCGCATAGAGCCGGGCCTGACGCCGTCGTCCCGCAGCGCGACGCCCACTTCGGGGCGCGTCAGTACTCATACGGGTCCTTGGGCTCGGCGATGCGCTCGATGCGGCTCGCGTCGACCTCGAGCTTGCCCGCCGACGTGGAGCGCACAGTGCCGGTCACGCTCACCCAGACGCCGGTGCCCAGGCTGCGGTGCGCGGAGCCGGCGGCCGAGACGCTGACCGGCACCGAGGCAGGCTGCGCGTCGATCACGCAGTGCGTGATGACCATGCGCGTCAGCCGGAAGCCGCCGGCGGCAGCCGCCGCTGACACGAACCCGGTGAGGGTGACCGCATCGCCCTCGAACGCGTCGGTGTTGGTGGCCGTGGCGAACACGCTCGCCCAGTCGCCCACGCCGAAGCGGGACGTGTCACCTCGCGTGGCAAGCGCCACCACGTCGGACCCCGCGAACAGCGGGGCTGCGCCGGTGTCGCGGGACTGCGCGATCTCGGCCGAGAGGCTGGCGGGCGGGACGATCAGCATCGAGAGGGTGACGACGGATGCCGCGACCCCGCCGGCTGCCACGGCCACGGCACCGATGCCGACGGAGGGGCGGCGGCGACGGCGGCCGGAGTGCGGCAGAGCCCCACCGGGCCGCCGGTGGCGGGTTTCGCCGGGATCGGGAGCCTGGCCGTGAACGTCATCGTGGCCGACGCGGTGGTCGTGTTCGTGGCCGACGCCGTGGTCGTGGCCGTGGTCGGCCTCGGCCCCCGCCGGCAGCAGGAAGCTCAGCACCGCGCCGACCAGCACGAGCACCGCCATGGGAACGGCGAACCAGTTCGACGACGGGTTGATGTACAGACCGAGACGCCCCGTGGCCCACAGTCCCAGGGTGACCACGGCGAGCACCGAGGCCAGACCGACGCCCAGCCAGCGGCCGCCCCATGCGCCCCACGAGTCACGCAAGCAGATTCACCCCCACCGCGATCGCGAACGCCGTCAGTACCACGACGACCACCATGACCACGAGCGCCGGAGCACGGAACGTCGTGCGCAGCAGAGTGAGCATCTTGACGTCGACCAGCGGCCCCACGATCAGGAACGCGGCGATCGAACCGGGCGTGAACGTCGCGGCGAACGACAGCGCGAAGAATGAGTCGACGTTCGAGCAGATCGACACGATCATCGCCAGCAGGACCATCGTGACGATCGACAGCACGGGGTTCGATCCGATCGCGAGCAGCGCGTCGCGGGGGATGAGCACCTGGACGGCTCCCGCCAGCGCAGACCCGATGATGAGGGCGGGCATCACGGCGCGCAATTCGACGACGAACTGGGCGATGCTGCGCTGCCCGCGTCCGTGGCGGTCCTGCGCGGCGATGTCGCAGGTGCGGATGAACCGCTCGGTGAGCAGGCGCTCGGGGTGGGGATGCCGGCTGAAGATCCAGCCGAGCAGGTTGGCCACCAGCAGACCGCCGCCCAGCCGTGCGATCAGGATGCCGTCGCTGAATCCGAACGCCTGGTGCGTGGTGATGATCACGATCGGGTTGACGATGGGGGCCGCGATGAGGAACGTCAGGGTCTCGGGCACGCTGAACCCGCGCATGAGCAGGCCGCGCGCGAACGGGACGTTGCCGCACTCGCAGACCGGCACGAACATGCCCAGGAACGACAGCACGATCCGACGAGCCCACGCCCGCCGCGGCATCCATCTCTCCAGAGCCCCGGGAGGCACCCACACCTGCACCACGATCGACAGGACGACGCCGATCATGACGAACGGCAGCGACTCGATGAGCACGCTGATCGAGAGGGTCAGGCCGTCCTGCAGGCGAGTGGGCAGCCCCGGTGTGAGCTGCGGCACGAAGGCGAAGACCGCGAACAGCGCGACGACGGCGAGCGCTCCGATCCCGGCCGCCAGGGCAGGCCGGCGTCGGCGCGCAGGCGTCGCGTGCGCGCGCGTGTGCGTCACAGCGCGCGTGTGCGTCACAGCGCGCGTGCGGGGGTTCGCCAGATCAGTGGTGCTCTGCGGCATCGGTCGCCAGGCGCCCCGTGCGGGCGCGGTTCGCGGTGCAATCCGCACACAATCCGAAGATGTCGACGACGTGCTCGGCCTGGGTGAACCCATGGCTGGCCGCCGTGGCGCGCGCCCACGTCTCCACGTCGGTCGCGGCGATCTCGACGGTCAGACCGCACGACCTGCACATGAGGTGGTGGTGGTGCCCGGGACTCGTGCACGCACGGTACAGGCTCTCGCCCTCCGGGCTCTGCAGCGAATCGGCGTCGCCCGCCGAAGCCATGTCAGACAGCGCTCGGTACACGGTGGCAAGGCCGATGCCCGTGTTCTCTTCGCGCAGAGTGGCATGCAGAGACTGCGCGCTGACGAAGCCCGGCGTTTCGGCCAGGGCTTCGCGCACGCGTTCACGCTGCCACGTGTTGCGCTGGGCCATGCTTCGAGTGTAGGGCGGGCTGTATGAAGAGGGGCTGTGCACGTGAGGCGACGACGATGCCCGCCCACGGGGCTGCCGCCCGCCGGTCTGCCGACTCGCCGACACCGGCGGTCAGCCGACCTCGGCGGTCTCGACCTGCGCCCGCCGGCCGGTCCACCGCACCGACACCGCGACGATGACGACCATGGCCAGGGCGAACCCCAGCGACACCCAGCCCGCTCCGAGCCCTGCCCCGCCCGCGCTGACCGGCTTGCCCAGCCCGTCTGCGATCGACGCGCCCAGCGGGCGGGTCAGCACATAGGCGAACCAGAACGCGAACACGCCGTTCCACCTCAGAAAGCGGTACCCGAGGGCGGGGATCAGGATCAGCACGGCGAACAGCGCGACCGAGGGCAGGTATCCCATTCCGAGCCCCACCGCGGTGAAGTCGCCGAGCGCGGTGCCCATCGCGAACGTGCCGACCACCGCCCCCCAATAGAACAGCTCGCGGCGCGTGGTGGTGATGGCATGCACATCGAGCGTGTGCTCGGTCAGCCTCCAGGCTGTGAACACGGCGGCCAGCAGCACGGCGTACAGCGTCGCCGACACCAGGTAGGGCAGACCGATCACGACGTGCACGACATCGGCGGCCATGGTCCCGAACACACCGACCATGGCGACGGTCAGCCAATAGACGGCGGGGATGAAGCGCCGCCGCGTCAGCTGCAGCACGAGCACCGCCGCGAACAGCACGAACCCGATCAGCACCGCGGCCACCGGCGGCAGCACATGGATCGAGAAGTCCGACAGCGCCTCGCCGAGGGCCGTCGACGCGCCTTTGGCGAGCCAGAAGGCGAGGGTGGGAACCGCGACCCGGGCGACCAGGCTGCGTGGTGGTGTCTGCATGCGCACCAGACAAGGGTGAGCGCCGCCGGCTAAGAATCAGCAGTGAGCCCGACGGCGCGGGTCAGACCGCTGCCGTCGCCGCCGCGCGCACCACGCGTCCGCGGCGGGCGCCGAGTCCGCGACACACCAGGTAGATCACGAACGAGATGGTCGTGATGTACGGGCTGACCGGCAGCTCGCCCATGACGGCCAGCAGGATGCCGCCGACGGCCGCCGCGAATCCGAAGACCGCCGCGAGCACGGGCACGGCGACCGGGCCCGCGCTGACGCGCATCGCACTCGCGGCGGGAGTGACCACCAGTGCCAGCACGAGCAGCGCCCCGATGATGTGGACGGCGACGGCCACGATCAGCCCGAGCAGCAGCATGAACGCCAGCGACACCCAGCGCACCGGGACGCCGCGTGCGGCGGCGGCCTGCGGGTCGAGCGAGTCGAACCGCAGCGGCCGCCAGATCAGCAACAGCCCGACGAGCACGACGAGGCTGATCGCGGCCAGCCACCCCAGCTCGGTGTTCTGCACGGTGACGATCTGACCGGTCAGCAGGCTGAAGCGGTTGGCGCTGCGCCCGGGGTACAGCGACAGGAACAAGATGCCCAGGCCCAACCCGAACGGCATCAGCACGCCGATGATCGAGTTGCGCTCACGCGCACGGGCGCCCAGCCACCCGATCAGCG